>NZ_JBVASZ010000054.1:0-18801 GCF_057814255.1 Paenibacillus sp. F024
AAAGACGCTTTTGTAAATCGCATGCGCATGAATGACGAACATCGGAAAGCCGTATGAGGGAAAACTTCACGTACGGTTTGATGAGGAGGGGCTGAAAAAAAAAAAAAAATTCAGTCCTTTACTCTAGTATGAACGTTTTTGTGGAAGAACAGAAGGTTCCGCGTGACCTTGAAATGGATGAGTTTGACGTCTCGTGGACAGCTTGCCGGCATTTTATGGCGGCGGACGGGGCGAAGCCGATCGGGGCTGCACGCTGGCGAATGTACGACGATCATACAGCGAAGCTTCAGCGGATCGCAGTGCTGTCGCCTTACCGCGGCAGGGGAATCGGCCGGCTGCTCATTCAAGCGATGGAAGAGGATATCCGGTTACAGGGCGTGCCGGCTGTCATCCTGGATGCACAGACCCAAGCTGAGCCGTTTTACCGAAAGCTGGGGTATGAGACGATCTCTCCCGAGCCGTTTCTTGACGCAGGTATATGGCATATACGCATGCGCAAGCAGCTTGCCAGCAAAGGCTAGGCAGCCTGTAAACGGGATATAACTAACCTAATCATGTATCATAAGCTTCCGCTGCATTGGCGCGGCGGCTTTTTATTTTCCCCTTGATACTATAGTGGATTAGGCTCGTCCTATGATAGAATGTCTTTACTTAAAGGGGGCTGCAGAAGATCATGGTTAAGGGGATACGCAAAATTCCGGCTAGAGAATATGCCAGCTTGCTGCAGCAGTATCTTAAACCGCAGCGCAAAAGCATGGCCGTTCTTACGGTGCTGCTGTTAAGCGGTATAGCCATGCAGCTCATTAATCCGCAAATTATTCGTTATTTTATAGATACGGCGCAATCGCAGGATAGCAGCAGGCCGCTGATCTATGCAGCCGTATTATTTATTGTCGTTACCTTGGTACAACAGGGGTTTGCGGTCGGGGCGTCATATATAGGTGCCAACGTAGGCTGGATTGCGACGAACCAGCTGCGTGAGGCTGTAGCCGCACACTGCTTGAAGCTGGATATGTCGTTTCACAAGTCACAAACCTCAGGGGCTATCATTGAGCGCGTAGATGGGGATATCAACAATTTATCTAATTTTTTCTCCAATTTCGTGATCATGCTGGCAAGCAATTTGCTGCTGGTGGCGGGCATGCTGGTGCTGCTGTTTCGAGAAGGCTGGCTCATCGGCACGGGGATGCTTATTTTTGTGATTTTTGCTATTGCCGCCATCCGATATATCCGTAAATTTGCAGTGCCCCACTGGAGCAAGCTTAGGCAGATAAGCGCCTCGTTCTACGGATTTCTAGGCGAGCATTTGGAGGGGACGGAGGACACCCGTGCGAGCGGGGCGACGGGGTATGTCATGCATCGTTTTCACCGTCTGCTTCGCGAGTGGCTGCCGATCCGGATCCGGGCATATCTCGGATGGGCCTCCATGTGGATTACGACGCTGCTGGTGTTTACGATCGGCAATGCGGCAGCCTTGGCGATCAGCTACTATTTGTGGCGTCAAGGCTCCATTACGATTGGAACGGTGTACATGATTTTTTACTATACCGAGCTGATGGCCAAGCCGATTGAACAGATCCGAACGCAAATGGAGGACCTGCAAAAGGCCGATGCGAGCATCGTGCGCATTCGCGAGCTGCTGCAGACCAAATCGCTCATTCAAGACGGCCATGGTACCGCTCTGCCGCAAGGGCCGTTATCCGTTGAATTCGATGGTGTAGGCTTTGGATACGATGCGCAAAACGCTACGTTGGAGGATATAAGCTTCCGCTTGGAACAAGGGAAGGTGCTGGGGCTGTTAGGCCGGACAGGGAGCGGCAAAACAACGCTGGCCCGGCTGCTGCTGCGCTTTTACGATCCGGGTGAAGGGAAAATTAAGCTTGGCGGGACTGAAATCCGGGAGACCAAGCTGCATGAGCTGCGAAGCCGTGTCGGGATGGTTACGCAAAATATCGAGATTTTTCAAGGGACTGTAAGAGACAATTTAACCTTCTATGATGAATCGATAAGTGATGTGAAGGTTGAACAGGTATTGAAGGAGCTCGGGTTGGAATCCTGGCTTCGCTCACTGACGTACGGATTGGATACCTTGCTGGAATCCGGAGGCGGAGGCTTGTCCGCGGGAGAAGCTCAATTGCTGTCGTTCGCCCGCGTGTTTTTACGCGATCCGGGTCTTGTCATCCTTGATGAGGCTTCGTCAAGGCTGGATCCGGCAACGGAACAGCGGATCGAGCACGCCATGAACCGTCTGCTTCGAGACCGAACCTGCATTATCATTGCGCATCGGCTCACGACGATTCAAAGGGCCGATCGGATTCTCATACTCGATAATGGACGCATTGCAGAGCAAGGGGAGCGGGAGAGGCTGGCCGCCGAGCCTCAATCCCGTTACAGCCGCATGCTGCAGTTGGGAATGGAGGAGATGCTGGTATGACGACGTTCTGCTTTTTGTGGAAGCTTACCCGGTACCGTAAAGGCTTATTGATATGGAATGCGCTGGCTTGGTCGCTGATTTATTTAGCGCCGGTCGTGCCGGGTCTGATTACGAAGCAGTTTTTTGATATGCTGACGGGGCACGCGCTATACGGCTTCGGGGTGATGTCTCTGATCGCGTTTCTTCTTATATCCGCTCTGGCCAGGATCGTGTTTATTCTATTCGGCTTCATGACCGATGTTCACTTCCGGTTTCGGCTTGGCGGTCTGCTGCGGCGCAATTTACTGAATCATGTGCTTAAAGAGCCGGGAGCCCGTGCGATTCCCGGATCACCTGGCGAAGCGATCAGTTCGTTTCGCGATGATGTCGATCAAGTGGAGGAAACGGTCAGCTGGTCGGCAGATGCGCTTGGCATGATGTTATTTGCCGCCGTATCCTGCTTTATTCTCATTCGCATCGATGCACAGATGACGTTGTGGGTATTTCTCCCGTTGATTATCGTCGTGACGGTGGCGCAGATGTCTACGGCCTTGCTGCAGAAGTATCGTGCGGCCAGCCGGGAAGCGACCAGCCAAGTTACCGGAGCGATCAGCGAAATGTTCAGTACCGTACAATCCGTTCAGGTAGCGGGGGCGGAAGATCGTGTGATCGGCCGCTTCAAACAGCTTAATGGCAAGCGGCGGGAAGCCATGCTGAAGGATCAGCTGCTTACGACCTCATTGGACTCGATTTTTTCTAACGCCGTTAATATCGGCACCGGGCTGATTCTTTTGTTAGCGGCGGAAAAAATGAGGAGCGGCAGCTTTACTGTCGGTGATTTTGCTTTGTTCGTGTATTACTTGACTTTCGTGACGCAGTTTATCCAGAATTTCGGCAAATTTATGACCTATTTTAAAGTGAGCGAAGTGGCCAAAGACCGGCTGCTGGCACTTTTGCAAGGCGCCGAGCCCAAACGGCTGACTGAATATCATCGCCTGTATCTCCGCGGAGAGCTGCCTGAGCCGGAGGAGCCGGTTCGGACGGAGAAAGATCGTCTCGAAGTGCTGGAGGTTTGCGGTCTGACTTACAGGTATCCGGAAACGGGCCGGGGGATAGAAGGCATAGACCTCCGTCTGCAGTACGGCTCATTTACGGTCATTACCGGACGGGTGGGCTCGGGTAAAACGACGCTGGTCCGGACATTGTTAGGTTTGCTGCCTAAGCAGGAAGGAGATATTCGCTGGAACGGCGTCCCGGTGGCGGACCCGAGTGAATTCTTTGTTCCTCCGCGGAGCGCCTATACGCCGCAAGTTCCACGTTTATACAGCGACACGCTGGAGAATAACATTTTGCTTGGCCTACGCCCGCAAGGAGAGCAACTTCAGCGGGCAATCCGCTCTGCGGTAATGGAAGAGGATTTAGAGCGATTGCCGCAAGGACTCTCTACTGTCATTGGGCCGCGCGGCGTAAAGCTGTCCGGAGGCCAAGCGCAGAGAGCTGCGGCGGCACGTATGTTTGTAAGGGATGCGGAGCTGCTCGTATTCGACGATTTGTCCAGCGCGCTGGACGTAGATACGGAAGCGAAGCTGTGGGAGCGTCTGGAGGAGCAGCGGCAGGGGGCGGCATGCCTGGTTATTTCTCATCGTAAGGCTGCGCTCATGCGTGCGGACCGGATCATCGTGATGAAACAGGGCAGGATAGAGGCCTCCGGCCGTCTGGAAGAATTATTGAAGACCAACGAGGAGTTTCAAAAGCTGTGGCACAGGCAAGAGTAAGGTGCGGCTGCTCAAAGGTAGTTCGGCGTTCTTGCTCGGAAGGCGCAATGAAAGGATCGGCAGCCGGTCCGTTTCACCTTCGTTCAAGCGGATGTCCAATGCCGCCCTCATTTCCCGGGCAAGCGCAGGGATCGACAAGCTTCAACAGCGCCTGGGCGAAGCGTTGCACCGGACAATGTCAGCCGGTGTTAATCTTATTCCTTTAATCTTTAAAGAAGCCGTACAAAACCAAGCTCCCCGTCCGCACTTCGCAGCGGATCGGGGAGCTTGGTGTATCCTCGTGAATTTATTCGCTTTGCTTCTCGCCGACAGGGACAATTACCGTTCTCGACTCGTTTAGGATGTTGTTTTTCGAGTCCATGATCTTGACCTGAATCTCCAGCAGACCCGGTTTTTCCACCAGCTCTTTGGTGAGCCTTATACTGAGCGACGATTCGCTCAACCAACTGGTCTGCAGCTTCTTGCCATTTACAAAAACGGTGCTGCCGATTCCAAATCTTCCGCCCCGGACGGTTAGCCTTGTCTTCTCCCCAAGCTCCACTACATCCGGCGATATTTCTTCAATGATGGGTTCCCCGTATCCGAGCACGAACCCGGTGCGCTGTCCTCCCGCCTGCTTTTCGGCGTCCAGAATGGCATGCTGCCGCGCCTTGTATTCGTCGGCCAGGGCGGAATCAATATTCATCTTTGCATAATGGCTGGGGGGAGGGAGAATCGGCATACGCCGGGAAAGCTCGCCTAAATAATCGGTGTAGCTGCTGCCTGGTCTTTTCGAGAGCTGAAGCACATAGGGGCCAAGGAATGAAGTATTGAAATGCAAAGCCTCCTTCTTCTCCCCGGACATATAATTATTCCAAATCAGAACAGGAACTTGGTACATTTTCTCCAAAAATTCCGGATCGTCCTCACCGCTGATATACCCTGCTTCCGTATAAACCAAGTATTTCTCCAATGACGGCAAATGGTCTCCAAAAAACACGAGAATCGTCGGCTCTCTGACCTGTTTAAAGTGGGTGACCAGCTCCTGAAGCATATTGTCTGCAGCTGTCAGTCCTTGAGCGTAAGTCTCCGCAATGCCGATCGCTTCTTGAGATACTCCGTCTCCTTTGATATCGATCGTATTTTTCTTGAATTTCCCGGGATAGTATTGGTAGTGATTTTCCATCGTATTGGCAAAAATGAAATCGGCACCCGGACTTTCAGCGCTTTCCTCGATAATACGCTTTGCTACCGCATGGTCGCCTATATACGGTCCTACATACTCATTGGGGTTAAAATATTCCAGGCTGATAAATTGTGAAAAACCAAGCTGCTTATAGACCTCGTAGCTGTTAAAAAACCATCCGTAGAATGGACTGATCGCCGTCGTCGTATAGCCCTGCTGCGACAAGATGCTGGCCAGCGAAGCGGTCGGATGCTTAATGAAGGTTTCATAAGGGATGGAATTCTCCGGAAAAAAACGCATGGAATGACCGGTTAACACCTCAAGCTCCACATTCGCCGTACCGCCGCCAAACATGGGAGACAGCATGGTGCCGTGAGTGAACTGCTTCTGCAGCGCATGAAAAAAAGGAATCGGATCACGGCTGAACATTAAATTTGTCAATTTCGTCGCATCCCAGAAGGTTTCATTGAGAACAAGGATGATATTCGGGGGCTTGAGAAGCTCTTCCTTCGTCCAATTCAGGTGCGGAGGCTCCACAATCACAGGCTGTGAAACGGAAGGAGCCGGAGAAAAAAACTCGGATGACGGAATCGATAAAAAGAGCAGCAGTCCCATAAAAGCGGGTAACAGTCGGCTGGACAGGCGCATATAGGTACACTCCCGTATGAATGCGTTTTCTTTAGATGCTGGAAATAGATTTATTATATCACGGGCTTCTAGATACAGATAGTAGCCCTACGGTTGAAATGAGATGATCTCGGTTATGAGCTGGCCGTAATGGAATCCGAACGGATGGAGCTCTGCCCCCTTACGGAGAGAGGGTACCACGAAGCGCCGAAGCCAAACAAAACTCAAAGCTAATCAAGTCCTTGTATGATGACGATAAAAAACATATGCATATACTGAGGATCCGAGTCTTGGATTATTACTGAAAAATAACTGACCCGTCACTGAGCAAACATTTCCATTCGTTTTGGAATGCGTTATGATGGAAAGGAATTCACACTCACTTGTCCATGGGGACAAAGGCCGCAAGGCAGCATTCGGAGGGAACGAAACTGGATACATTCGCCAGTCTTTACGTCATTCGCGGGGAGCCTTTCCGATCCGGAACTTCTCTTAATTTGTCGGCTATCGAGACGGTATTAGGCAGAGCGTCCAATACATATTCGCCGGATTTTGCGTTTACGAACGCCTTTATTTCGCGTAAGCATGTGTTGATCCGGCAAGAAGGCAGCAAAGCTGTACTGTATGATCTGGGAAGCCGTCACGGTACTGAAATTAATGGAGTCAAGGTGGAGCCGCATCAGCCTTATCCGCTGCAGTCTCTGGACATTATCAAGCTGGCTAAAGGCATGACGGTGCTTCATTTTTCATATATATTTGCCGATCAGACATTGGAATTCGAGCCGCTCAGCATATCTCAGATTTGGGATGAGCCCAATGGCCAGCCGATGATCCACTGGGAAAAAAGGGAATGCATTGTGGACGGCAAGAGACTTTTGATGTCCGAGAAAGAATACTTGTTTCTGAAGCTGCTTTATGAGGAAGCCAACCGGCTGGTGCCGATGGAGCAGATCAAACGAAGCGTGTGGCGCGAACGGCTGTCGGGCTCCGACAGTGTACCCGATGTCAGCATGGATGAACTGAATGCGCTTGTGTACCGGATTCGCAAGAAGTATGGTAAAGACACGTTCCTGATTAGTGCTGTACGCGGCAGCGGTTACGTATTGGAATGGGACTCGAAATAGCGTGTTGTACGCATGTGGAAAGTAGGGTTACATGAATGAGATTTATTCAAGTTGAACCTGCAGCACCGCTCCAGGGCTTCATATCGATACCCGGCTCTAAGAACAGCTCGCTTGCGCTGCTTGCCGCCGCCTGTTTGGCGGATGGTGAAGTGACCTTGGAGGGGATTCCCGATATTTACGACGTTAAAGTGATTTCCCGCATCGGGCATGAGATCGGGCTCAGGCTTACGCGCATGCCCGATGGCAGCATGATCATCGATCCCCGTTATATTCACAGCGCGGTTATTGATCCGGGGAAGGCGTCTTCATACCGCGCCTCGTACTATTTCGCCGGTGCGCTGCTGGCCAAATTTGGGAGAGTTACGGTGGGATTTCCCGGAGGGGACGATTTTTCCTCCAGACCGATTGATCAGCATATAAAAGCATTTCAGGCGCTGGGCGCCAAGGTTATTTTTCGTGAGGATCATTATGTGGTGGAAGCAAGCAGGCTTCAGGGCGCCGACATTTACTTCGATACCGTAACGTCCGGGGCCACAATCAACGCAATGCTTGCTGCCGTTCGAGCTCAGGGCAGAACCAATTTGGTTCATGCGGCCGTCGATCCTGAGGTTGTCGATACGGCGGCATTCTTAAACGCGATGGGGGCAAAGATTTATGGCGCCGGAACGGACAGGATACGCATTGAAGGAGTCCCGTACTTAAACGGAGGAATTCATACCGTCATTCCGGACCGGCTTGTGGCGGGCGCTTTTTTGATGGCGGCGGGCATTACCGGAGGATGCGTCACGGTAACCGATGTTATTCCCGAGCATCTGGGTTCCTGTATCTCAAAGCTCATCGAAGCGGGATTGACGATGGAATGCACCGAGTCGGGGATCACGGCGTACGGAACGGGTTCCATTAAGGCGACACGTATCCGGGCTTCCATGTATCCGGGCTTTGCTACGGATCTGCAGCAGCCCATGACTGCACTGCTGACCAAGGCCAAGGGCAAAAGCATCATCACCGATAAAGTCTATCCCCGCAGGTTTAATCATGTGCCGCAGCTGCGAAGATTAGGTGCGGAGATCGAGGTGCGAGGGGAAAGTGCTTTTATCCGAGGCGGACGTCCGCTTGTCGGCAATTGGGTGCATGCGACCGACGTCAGAGCGGGAACGTCCCTGATTCTGGCGGGACTAACCGCTGAAGGCTGTACGCGCATTACCGGAGTAGAGCATCTGGAGCGCGGCTACGATGATGTCATCGGCAGCTTCAGATCGCTCGGTGCCCGGATTTCTCTCAAGGATGCTCAGCAAACAGAGCCGGCGGAACGGACTTGTTCGATGGAATAGGATTATCAAAGGAAGGCATCACGCTTAAAGAAGAGCGTCGATGTCTTCTTTTTTTGATTAATTACGTATTAAATTTTTTAATAGTACATACTATTTACAAAATTAGCGACGTATGTTATGTTATATTTAATTCATTTTCCGATATATTCCACTTTAGGGGGAAATCCATTATGCGAAGTGTAGTTCCGTTCAAAGCGGGTCATGCCGGCATGAAGCAATTACTTGGCGGAAAAGGAGCCAATCTGGCGGAAATGACCAATGTCGGATTGCCGGTGCCGCCCGGGTTTACCATTACTACCGAGGTGTGCCGGGCGTATTATGCCTCCGGAGGACAGCTTCCCAAGGGACTTATGGACGAGGTAGAGCAAGCGATGAAGCAGTTAGAGTCGGCGAAAGGCCAGCGATTCGGCGATCCTCTTAATCCGCTGCTGGTATCGGTCCGTTCCGGTTCGGTCACTTCGATGCCCGGCATGATGGATACGATCCTCAATCTGGGCATGAATGATGAAACCGTCCGAGGGCTTGCCGTTTTAACAGGCAACCCGCGTTTTGCTTATGATTGCTATCGTCGGTTGATTCAAATGTTCGGTAATGTAGTATTTGATCTGGAATCATATCATTTTGAAGGTCAGCTTCATCGTCTGAAGCAGCAAAGCGGCGTCGAGCATGATAGCCAGGTAACCGCTGAAGGCTGGATGCAATTAATTGAGGATTACAAAGCGACTGTGCTGAAAGAAACGGGCCGTCCGTTTCCGCAGAAGGTAGAGGAACAGCTGGAGCTGGCGGTGGAAGCGGTTTTCCGCTCATGGAACAATGCACGTGCAAAGGTATACCGCAAGGTTCATCACATCCCTGATGAGCAGGGGACGGCCGTGAATATTCAATCGATGGTATTTGGCAACATGGGAAGCGATTGCGGGACAGGTGTAGTGTTCACCCGTAATCCATCTACCGGGGCGAAGTCGCTGTATGGCGAATACTTGATGAACGCGCAGGGGGAGGATGTTGTCGCCGGTGTCCGGACTCCGGTGCCGATTGCGGAGCTGAAGCAAGATATGCCTGAAGTGTTTAACCAACTGATGAGCACCGCCGAAGCGTTGGAGCTGCACTACAAAGATATGCAGGACATTGAATTTACGGTCGAGCGTGGAAAGCTGTACTTGCTGCAAACGCGGGATGGTAAACGGACTGCGCAGGCCGCTGTGAAGATTGCGGTGGATCTGGTGCGGGAAGGGGTTTTGGAGCGGGGGGAAGCGATTGAGCGGATTGAGCCGTTTCATCTGGATCAGCTGCTGCATCGGGCGATTGATACCGATAAACCGCTGGATGTGCTTGCGGCCGGATTGCCGGCTTCACCGGGTGCAGCGACGGGGGCTGCAGTTTTTGATGCCGATACGGCGGAGTCTTGGGCACGCGCAGGCCGCAAAGTGATCCTGATCCGGTCGGAAACGACGCCGGAAGATATTCATGGCGTTTTGGCTGCAGAAGGCGTACTGACAAGCCGAGGCGGGATGACGAGCCATGCAGCCGTTGTAGCGCGGGGAATGGGCAAGCCCTGCGTGTGCGGCTGCGAGGCAATTCGTATTGAGGGTCGCGAGTTTACCGTGGAGGCGGGCGGTGTACTAAGGTCCGTCCGGGAAGGTGAGGATATCTCGATAGACGGTGCGACGGGACGCGTCATTCTGGGGGGCGTAAGCCTGAGGGAGCCGGTGATCACTGCGGAGCTGCAGCAGCTGCTTGGCTGGGCGGATTCCATCCGGAGGCTTCAAATCTATACCAATGCGGATACGCCTGAAGATGCGGCTAAAGCACGAAGCTTCGGCGCTGAAGGTATTGGCTTGTGCCGGACGGAGCATATGTTTATGTCCGCCGAGCGTGTTCCCGTCGTACAGGCGATGATTCTGGCCGAGACGGAAGAGGAACGAAACGTAGCGCTAGCGCAGCTGCTTCCTATGCAGCAGAAGGATTTCACAGGCATCTTTAAAGCGATGAATGGTCTACCCGTGACCATCCGGCTGCTGGATCCGCCGCTTCATGAGTTTTTGCCGAACCTGGAGCAGCTGATTGTGCAGCAGGAGCGATTGCGCTTCCGGCCGGATGCGGATCCGGTGGAGCTTGCACAGCTCGATAAGCTTCTGCGCAAAGTAAGGGCGCTGCATGAGATGAATCCGATGCTGGGAACCCGGGGCTGCCGCCTTGGGCTGGTACTGCCCGAGATTTACGAGATGCAGGTAGAGGCTGTTTTCCGCGCTGTGCTCAACTGCCTGAATGAACGGGTTGAAGTAAAACCGGACATCATGATTCCGCTTGTAGGCCATGCCAATGAGCTGAAACGGATGCGTGAGCTGGTCGAACGCAAAGCCGGGGAAGTGCTGGGAGAAGCCGGCCGAACCTTCCGATACCGAATCGGCACGATGATCGAGGTGCCTCGAGCTGCCGTGACGGCGGCACAAATTGCGGCTCATGCGGATTTCTTTTCGTTTGGTACAAACGATTTGACGCAGATGACGTTCGGTTACAGCCGCGATGATGCCGAAGGCAAGTTTTTAACCCACTATGTGGAATCGAAGCTTCTGCCGGACAATCCGTTCCAGGTTCTGGACCGGGAGGGTGTAGGACGTCTGATTGAGTGGGCGGTGGAACAAGGCAAATCCGTAAAGCCGCAGCTCAAAACAAGTATTTGCGGTGAACATGGCGGCGACAAGCAATCGATCTTCTTCTGTCACGAGGCAGGTCTTGACTATGTCAGCTGCTCCCCTTACCGGGTACCGCTAGCCCGTATCGCTGCAGCTCAGGCGCAGCTGGCTATGGGTAAAGTCCAAAAAGCCGCGTCGGGTCTTGTTCCGGAGCGAAGCGCCTAATCGGTAAGTATTGGAAACCAACGTGATAGATGATATACTAAATTTATGACAACAAATAGAGATGGAGTGTATCCAGCATGGAAAAAACGTTCTTAATGATCAAGCCTGACGGTGTTCAACGCCAATTAATCGGAAAGATCACACAGCGCTTTGAGGAAAAAGGATTTCAGCTCATCGGAGCGAAGCTGATCCAGATTACAAAGGAGCAGGCGGAGTACCACTACGCAGAGCACAAGGAAAGACCGTTCTTCGGTGAACTCGTACAATTTATTACGTCCGGTCCGGTATTCGCGATGGTCTGGCAGGGGGATAATGTCATTCAGTTATCCCGTACGATGATGGGCAAGACGAATCCGTTGGATGCGGCTCCGGGAACAATCCGCGGCGACTTCGCGGTACATACGGGCAATAATATCATTCATGGTTCCGACTCTCCGGAGAGTGCAGAGCGGGAAATCGCTCATTTTTTCAAACCGGAAGAACTGATTTCCTATGAACGTTCGATTTCAAGCTGGATCTAAACGATCGGCCCTGACCCGCAATTATTGCGGGCAGGGCCGGTTTTCTTTTCCATAGACAAACCGCTCGAGAAGTGTTAGTTTCTCCTCCGGTCGTGGTTCCGAGTTGTCCAAATAAAGAATCGACGAAGCAGGAAGCTTCCATTGGATTTGTCGGTAATGCAAGGATCGTCTGAACTCGTTCCAGTGATCCAGCTTCCACACATCCATGGACAAGCCTCTTTTTTTGATGCGAGTGCGGTAAAGTTCTTCATCTGAGAGATACACGAATATGGCCTTGACGTCTACATCCCGAAGCGTTGCTCCGATTCGGGATAATTCCTTTTCGATCCATGACGAATCCTCGGACTCTTTGGTAAAGGGCCCGACGACAAGCGAGTCCGTTCCAAGCTCTACGTTTTCAAGCGCGGCATCCATCGTGACTCGGTAGCCCAAATCCCGGCAGCGCGATTTATATTCGGCTGAATCGCGGTCGTTGGGATCGAGACCGGAAAGCGTCATGATGGCTTCTGCAGACGGCCTCAATAGGGTGTCCATATCAAAAAAAGCCGTCCCGTGTTTTGTAGCGAATGCTTTTGCCAGCGTAGTTTTCCCGGCAGCGGCAGGGCCAATAAAAAAAATGAGTTTCCTCATCCTTAACCTCTCTTCTCCAATCGTTAACCAACGGTGTCCCATATGTATCATACGATGAAAGCATGCGTTGAATCTGGCGGAGTTCCCTTTTTTTGACGATGTCATTGGATAAAGCAAGGAAAAGGGAGTCCGGACAAGTCCCTTTCCCAATGAGTTCAAGGTGCCCTTAGATCCACCAGGCACGGAGTACGATGACCAGAAGAATAAAGAGAACCAGAATAACGCCTGTCGTCGTGTAAGGGCCGCCATATCCAGCAACGCAGCTCACAGTATCCACCTCCCGAATGAAGGGATCAAACACTAATGTCAAAGCGCCGATGGTTAGGGGACACTAAATGAACCAGGCTGTAGAAATAATGACAAGAAGAATGAAAAGTACGAGAATAATGCCGATAGAAGTGAAACCATATCCAGCAACGCAGCTCATGGATGACATCCTCCTTCCGCTTGATCTTCTGTATCTTATGCAGGTTAGCGGTACAGGGATTGGACATTCCGGAAATGTGCAGCTTCCTTTAACGACTTAACAGATGAGAGGGGCGGACGGGACTGTAATAACAAGCCATAGTCCGCCGGATATCATAAAGAGAACGGTGTACACACTGCAAATTGAACCGGTTATTTCAGGTTTTCGGGATTTAAAGGGATCAGCTCCGGGATAACAAAAAGTCCGTCTTTTCGAATTAACCGGTCATCAAAATAAATTTCTCCTCCGCCGTATTCCGGCCTTTGGATCAGAACGAGATCCCAGTGAATGGAAGATCTGTTGCCATTATCGGCTTCATCATAAGCTTGGCCCGGAGTGAAATGAATGCTCCCCGCAATTTTTTCATCAAATAGAATATCTTTCATCGGGTTTAATATGAAGGGATTGACGCCGATGGCGAATTCTCCGACAAACCTTGCTCCTTCATCCGTATCGAAAATTTGATTGATCCGGCTAGTATCATTTGCTGTCGCCTCAATGATTTTACCGTTCTCAAACCGCAGCTTCACATTTTCAAATACAAAGCCGTTATAGGGGCTAGGGGTATTATAAGAGATGACGCCGTTAACGGAATCCCTGACTGGAGCGGTAAAGACCTCGCCGTCTGGGATGTTCATCTCTCCTGCACACTTGATGGCAGGAATGCTTTTGATCGAGAAGGTCAGGTCCGTCCCGTCGGCTGTTAACCGGACTTTATCCGTCTTGTTCATTAAATCCGCCAAAGCATCCATTGCTTTGCTCATTTTGGAGTAGTCCATCGTACATACGTCAAAGTAAAGCTTTTCGAATGCCTCGGTGCTCATGGAGGCGAGCTGGGACATGGATGGCGTAGGGTAGCGCAGCACGACCCATTTCGTGTTTTTCACACGGATCGTGGAGTGGACTTTATGGTTGTACAGCTTGTTGTAAAGCTTCATCTTCTCATCGGGAACATCCGATAGCTCATAAATGTTGTTTCCGCCGCGCACGCCGATATAGGCCTGCATTTGGGTCATTTGATGAGCGTCAGTCTCCGCCCATGTTCGGATTTGTTCTTCCGTTGCATTCATCAGCAGTTCTCTGGTCACTTGATGATCGCGCAGGTTAACAAAAGGGCGGCCCCCGGCTTGATGTATTTTTTGTACGATAGATTTAACCAGCGTATTCTCGATGCCGAAGGCTTCAACGAGCACATTCTCTCCGGGCTGGATCCTAGTGGAATAATTTACCAAAACATCTGCCAATCGTTCTATTCTTGGATCTAACATGATCTGATTCACCCTTCATCGTGTTTTTGAGACTTCCTTATATTATATTCTATTTTTTCAATAATTCTAATTTTTATCTCATCCGGCTATCAGCTGCAGCAGCTGGGCTTGACCGTATTGTTGAAATCCGTCGTTGACAAAACCCATTACAAGTTTATCCTTATATAAAGGATATTTAAACGGGCTTTCATCGTGTTTTAATAAGTGAAAGAAGGTTATCATCGTGTTTAAACTGACGGAAACGCTAGCGGTTACCTTTGTCGGAGGATTACTGTTTACGCTGCTCGGCGTTCCTCTCAGCTGGATGCTGGGTCCGCTGACGGCCGCCATGCTGTGGCAAGGACTATTGAAGAGGGAGTTGAAATGGCCGGTCGGATTTCGCAATGGAGGACTTTTGCTGCTTGGATACAGCATGGGATTATCGTTTACCTTGGAAAGCGCACGGCAAATCGTCGGGCAGCTGCCTACCATGCTGCTGGCCACCTTAATGACTGTCGGTTTCAGCCTGGCCTTTGCTTGGTTGACCGCCAGGCAAACGGGCATTACCCTCCAAAGCAGTATCATCGGAAGCATTCCCGGCGGTTTGTCTCAGATGGTTGTGCTCAGCGAGGAAATTAAAGGTGCAGACCAAACGGTGGTTTCCTTTATGCAAACCATCCGTTTATTGACAGTGATCTTCGTCGTTCCGTTCCTTGCCGTACATGGTTTGGCCGACTCTGCTGCTCCAGGCGCAGCAGTGTTTGCGCAGGCGGCAGCGTTCGCGGCGGAAGATTATCCGGTCTGGGCAATTCTGATGGCTGGGGCTACCGTTATCGCAGCGGCGCTGGCTGCTGTGCGATTGAGGCTGCCGACCCCGTGGTTTCTCGGACCGATTATAGCCGCAGCGGCATTGACCGTAGCGGGTACAGCGCCGCCGCATCTGCCGACCCCGCTGGTTCTTGCTGCGCAATGGAGTCTGGGCATCTACCTCGGCCTCGGAATCCGCTTCAGCGCACTGGGCGGTTGGCGCCGTCTGCTGCCTTATTCACTCGCGGGAGGGATCGCTATTGTCCTGCTGTCTTTAGCGATTTCCTACGGGTATAGTCTTGTGCTGCCGATCAGCTTCGTTACCGCCTTTCTCAGCACCTCCCCGGGCGGGATGACCGAAATGGGCGTAACGGCGGCGGCAGTAAGAGGTGATGTTTCCATGGTTGTCGCTTACCAGATGTTTCGTATTTTATTCATACTTTTTATTGTTCCGTATTTGCTTCGTTGGGGCTTCAGCCGTCATCTAAAACAGCATGGTTAAGGCTGTGGGCCGAACCAAAAGACTTAAAGTCAGCTATCAAACCATAAAAAGACCCGGGCTCCTATCCGGATAGGGCTCGGGTCTAATTTCTTATAAAGACTTACACGGTCAACAGCAGCAGTAGGATTGAGGTTAATCCGAAGCATACATTAATCAACCAGTCGTCTACCATACCGATGGCGAGGATAAGCGTCGACCCTACGAAAATCGCGATAGAATGTTTCCAGTCATCTTGTACGAATATGAAATAGGTGGAGAGAATCCCGACGAATATTGCCAACCCTGCAGTTAACGGAATCGGCTCTCTATGAATTTTTCTTTCGCTGTTTTCTTTAGGCTTGTCCACAAAATCAATGCGGAAAGCCAATGTTCGAAGCGGAGGAATAAGCAGGAAAACCAAGAGAAAGGACATGAGAAATGAGGCAGCATACAGTATAACAGTCGCCCCCGAAATCCGTTAAAATTCTAGTCTCAATCCTCACCAATTATATCTTATCAAAAGATAGTGCTACAAATTTAGTCACTGTTTCATCAGGAACTCGTCAGCCTTATGGGGTTGGTATAACCGCAGCTTCTCAACGATTCATTTTCCTGTAGTCCGTCGGGGTCATACGGGACAGCTTTTTGAACGTCCTCCCAAAATGGGCAATATTCTCGAAGCCGGTCCGTTCCGCGATCTCTATCATTCTCAAATCTGTCTCGTTCAGCAGCTTCTGCGCCTCGCGAATTCGGGTCGTATTGATATATTCTACAAAGGTAAACCCGGTCACTTCTTTAAAGGTGCGGCTCAAATAATACGGACTCATATAAAACTGCTCCGATATTCCCCGCAGCGTCAGCGGGTCGTGAAAGCGGCTGTTGATAAACCGTACGATCTCCGAAATTTTTTTGTGCAGGGGACTTGCGTGCTCCACCGTAACCGTCTCCAGCTTCTCCGCACAGCGCCCGGCAAACAGCAGCAGCTCCGTCAGCAGCAGCTTCGCGTAACATTCATAACCGGTGTCCCTTTCCTTCAGCTCCCTCGTCAGCTTGCCAAGAAGCGTCTGCATAAAAACTTGTTCCTGCAGCTTCAGGCTGAATACGTGCGAAGGATGCTTAAAAGCGGCAAACAGTCCGGGGGAATGCAACGGATGATCCTTACCTACGAACCGGTCGCTAAAATTGATGACCACCCGTTCGTGACCAGGCATTCCAACGTCGGAGGTTTTGTGCACCTCATGCTTATCGATAAACACCATATCGCCGGGAGAAATCAAAAACGTACGGTCTTTGATAAAATAGGCCCGCTGCCCGGACAGCAAATAATAAATCTCATAGGTTCCGTGAAAATGATTCGTCCGTCCGAACGGTTCCGTACGCCGAATGTGCTGGATATAAAAGTCCCCTTCTTCATCTCCGTAATTCAAAGCTACCGTTTCGCTCATAGCGTTATGCACACTCCGATCCTCCGACTTATGGTGATATATATTGTAGCAAAAGACTTGGTTGCAATATAGCAAAAAATGCATATATATCAATTAATTAGGCAAGAAATGTTGAGATTATATGCTATTTTTGCGTTATGATCTAGAAAAGAGAGAGAAATAAGGAGGAGTTCGACGTGGGTAAATATGTATATATCGCCGAAGCACTGGCGTCAGGAAATACTGTTCCGACGAGCAGTGGAGAGATCAAAGTGTATACGCAATCATTGGAAGTCTTAGGTTCTACCAAACTAGTGATGGTAAAAGACCAGGCGGATCATACCAAATATTTGCTGGCTGTGGGCGAAGGGCCGCTTTATGACGAGCTACAGGGGACCGTGGAGGACGGAGCCAAGCGGTGTCCGCTCTCTCATGATAATCGTTTGGTCTTGAACCGTCATTTTGACTATACGAAACCGCGTGCATTTGGCACACAAAGCTCTACTCTCGGTCTGGGCGACCGGCTGGGTATCGCTTCTCCGGGTCACATCAAGGCTGTCAAAGGAAAGGATGTGCGTCCGATTCTGGCGCAGCAAAGCATCCGTGAGGTAACCCTGATGGGTCGCGATTATAAGCAGGTGCTGGACGCCGCTAGCTATGCCGTGTTTCAGGAAGGATATAAGGACGGATTTGGCGCGGACGGCGACCATTTGAAGAAAGAAGAGGATATACAGATGTCGTTGGACCTCGGGTTCTCGATGCTGACCCTTGACTGCTCCGAGAAGATCGATAACTCGATCGAGGGCCTATCCGCTGTCGAGCAGGAAGCCAAGTATGCCGAGCTCCCGCCGGGGGTCCGTAGTCATTACGAATCGCTTTATCTTAACCAAACGTTCAGTACCGCAGGGACCTTCATTATCTTCGACCGCGATACGCTGATCAAGAATGTGCTGATCTATGGAGCGGCCATTGATTTTATGGAGCATGTGTATAACACTTATATCAAAAATGCTGCCGGCGAGGTTGACTTCGAGATTTCAATCGATGAAACGGCTACTGCGACGGCACCGGAATCTCATTTTTTCGTTGCCAAGGAGCTTTACGGCAGAGGATTGTCGATTTACAGCATGGCTCCCCGTTTTTGCGGCGAATTCCAAAAAGGCATCGACTATATCGGCGATATCGGACAGTTCGAAGATGAATTGGTTATCCATGCCGGCATCGCGGACGAGTTCGGCTACAAGCTGAGCATCCACTCCGGCAGCGACAAATTCAGCGTGTTCCCGATCATCGGAAAATACACCAACGGCCGCTTTCATGTCAAAACGGCGGGCACCAACTGGCTTGAAGCGGTACGTACCGTGGCCAAAGTGAAGCCTACCCTATATCGCCGCATGCATCAATACGCGCTGGAGCATTTTGAGGAGGCGGCGGCTTACTACCACGTGACAACGGATATCGGCAAAATCGTTCCGCTCGATCAAGTGGCTGACGACGACCTGGCCGATACGTATATGAATGAGGACAATGCCCGCCAATTAATCCATATTACGTACGGTCTTCTGCTGCAGGCGAAGGATGAGCAGGGCGGTACCTTGTTTAAAGATGAATTTTACCGCACGCTTAGCGAACAAGAGGAAGCTTACGAGCAATCGCTCATCTCCCATATAGGGAAGCATATTGAACTGCTGGGAAAGTAGGAGAAGCGGCGAATACGACTGCATGAGCGTTGGTGCGGAGATGTTTCGCTTTTACTACAAGATATTGGTATGCAGGGACAAGGAACCGGATAATCCGGTTCCTCAGACTGTTGAGAAAGTCTCAACAGTCTTTCTATTTACAATAATAATTTATCACGACACCGCGGTAATGTGGTATAATATAGGCAATGATATGATTAAGCAGAAAGCGCGGTGTTTCTCATGTTGT
>NZ_JBVASZ010000055.1:0-17192 GCF_057814255.1 Paenibacillus sp. F024
AAAATCGCTCGATTTTACTCAGGGTTTATTTCGTGATGCCATTTTTCCTGACTCAAAGCGATTTTCCATCAAAAGAATTTCCAATTACCGCGAATCAGGGACTTGACATCTTACCGCTGGACTTTTTATGAAAATGGGGGGAGATAAGGCGACGGATCGGCGCTTGTATCTCCCGTCAGCACCTCATAGTGCAGATGGGGACCGGTACTGCGCCCGGTCGTCCCCAGCTTGCCGATGGGTTGGCCTTTATCGACGGCTTCGCCTTTGCGCACATCGGCGCTGTTTAAATGCATATACCAGGTTCGCAGCCCTTGAGTATGCTCGACAATAATATTGTGGCCGTGCAGCTTGTCATATCCTACCGAATCCACAATCCCTCCTGCTGCGGCATATACGGGATCGTCCACCTTGCCTGCAATATCGATGCCGCGGTGAAAGCTGAGCCTCTTGGTGAACGGGTCCTTCCTGTACCCGTAAGGAGAGGTCACAACTCGTGAAAGCGTTGGCCATATGTCCGGTGTGTGCCGCTGCAGCTCCAGCTTATTTTGCAGCAGCCGCTTGGAGCGGGAGAAACGGGTTTGCAGCTCATTCATTTCCGTTTGCAGCGAAGAGTAGTTAGCTCTAGTGGCACTTGCAAGGCGCGTGATTTCATCAGTAGTTACAGGAAGCTCGGCCCCCCCCAGGCCATGGTAGACGGCAACGGAACCGGCTTCCGGCTTCGCCGATGTGACGGATGCTCCGTCGGCGCCGAACGCGAGCCGCTGCAGATCCTGCTCAAAGCGCTTCATTTCTTCCATTTTGTGTTGTATTTCCGCGGCCTGTTTGGAGAGAGCAATAAGTTCATTTTGCAGCTGCTCGATGGCTGCGTTTTTGCTTAGCAATTCTTGCTCGAGCTTCACTGTTTTGCCGTGCAGCGCAGACTTTTGCAAATACGCGGAAGCTGCGGTATGCAAATGATGCAGATCGATCCAGCAGGCTGTGCCTACCAGCAGCATTACGGCAGCAGCAGCCGCCCACAAAGTACTGCGGGACAGCTTGACTCGAACTACGCTTTCATTCGCTTCGGGAATGATCACGAATGTCAGCTTGCTTTGAAACCACTTGAAATTCATGACGGCTCCTTTCAGTTCTGTTCTTGACCTTCAGCTTCATACACATTAGATAGGATTGAAGCTGGTTTAAAGATGGAGGGATGAACTTGTCATTGTTAAACACCGTCCGGATGAATGTAATGGACCGGTTGGCTTTACATCTAAAGAAAGAGATCTCGCTTCAAGCTTCAGGCTTTGAGGGAGAGCCAGGCGTACTGCATAAAGTCGGTAAACGGTTCATAAAGGTAGACGAGCATTATTATGTGCCTTCCGCCATGCAGGAAATTGTGCTGCTCGGTATCTCCCGTAAAGGAACCGGATCCAGAGTGAACGTGCGTACCTTGTACACTAACGTATTTGAAGCCGCGTTAATCCGCACCGGACTGGATTTTATCGAGGTGGCCGTCAACCGGGCGGAAGAGGAAGAAGAGCTCTGCATGCTCATTCCTCTGAACAAGGTCACCGCTATTGAGGTCTTATAGTAAGCTAGGAGCCGGAAGGCTCCTTCACCATGTATTTGAAGGATTGGTTGATCTCCATGTGCGAGGTCAGGACGACTCCGATTAAACAGCTCCAATAACCATACGCACAGATCATGCCTACAAATGCGTAATCCCGGCTGAAGGCAAGTCCCAGGATGACGAAGACGAAGCAAAGGAAAATCAACAGATTTCCAATTCGTACCCATGAAGAAAGGGGAATCTTCGTCATCCGGCTCATGTTATGCTTACCGGCGGTTCTTGCCTGTCTCTCCTGAGGGGGGCCGGGTTTTTGACGTTCCATGTCTTTATTTGAGTCATTCCGGTTATCTTCCCAGCCGCGAATGGGGAAGCGTCTCATCCTTAGCCAGAGGGCGATCAACAGTACGGGTTGATAGGACAACACGATAACGGGCGAGCTGTAATTTCCGAAGCTGAACACCTCGGTCGTGCTCTTGAAGGCGAGCATTGTCGTCATGAGCAGAACGAGACTAAGCGGCGAATTCAAAATCGTATAATCTCTTTTCTTCAGCAGGCTGGCCGCCCCGGTCAGGAAGGCCAGGTAAATTAAAATCACCTTGCATGCCGTTATCGGAAACCAGATGCTTAAAATAAACAAGTCGACCCGATCAAGAAAGTCTGTAATATGAATCTGCTGAACTAAGGTGTAGCTCGGATAGATCATATTGCCGGGAATGTTGGGTCCAAGGACGATCACCTGCATGAATTGAAAAATGGTCAGCAGCAGGATGCCCATCAGGGTGCCATGCCGAATACTGGCACGGACTTGTTTGGCACTCCATATCGTATGCATAAAAGCGCCGATGACAAAGATATCGCCGAACCAGCCGATGCCGAGAATGCCGGAATACCAATAACGGATCGCCGGAACCGTTAATATAGGCTGAATCAATTGGGGATCCATCTCGTTGGAAAGCATGAACGGCAGCAGGAGCACAATCAGGAAAAAAATAGGGAAAAACAAATCGTTCACCCTGGCAATCACTTCCACGCTCGTCCGTCCGTAAAACATCAGCAGAAGCATAAACAGCAGGACAATGATTTCATCCGGGGTATGGGGAAGCAATATGGTGCCGATAAATTTGCTGAATACCCTCAAATCCCTCATAAGGATGATCCAAAGGTGCAGTACCAGCAGCAGGTTGATCAGAGTACCGACGATCCTGCCGAAAAGCAAGGAAATCATCTCGAACATATTCATACGGGGAAACCTCAAGCTAAGCTGCACCAATACGTATCCGAATACCAGAACATACATTGCAGGAAGCAAATAAGTAAGCCAGGCGTCCGTTTGAGAGGTCCGAGTCAGCTCGTGCTGAAGGCTTAGCAGACCTCCTCCGGTGATTAATGATCCGATTAACCAGGCCAACTGACGCCCATGAATAACTTGAATAGATTTCATTATCTGTTCGCTCGCTTTCCTTTCCGCGGTTCAACGCTGCGGGTGGATGATGGAGAAGACCCAAGGAGATATATTTTCGACGGCAAATTGCGTCGGCATCGGCGGTTTGTAACCAAGCATTACGCAGAGAAAGAGACCTAACGCAACAGCGTAAAGAAAAACATATAGCCGTTTCACATCTCTGGTCTGCTGTGTCCACTTCTTGATATCAAGAAAAGCATGAAGCAGCAGCAGCAGCGCAAACCAAACTAAAAATTGCGTATTTATTTTCCGTTCCCTACCTTCGTCACATTTTCATAAATCAAACCGGTTTCTGAAAGCGTGTTATCTACGTGAATGTTGAATCCCGCTTCTTCCAGCGGTTGCGGCCAGGTTTTCTCATAGGTCGTCTTCCACAGCCGGGGATAGGTTTTCCACAGGCGTGTTCCTAAATTGGCGGAATCTGTTTTTTTGTCTACCATTTTTTTCAATGTCTCTTCAATGGAGCTTTTGATATAGGCTTCAATCCTTTGCTCCACCTGCTTGATTTTTTTCACTTGGCTAAAATCGAAGTAGCCGGTGCTTTCAACAACCTTCGATTTGGAGGTAATGTTTATATCATAAGTGAGTCTGCCGTCTGCAAGTTTCGGTTGAATTTTGCCGCGGGTCTCATAGATGTTGGCGGTAATGAGCTTTTTATCTTCTACAGGAACCGTGATATTCGAAGTGACGGATTCGTCCTTCAGAAGCGTCAGGCCAAGATCGGTACGCCCTTCGAAGCTGCCGACCATTTTATCATCCCGAAATTGGGAATAGCCGATAAATTCAAGCTCCTTCGACGGCTTTACGCTCTTTTCGGATTCCTTTACTCCGACATAGGCGACCACCGGGTCGCTGCCGATGGTACTAAGCGATACGGCCGTATCCTTGAGGTTCAAATTCATCACCGTTCTTGTTTTTACAAGCTCCCGTAAAGCTTCGGAGGGAAATCTTTCAAACTGCGGGTTTGCTTGTAAAAGGTCATACGCCTTTCCTTTGGAAACGACCAAATAAGTGGACATTCGGCTTTCCGGCGTACGAGCCGTAGCGTCAAAAACTTCCCTGATCCCCTTCTTGGCGTATTCTTCTCCGATCACCAGCGTTCTGCGGTGGGCGAGGAACATTCGTCTGGACATCCTCTTTTGCAGCTTCGCTTGTGCGCTCCTGACCGTATCTCCTACCTCTGAATCGATGTAATACGTTTTATTGCCGGCTGTGCCGCCGCCGCCTCCGGAAGGCCCGCCCATAGACCCGGGAAGCGGAAGGAGCGCGCTGTAGCGGATGGAGCCGTCTTCTTCCAGATCGACGGCCGTGGTGAGAATAAAAGCCAGATCGTTGATTTCCGTCCGGTCCCAGCAGCCCGAAAGTAAAAGCGGGACGAGCAGAAGGAGAGGCAGACGTGCTAGCGCTTTGCTCATTTAAGGTTTCACCTCTGGAGATTCGTGATCAACATCTTTTCCTTTCTGACCGGATTGTTCCATAATTTCTTGAGGGAGAGAGTCTCCCATTCTTTTTTCATCCTGCAGGGGCATATAAGCCGGCCGTGTCTTCATAAGCCACCAAGGCGAGCGGATGACCACATCCTTCAAATCGGCGGCTGACAGCGGGCCGACGGGCGACAAATAGGGAACCCCGAAGGATCGTAAATTAGCCATGTGGCCGATAATGAGCAGCACCGAAATCATGATGCCGTACATGCCGAACAGCGCGGCGGCAATAATGATCGGAAACCGCAGCATCCGGATGGCGATGGCTCCGTTAAACCTGGGGATGGTAAATGAAGCGATCCCTGTAATCGAAACGACGATAACCATAGGAGCCGAAACGATCCCCGCTTGTACGGCGGCTTGACCGACGACTAACGCTCCCAAAATACTGACGGCCGAGCCAACCGCCTTTGGCAGACGGATGCCCGCTTCCCGCAGGGCCTCGAAGGTGACCTCCATGATGAAGGCTTCTACTACAGCAGGAAACGGTATCGCTTCACGGGCGGTGGCAACCGAGAGCAGCAGCGTCGTGGGCAGCAAGTCCTGATGAAAGGTTGTTATGGCTACATACAAGCCTGGTGTCAGCAGCGAGAGCGTCATGAAGCTATAGCGCAGCCACCTGACCAGAGTGGCGATTTGAAAGCGCTCGTAGTAGTCCTCGCTGGCCTGCATGATTTCCGTGAACACGAAAGGAACGATGAGAACAAAAGGGGTACCGTCCACCATTATACCTACCCGGCCCTGGAGCAGAGCCGCCGCTACCATATCCGGCCGTTCCGTGTATTGTACCTGCGGAAACGGAGAATAGGCCGAGTCTTGAATCAGCTCTTCGATATAACCCGACTCCAGGATGGCGTCTATATTGATTTTCTCCAGCCGTCCGATCACCTCAGTTACCACTTTGGGGTCGGCAAGATCCTCCAAGTAAGTCACGACTACACTGGTGTTGCTTTCGCGGCCGATGACCATCGGCTTCATTTTCAGATGCGGCGTTTTCAATTTGCGGCGAATCATGGAGGTGTTGGTCCGTAAATTTTCCACGAAGCCTTCTCTTGGTCCGCGGACGACGGTTTCCGTATCCGGCTCATTGATCGAACGCTTTTCCATGCCCCGAATGCCAAGCATTAAAGCCTGATTGTTTTTGTCGACGATCAGCCCCGTGTCCCCGCTGAGCACCGAGAGCAGCAGATCCGCATAGTTGTCCGCTTTCTGGATTTGTGAAACCGGCAGCACCGATTCCGTTATGTGATCAATCAGCTGTTCTCCGCCCTCCAAAATCATGAGTGCCTTCATGGCTTCATGGACGAGCTCTGTGTTAGGCATCCCATCGATAAAGAACAGGATCGCTTTCAAGCTATTCTCCAGCTTGAATTCGCGAATGACAAAATCGGAGCTGTCCTTGAACAGCTCCTCTAAATAATCTTTGTTCTCCTCAAGGTTGAGGAAAACAGGTACCGAACGGAGCTCGTCGATAAAGCGGTAGTCCAGTTTTTGCAGCCGGGCTTCTTCTTCCTGGTGTTGCTTGCGGTTGATTCTCTTCATGACCTTAACGACCTCCTTCGTTCAATAGGTCACATCCAAGCTTTGCCGGAGCGTGTCCGGTATATTTTTCTCCAAATGCGAAAAATTATGACAATCTTGATTCATCTTGTTACAATCAAGTGGAATATGTCCTTATATACTGGTAAAAGATAGACATGAGTTTAAAGGGGGAAGGCTTTGGTGCTGTGGCTCGTCATTGCATTGCTGTTATTTATTCTGCAGATTTTAACCATTCTCATCGGAGAGTTCCGGCATCCGCCCAAAGCCATGGCCTGGCTCTTTATTTTGTTTGTTATTCCAGTCATCGGTTGTGTCATGTACTATTTTCTGGCCAAAGAATATACCAGAAGAAGAAAGGTACGGCGCAAGGGACAGTCTCCGAGAAGCGATATTCGTTTTGTCGGGAAAAAAATGAAGGCAGCGGATCCGGAATGGGACGAGAATCAATTCAAGAATTGGCGTCACGAACCGAGGTTATTCGCCTTGCTTAATAATATTCCCGGTTCACAGGTGACCTACCGCAATGAGATTGAAGTGCTCACAAACGCAAGCGAGGCCTATCCGGTCATGCTCGAGACGATGGAGCAGGCAAAGGATCATATCCACTTTGAGTTTTATACCATTCGTGACGACGAAGTGAGTAAACAGTTTCAAGAGGTGTTGATGCGAAAGGCGCGGGAGGGGTTGAAGGTTCGTTGTATTTTTGACGGGATCGGCAGCTACCAATTGAGCGGCAAATTTGTAGAAGAGCTGAAGCAGGCAGGCTGTGAAGTCTATTTTTTTCTGCCGGCCATGATCGCGTTTTTCAATCAGCGGATCAATTACCGGAATCACCGTAAAATCATTGTGGTGGACGGACTTAAAGGGTTTCTCGGCGGCATTAACATTGGAGATGAATATTTGGGCGGGAACCCGAAGCTCGGATTTTGGCGGGATACGCATTTGAAGCTTGAGGGCGATGCAGTATATGCCCTGCAGCATACATTCTTGGTCGATTGGATGTTTGTAAGCGGTGACCGACTTACGGATACAAGCCTGTTTCCTGAGCATGAGTGCTGCGGCCGGAAGCCGGCGCAGATTATAGATAGCGGACCTGATGCGCATTGGGATGCGATTTTGGAGATGTATTTCGGAGCCATTACCGCGGCGAAGAAGCGGCTTTATATTACAACGCCTTATTTTATCCCGGACGCGAGCATTTGTATGGGACTCAAGACGGCGGCGATCAGCGGAGTCGATGTGCGGATTATTTTCCCGGAGAAGTCGGATTCGAGCATTGTCAATTACGCATCCATGTCGTACTTTGAGGAGCTGCTGCAGGCCGGAGTCCGGTTTTACGCCTACCAGAAAGGGTTTGTTCACGCCAAGGTGATGCTGATGGACGATTTGCTGGGTACCGTAGGAACGGCAAATATGGATATGCGCAGCTTTTACAGTAACTTTGAGCTTAACGCCGTAGTGTACGATAAGGAAACGCTGCAGCGTTTGGAAAGTGATTTTTTGCATGATTTGAAGGACAGCCGCGAGATCAAGCTGAATGAGTTCGAAAAAAGATCCCGCTGGCAGAAAATCAAGGAGGTTATGGGACGTATCTTGTCTCCGCTTTATTAAAAGGCTTTTGCCTCCTGAAATGTTCATTTTTTTATGAACGAGAGAACTTGATCAAGATTTTGCGGGGGGAGCTGAGCGATCAGGTCCCCTTTTTGCTGCAGGCGCTCGATGATGTTCAGCAGGTGGAAGTCACGCGGATCGCAGCGCAAAGACACCTCGTCCCAGGAAAGCGGCGTCGAAACCGTGGCATCCTTGCGGGCACGGGGCGTGTAGGGAGCGGAGAGCGTCTTGCCGTACCAATGCTGAAGATAGTCAATATAAATTAAAGTGCCGCGGTCCTTCTTCAGCCGCTCCACTGTAAATAGCTTGGGATGCTTCTGTACCGCATAGGAGGCGACAAATTGTCCGATGCTGCGCAGCTCCTCAAAGGTATATCCGCGTTCTTCAGGGATCGGAATGTAAATTTGCACTCCGGTTGCTCCGGATGTTTTGGGGACGGACTTGATGTTCATGCCCTCAAGGATTTCTCCGATGATTTCCGCAGCCTCCATGATGCGCGGCTCCGGGTCTACACTCGGGTCGATATCGATCAGCCACTCCGCCGGAAGCGTCTCCCCAATCCGGTGGAAGGAAGGATGGAACTCCAGACAGGCCAAATTCCCCAGCCACAGCAGTGTCGGCAAAGAGTCGAGATGAACATAATGAATCGAATCAAGTACGGCCGTTTTCACGTAATCCGGTGTAGGCTCCGGTGCATTTTTCTGATAAAACGATTTATCGTTCCAGCCATGGGGAAACCGGATTGTCGTCAAATAACGGCTTCTGCAATAAGTCAGCAAGTAGGGAGCGAGCTGGACGAGCTTCTCCAAATACATCGCTTTCGTGATCCCCTTCTCAGGCCACAACGGCTTGTCCGGATTGGTGATCGTCAGTTCATGACCCTCAACCATTACAGTGCCCTTTGTTCTCTTATATTTGGCGGTCACGGGCATTCGCAGCTTCACTTCCTTCTCTGGGATTGTTCATAGCTTTTCGCGGAATGGGGAATCGTATCCCTTAAAGAAAGGCAGGCGATGACCGGAATGTGTCCGATGAAGCCCGTCATTCCCTTTGAACCGGTATCCGGAAGCCAAGTGCCCATGGAGGACCGCTGGATCCACCAGGTGAAATGGGATGGCGTCCGAATGTTAACGTATTACGACGGCAGGGAGTGCCGTTTATTTAATCGCGGATTAAATGAAAGAACATTACAGTACCCTGAGTTTACCGGGGTGTGGGAGTACTGTCGGGCCGAATCCGTTATTCTTGACGGTGAAATGATAGCGCTGGGCCAGGATGGAAAGCCTTCGTTTCATGAGATCATGAAGAGGGACGGGATCCGCAGGCCGGACCGGGTTCCGCAGGCGATGAAACAGGTGCCCGCTGCTTACATGATCTTCGACCTGTTGTATTATAACGGCCAATGGGTGGTGGACAAGCCGCTCAGTGCCCGGTTGGAGCTGCTGAGCCAAACGATTATTCCAAGCTCAATGGTTCAGATTGTTCCGTCATATCCGGACGGTGAAGCTCTTTTTCAGTTGATGTGTCAGCAAGGGATGGAGGGAATCATCAGTAAGGAGCTGCAGAGTACGTACGGGATTAACGGGAAAGACAGGCGATGGGTTAAAGTCAAAAACTACGGGGATATGTTGGCTGTCATCGGAGGCTATACGTTAAACGGAGGTATCGTAAATGCGGTGCTTGCCGGAGTGTATAGCCCTAAAGGGAAACTTCTGTACATCGGTCATGTCGGAACCGGCAAACTAAAAAAATCCGAATGGACTGATTTGACGGCAAAGCTTAAACCTATGACGATTCGAAACAAGCCGTTTGATAATGAGCACCCGGAAATGAAAGGGGCCTATTGGGTTGAGCCCAGGCTGGTGGTCAAGCTTCAGTTTGCGGAATGGCGATGGCGGGAGGGACGTACCCTGCGGCAGCCCTCCATTCAGGCCTTTATAGACGTGCCTCCTCAGGAATGCGTGTTTGACGGAGCGTTATGAGGGCGCAAGGACGGCCGTTCATGGCCGGGTCTTCTTTTTCAGTTCGCCGATCAAATGGATCAGCGCCATCACACCCAGAACGCACGAGATCGCGATGCCGGTAACTCCGACGGCCAAAGCGATGTATTCAAAGACAGAGTAGTCTTGGACCTTCTCCCAATCGACCGGTGCTTTAAAATCTTCGATGACTTGATTCATCCCGTAGATACCGCTAATTACGGTATAAATCGTAAGGATTTGCAATAAATAGGTGGAGCGCTTGGTGGTAAAATTGCCTTGGTATTCAAACAAAGCAGCCAAGGTGTGCTTGACGTCTTTATATAAAGCGTCAATATTCAGCTGCTCGCGCAGCAGGTTGAACATTTCTTTGCCTTGAGGCTGGGATATCATCTCCAGAAAGTAATATTTGGCGGAAAAGGTAGTGATGGAACGGATCAGATCCTCAATCTCCTTCGGATTCCGGTCGATTTGCACATGGGAATAACGCTTGGACAGCCGTAACAGCACGATTTTTTGGAATAAATTAATCACCAGCCCGTAATAATACTCGCCGTACATATGGTTGGCCAGCTTGACGGCTGCCGTCGGCCGCTGTCTCGTCAAACAGACGAGGGAGCTATCGTCGATCATGTAATACGTGTCAGGCTCCCAGCGGTCATAAGCGTGAATTCGGCAAAACCTTTGAATGTATTCGATGTTAGTCGAGCTGATATAGGGTCTGCCATCGGAATCCAATCCGTCCAGCCGGGCCGCGCGATACTGATCCGCCACGGAGATCTCCGTTTCTTCCTCTTCAAAATCAATGAATGCCAGAACATACATGCGTTCGTCCTCAAAGAACGGAAGCTTCTCAAAATAGGCCTCATCCAAATCCGTTACATCCATGAATTTCATCATTCCCGGTACCAGAGAATGAAAAATAAACTGCTCTGTTTCCGTGAATTCTTGCCCGCCGCACATCATCCGCGTTTTGGCATCGCCGGGTTTCCATTCCTGCAGGGTTCTGAACCGGCGTGCGAATTCCAACGCATGTGTAAAGTCGAGCTTTTCACAAGAAAGCTGAGTACGTATCGTAAGAAATCCGAGATCGAACGGCGCCAGCAGAATATCTGTGGAATGCACTTGAAACGTCGTGGACATATTCCCGGTTTCCAGCCTGCAGGCCAGCTCCATTCGCTTGGAATATCGTTGAATCGCGTATTCATTATGATCGCAGGGAAAAAGAATACTGCTCGCAAAAGGTAAAAAATAGCGCTCCAGATTACGGTGGGACACCTGACAGTTCGGGCCATAATAGGCCGTCTCCAGCTCTTCCTTTTCCAAGTGGAAAAATTCGTAACCGTCTCGGTTGAGCAGATGCTTCAGCTTGTTTTGGCTGTTTTTGTTGAACGAAAAAGGGAACACAAACTGAAAATGCGCAGAGTGTACCTGCTTGTCCTCAAGGGCGGTTGGCATCATGGCTGATCTCCTTTTTACTCATTAAATACACGTTTTGAGCCTTGATCAATCAGCCGCCGCGGCTACAATAAAAAAGGTTCCCGCCTTTGATTGCGACAGGTAACCTTGGGGATATTGGAAGCATGCCAAATCACGAGCCGACCGTTTCCTTTTCCTTTGCTTTGGTCCTTGCTTTTCCTTTACTTCCTGCTTTAGGGTTGGCGGAGGCTGCAGGCGTAGGCTCGGTCGCAACCGGCTTTACTGCCTCCAAGCTGGCTTGAAGCGCCGCCATCAGGTCAATCACATTCGTTTTGCGCTGTTCCGGTGCCACGCGAATCTGTTGGCCGGAAACTTTTTGCTCTATCGCCTGCAGCACAGCCGCACGGTAATCATCCGTATACTTTTCAGGTTCGAATTCCGTCGACAGCTGGTTAATCAGCATTTTGGCCATATCCAGTTCCTTCTCGTTCACGCTGATCTGCTCCGGTAGTCCCGGCACCTGTTGGACAGAGCGGATTTCATCAGGGTAAAAGATCGTCTCCATGGCAATACAGCGGTCGATGATGCGGATGGCGGCGAGACTGCTCTTGGAACGAATGGATACTTTGGCGATGCCGATTTTGCCTGTTTGCTTCATGGCTTCAAGCAGCAGATTGTAGGCCCCTGCCCCGGTTTCATTGGGTGAAAGAAAATACGTCTTTTGAAAATAAATGGGATCGATATCGGAGAGGTCGACAAAATCGAGAATTTTGATTTCCTTTGTTACTTCGCCGGTTAAATTTTCAAGCTCATCCTTCTCAAAAAGAACGAAAGAGCCGGGCTCATATTCATAGCCTCTGATAATTTCCGCCCACTCCACCTCGCGGTCGCAATGCTGGCATTTCCGTACGAAATTAAGCGGGGTGCTGCATTCTTTATGAATCATTCGCATGGAGATATCCTTGTCTTCGGTGGCGGAGAACATTTTGACCGGTACGTGGACTAAGCCGAAGCTGATGGCGCCTTTCCAGACGGTATGCATGACGGTACCTCCTTGATGATATAGCCCTCTTCTCTTTGTTAGTATGCGCATGTGAAGCGGGATTCATGAAGCGAGATCCTGGTTGTATGGAGTTCCGCCGGGTTGGGACATTCTATAGGAGACAGGAGGCGTCCGGAAAGCCAGGCGTCGGGCCTTATCTACAGATCAAGGAGGGATTAGTATTGACGGAAGCCAATACGTCAGGCGGGAACAACACGGCGGAACCGTCGCATGAGGGGCGGGACACCAGCTTTATGGATATTGACCGCATGATCAACGAAGGCTTGGGAGGCGGAACGGTCAGCTTGCAGAACGGACTGATCGAGGAGAGCACGACCGATACGATGGATCATCCGGAATCGGTGCTTAACGGTGGTGATGAACAATGAATCTGTATCGTGCCCAGCAAATTTTAAGTGCGGAAGAAAAAGTTGACGTAGAGTTAAACGGAGTATCCGTATGGATCGACAGCATCAATGCGGAGGAGAAAACCGCCAAGGTTCACGCGGAGCACCAGCCGGCCGATACCCGTATCGTTCCGGTTGAGGAGCTCGAGGAAGTAAAGTAAGCTTAAGCTTTCCCACATCGTATGCCGCCGTTGCGCGGGCAACAAGGCGAAGGGGGAAAGCTTTTTTGTTGCTACAAAAAGGCGGTAGGGCTATAATAATGGTCAAAACATAAGCGGAGGCGGATCGCATTGAGCTCAATCGAGGAGTTTGCCTTGATTCGGCTGCTGACCGGAGGCAAGCAATCGGCTGCTTTTCAAAAGGCAAACGGTGTGGATACGGGAATCGGAGACGACGCGGCCGTAGTGCATATCTCCAATGGAAGCAGGTTAATACTGACTTGCGATACGATGACGGAAGAAATCCATTTTAAGCGTGTAACCATGCGGGACACGGACATTGGATATAAGGCCATGGCATCGTCTATAAGCGATATAGCTGCCATGGGCGGAAAGCCGCGGTTTGCCCTGATCGCGCTCAGTCTGCCGAAGGGTACGCCGGTGGAGCGGGTATCCGCGATGTATGAGGGGTTGTATGAATGTGCCTCCCGCCATGGCGTTGCGATCGTGGGCGGGGATACCACTTCAAGCGCCGGGGGCATCACCTTGACGGTGACGGTTATCGGTGAAACCGAGGCGGACAAAGCGCTGCTGCGCTCTGCCGCGCGGGCGGGAGATGTTGTTTTTGCCACCGGACAATTAGGCTGCTCTGCGGCAGGCTTGGAATACTTGCTCGGGCTTGCGCAGCCGTCCGACGCATGGGAGAGTTTCCCTGAATTCCCCATGTACCCTCAACTGGTGCAGGCGCACTGCCGGCCCGAGCCGCAAGTGCAGGCCGGTGAGCTTCTCCGGGAATCGGGGGTTTGTCATGCGCTTAATGATGTGAGCGATGGGCTGGCCAGTGAAGCCTGGGAGCTTGTTGAAGCTTCCGGGGTCGGTATCGATCTGATCGAGGATCGAATTCCTGTGGCGGAGGAACTGCTCGCATATGCCATGGGGGTAAACAAGGATCCGTTGGACTACATTTTTTACGGCGGTGAAGATTATCAATTGATCGGGACGGTGCCTGCCGAGCATTCCCTGGAGCTGCAGATCGCTTTTAAGACCGCGGGGCTTTCACTTCATCTGATCGGATATGTGAATGCGGAGCATGAAGGTGTTCGGCTGGTGCAAAGCAGCGGCGGCGTTCTGCCCCTCGGCAAACGGGGATACAATCATTTTGGCAGCTGAAAAGACGAAAGGAATGAAAGCAATGCCCATATATGAATATATGTCACGCGGCACAGGGGATACGTCTTTGCTGGCAGAACGCTTGGCCTCGTTGTTTGTTCCCGGGACCGTGCTGACGCTTGACGGTGAATTGGGCACCGGTAAAACCACGTTCTCCCAGTCGGTAGCCAAGGCAATTGGGGTAAAGGAGATCGTAAACAGCCCTACGTTTACCATTATTAAAGAATATGAAGGGGAACGGTTTCCTTTCTATCATATGGATGTGTACCGCTTGACTGCTGAAGAGGCGGACGAGCTTGGACTGGACGAATATTTTTACGGCCAGGGCGTTACATTGATTGAATGGGCGTCCATCGTCGAGGACCTGCTGCCGCCTGAGCGACTGGCCTTGCGGATCGAGCATGACGGAGCGGAAGCCCGGCGCTTCCGGCTGATTCCCCATGGCGCACCTTATGAAGAATGGTGCCTGAAGCTGAAGGAGAACGGATATTTATGATGACTAGAACGGGAACGGATCAGACCGGCTGCAATGGCAAGCTTATGCTTTCAGTCGATTCATCGACGGCTTCGTTGACGATTTCGCTCACCCGCGGAGACAGACTGCTGGGAGAGATTACGTCCAAAGCGGAGAGAAACCACTCGCTGCACCTGGTTCCGTTGATGCAGCGTCTGATGACGGAGGCGGGCATAAAGCCGGTGGAGCTTGACGGGTTCGCTGTAGGCGTCGGGCCAGGCTCCTATACGGGAGTGCGTATCGGAGTGACGGTTGCGAAGACGTTCGCATGGACGCATAAGCTGGCGCTGCTTGGAGTATCCACCTTGGAATCGATGGCGCTTGGAGGAGCGGAAGCGTCTGTGGCCGGAATATCGTTTGGCATGGCCGAAGAAACATTGGAGGTCCATGACGGTGAGCTGGACGCGATGGATCGCATTCTGAAAGAGACGGGGAGAACCGGTGAAACGGTGTGGTTTATTCCTCTCATCGATGCGCGCAGGGGTCAGGCATTTACCGCTTTGTACGAGGCCGGACCTGCCGGCTGGACATGTACGGTTCGCGATAGCATCCGGCTTATGGCCGCATGGACGGAGGAGCTGGCCGCGCATGCCGTCCAACGCAAGCCGGACCGGATCGTATTCACCGGTGAGCTGGAGCAGCATTCGGAGGCGATTCGAGGGTTTGCATCGCGCTATGCCGGACGCGTGGAAGAAGTGGTTCACGGCGTAAGAGCCCGTCATGTCGCAGAGCTCGGCCGTATTCGATGGGAGCGGGGGGGGACTGAGGATGTTCACGGGTTGGTTCCGAATTATACGCAGCTGGCAGAGGCCGAAGCCAAGCTTCTCGCCCAACGATCGTAGAGGAGGACTGTCCGCTATGGAACGTAATCATGAAACGGAAGCGATCCCTGAAAGTGATGTGCAATTCAGAGCGATGCGGCGGGAGGATATTTCTGTCATTTGTGAGATTGAGCGGGAGTCGTTTACAACGCCATGGACTCCCGGGGCTTTTGAGAATGAGCTGTCAAACAATCAGTTTGCCCGATATATCGTCATCGAGCATAACGGGGAGATTGCGGGGTACGGCGGAATGTGGCTCATTATGGAGGAAGCGCACGTCACCAATATTGCCATTCGGGAGAAATACCGGGGACGCAGGCTGGGAGAACGCCTGCTGACGGAAATGCAGCGCACCGCCAGCTTTTTTGGCGCGGTACGGATGACACTGGAGGTACGCCCATCCAACGAGATCGCCCAGCGGTTGTACGAGAAAAAGGGATTCCGCTCCGTAGGTGTTCGCCGGGGATATTATACGGATAATAAAGAGGATGCCATCATTATGTGGGCGGATCTTCCCAAAACGAACCGGATTCGCAAATAAGGCTAAAACCTCTGCACGAAAAAGGACAGGAAGCAGGTTTGAAAATATATGAATAAAGACAAGAAGATAACCCAAGGGACTGAAGCCGGTCCGGCACCTGTTTATATTCTCGCGATAGAGACGAGCTGCGATGAAACGTCGGCAGCGGTTATTCGGGACGGGCGGGAGATTCTTTCCAATGTAGTTTCAAGTCAGGTGGAAACTCATGAGAGATTCGGCGGTGTTGTCCCTGAGGTAGCTTCACGAAAGCATGTGGAATCGATCACTTGGATTTTGGAAGAGGCGTTGACGCAGGCTGGGATACAGCCGGAGCAGCTGGGGGCTGTTGCGGTTACCCAAGGTCCGGGCTTGGTGGGGTCGCTGCTGGTTGGTGTGGTGGCCGCAAAAGCGTTCGCTTGCGCACTTGATTTGCCTCTCATTGGCGTACACCACATTGCCGGCCATATTTATGCCAACGAGTTGGTACATAAGCTGGAATATCCGTTTATGGCCCTCGTGGTTTCGGGAGGACACACGGAGTTGGTGTATGTGGAATCCGAGGGGAGCTTCCGCATTATCGGTCAAACCAGGGATGATGCCGTTGGCGAAGCCTATGACAAAGTCGGACGGGCGCTTAAGCTGCCATATCCCGGCGGTCCTCATATTGACCGGCTTGCGCACGAAGCGAAGGAAGCGGTGGTTCTCCCCCGCGCGTGGCTTGAGCAGGATTCTTACGACTTTAGCTTCAGCGGGTTAAAATCGGCCGTATTGGCTGTATTGAACCAAGCCAATATGAAAGGCCAGCCTCTGGCACCGGAGGCTGTAGCCCGGGGGTTCCAGGAGTCGGTCATTGACGTGCTGGTGGAGAAGGCGCTTCGCGCCGTGAAGGAGTACGGTGCAAAGCAGCTGCTGCTCGCAGGCGGGGTTGCAGCGAATAAAGGGCTGAGGACTGCGCTCGAAGCGCGCTGCGGGCAGGATGGCATACCTTTGCTTGCGCCGCCGCTTAGCCTGTGCACCGACAATGCGGCGATGATCGGTGCAGCCGCGTTCCTGAAATACCGCCGTGGACAGTTTGTGGCACTTGATATGAAAGCTGAGCCGCAGCTAAAACTAGAGGCCTGGTCAGTTTAGCCGGGGTAGTCATGGGGCAATTTGCATCAGAGTTGCCCCATGGGAAAAATTTCAATGAATAAAATAGTTGCTTTCTACTTTTATTTTTGTTATATTACTTTTTGTCGCTTTTAAGGCAGGCCTCTTAAACAGCTTCAACTTGAATTTCATAATGAAGGTTGAAAAAAATGCTTGCATCTTAAAAGTGATTGTGATATTATATAAAAGTTGCTTCCGAAGATCAGATAAGATTGATCGGAAGTGACAATGAATGAATTGCCCTTTGAAAACTGAACAACGAGTGAGTGTTTTAATAGAGAATCGTATGATTCTCGCCAGTTTTAAATTTTGAGCTATATCAGCTTTTCTTTAATGGAGAGTTTGATCCTGGCTCAGGACGA
>NZ_JBVASZ010000056.1:0-16254 GCF_057814255.1 Paenibacillus sp. F024
TACTTTCGTCGATACGCTTTTACGCACAGATTTCGCCATACGCAAGTATCCTAGCTACGCGGGGACTTGGCTCCTCCCGCGACCGGACTTTCACCGGCTAGAAGATGCGTGCTTAGCTGGGCACGCCCAACGCAAAAAAGCAGCATCCTCCAAACAGAGGATGCTGCTTTTTCCTTACGGGACAAGGCCGGATTAGAATCCGCCCATGCCGCCCATACCACCCATGCCGCCCATATCAGGCATAGCAGGCTTATCTTTTTCCGGCTTGTCAGCGATAACCGCTTCGGTTGTCAGGAACATAGCCGCTACGGATGCTGCGTTTTGAAGCGCGGAACGCGTTACTTTGGCAGGGTCAACGATACCGGATTCGATCATGTTCACCCATTCGCCGGTAGCGGCGTTGTAGCCGATGCCGACGGATTCTTTTTTCAGGCGCTCAACGATGACGGAGCCTTCTTGGCCTGCGTTGGCAGCGATCGTGCGAACGGGCTCTTCCAGAGCGCGCAGAACGATGTTTACGCCGGTTTTCTCGTCGCCTTCAGCTTGAACTGCCGCAACAGCTGCGTATACGTTCACAAGGGCTGTACCGCCGCCTGCAACGATACCTTCTTCTACTGCTGCACGAGTAGCGTTCAGAGCATCTTCGATGCGAAGCTTGCGCTCTTTCAGCTCAGTTTCCGTAGCAGCGCCGACTTTAACGACAGCTACGCCGCCGGAAAGCTTAGCAAGACGCTCTTGCAATTTTTCTTTATCGAAATCGGAAGTCGTTTCTTCCAATTGAGCACGAATTTGCGAAATACGGGTACCGATGTCTTTTTTGTCGCCGGAGCCGTCTACAACGATCGTGTTTTCTTTCGTTACACGAACCTGGCGAGCGGAACCGAGCTGATCTGGAGTAGTGGATTTCAGATCCAGACCGAGTTCTTCGGTGATCACTTGGCCGCCTGTCAGAGCAGCGATATCGCCCAGCATCGCTTTGCGGCGGTCGCCGAAGCCAGGAGCTTTTACAGCTACGCAAGTAAACGTGCCGCGCAGTCTGTTTACTACGAGAGTAGCCAGAGCTTCGCCTTCTACGTCTTCTGCAATGATCAAGAGCTGCTTGCCGGATTGAACCACTTTCTCAAGCACCGGCAGGATTTCTTGAATGTTGGTGATTTTCTTGTCCGTGATCAGGATGTACGGGTTGTCCAGAACAGCTTCCATTTTGTCCGTGTCCGTAATCATGTACGGGGAGATGTAACCGCGGTCGAACTGCATACCTTCAACCACTTCAAGCTCGGTAGCAAAGCCTTTGGACTCTTCAACGGTGATAACGCCGTCTTTGCCCACTTTTTCCATAGCTTCTGCGATCAATTCGCCTACTTCGTCGTCAGCTGCGGAGATGGCAGCTACTTGAGCGATGGATTGCTTGCCTTCGATCGGCTTGGAGATGTTTGCCAGCTCTTGAACGGCAGCTTTAACCGCTTTGTCGATACCTTTGCGAACGACCATTGGGTTAGCGCCGGCAGTTACGTTCTTCAGACCTTCGCGAATCATCGCTTGAGCCAGAACGGTTGCCGTTGTCGTACCGTCACCAGCGATATCGTTGGTTTTGGTAGCTACTTCTTTCACGAGCTGAGCGCCCATGTTCTCGAATGCATCCTCGAGCTCGATTTCTTTAGCGATCGTTACACCGTCATTTGTGATGAGCGGGCTTCCGAATTTTTTCTCCAGAACCACGTTGCGGCCTTTTGGACCCAAGGTAACTTTTACAGCATTCGCCAATGCGTCAACCCCGCGGAGCATCGAGCGGCGAGCGTCTTCGCTGAACTTGATTTCTTTTGCCATGAATAAACCCTCCTAAGTCGAATTTGTTGAAATCATTTATTTTACCGAAACGGATATTTTCATAAGTAAATGCGCAAAACTTAAGTATAAAGCGCAGTGATATCCCGTGTGCTCTAATTAACCCAAGATCGCAAGGATATCGCTCTCACGCATGATGAGCAGCTCGCGGCCGTCGTATTTAACTTCAGTGCCTGCATATTTGGAGAAAATAACACGGTCGCCTTCTTTGAGTTCAAGCGGCACGCGTTCGCCGTCTTTGAGTGTACCGCTGCCTACGGCTACAACTTTACCTTCTTGCGGCTTTTCTTTCGCCGTATCAGGCAGTACGATTCCGCTTGCGGTCGTTTCCTCCTTAGCGATGGCTTCAATGACTACGCGATCACCCAACGGTTTGATCATGAGAAAATAGCCTCCTTTAAAATTAGGGTCAGATTTTTATTAGCACTCGTATGTGTTTAGTGCTAACAACAATTCTTATGATACTCATTTCCCAATCATTTTGCAAGTGGTTTTACAACAATTTTACACCTCATTCATTGTATCCATGGATGAATGAAATATACGGCAGATTAGCTCATCCGTTTTACATGAGAGCTTGCGGGAAGCCTAGGGTAACAACCACCCCGAACATTAGAAAGAAACCCAACACCATGCCGGAAAAATTCGGATATTACCATTTATGCCTTAGCCAGCCGGCAGAAATGAGCCCGCCTTGATCTGACAAGCATCTCACCTTCCATTCCTCAAAACAAAGCAAAAAAGCCTGTCAATCGACAGACTTTACGGCCGGTTCGGCTCCCTCCGCTTCCCACGCTTGATCCTGAAGCAGCTGCTTCCGGTGGACCCTTCCTGAGAGAAGCACGCTAAATTCGTACAGTCCTATCATAGGTATCGATACAATGATCGCCGAAGCTGCATCGGGCGGCGTAATCAAGGTAGATATGACAACCAGCAGCAAGTAGGCATAGCGCCGGAACTTTCGCAGCAGGATCGGATTGAGCAAGCGTATTTTCGTCAGGAACATGACCACAATCGGAAGCTCAAACACAAGCGCCAGTGGAATAAGAATACTAAACATAAAAGAAAAATACTGCGTCACACCGTACGTTTCGCTAAGCTGCAGGCTTTGGGTAATCGTAGTGGTAAACAGAAAAGCCATCTGAAACACGACGAAATAACCGAACGCAAGGCCCAGCAAAAACATAAAAAAAGCAAACGGCACGTAGATCAGCGAAGCCTTCTGCTCGATCGGCCGAAGACCCGGCTTCAAAAAAGCCCATACCTGATACAAGGTAAAAGGGAGGGTGATGAGCAGGCCCATGACCAGTGCGAAATTCATATACAATTTAATCGCATCCCACGGCGAAAACACGTTCCAATTGATTTCGTTCGCCGGCGGAACGGACTTCAAATACGTGATCAGCGGCTGGGCGCAAAGCAGTCCGATCACCATACCGAGCACAAGCACGATAATGACCCAGATGATTCGTTTACGCAGCTCGGTCAAGTGCTCGACAAGCGTCATGCCCTCATCATGTTCCATTTTGGTTCACCTCATCAATCCGGCAATCTGCGGGAATCCTGCCGGTGATCCGGAGCAGCGGCCTGCGGCTGTTCAGGTTCCTTTACACTTGGGCCGGCAGGCGTGACATCTTTGCGTTCTGCCGGCTGCGGATCGTCTTCCAGCAATTCGCGTGTTCCCTTTTTGAACTCATGAATGGTTCTGCCGAGGGAACGGCCCAATTCAGGAAGCTTTTTGGGTCCAAACAACAGCAGCGCTATGACGGCGATGAGCAATATTTCTGAGAAGCCTAAATTCCCAAACATAGCAATCGTCCTTTCCAAGTTCAAAGCTCGTTACATTCAAAAATCAGCAGTTGTACAAGCCGCCGTATCCCATTTCGGTAATATCGTCCCTGGTGATCGTCTCCCCGGCGCAAATCCGCGGCAAAAGAACGTCAAATGAAGTATACGGATCATGCATGACGCAACCGGGCAGCCCCATGATCGGGATCTCGTCGAGATATCCGATCAGCAGCATCGAGCCCGGCAGCATCGGCGTCCCGTAGCTGACGATGCGTGCGCCCGCCTGCTTAATGGAGCCCGGGGTTCGATCGTCCGGGTCAACGGACATGCCTCCCGTGACAAAAATCGCGTCAGCCCCTTCTTCCTTAAATCGGCGTATCTCCTTCACAATCGTCTCGCTGTCATCCGGAGCAAAGCGCTGCTCAATGACCTCCGACCCTAGGGCAGCCAGCTTTTCTTTCACCACAGGTCCGAATTTGTCCTGGATCCGGCCTTTGAACACCTCACTGCCTGTCGTGATCAGCCCGGCGCGCAGCTTCTTGAACGGCTTCACCTCCACAAGCGGTCCGGACGCGGCCGCTGCAATCCGTTCCACTTCGGCAATCCGCGCTTCTTCTATAATCAGCGGGACCACCCGCGTACCCATCAATCCCTGTCCCGGCCGGACGACGGTATTCGTCCGAACGGTGGACATGATGATTTGATCGAGGGAGTTCACTTCATCGATTCTTGCTTTATCGATTTTGGCAAGGCCGTGAATCGTTGATTTCAGCGTAATTTTGCCTTCATGGGGCTCGGTCAGCTGGACGTTCGCGCCTTGTGCCGCTTTGGCCATGCGCAGAGCCGCTTCGTCCTCGTGCAGAATGCCCTTCTCCAACCGGATCGTATAGATATGCTCCTTCCCGATGCTCAGCAGCGCGGGGATGTCTTCTTCACGGATCACATGGCCTTTTTTGAATAGGCGTCCCTTAAACTGACCCGGGATAATCTGCGTGAGGTCGTGCGCAAGCACCATTCCGACCGCCTTCTCAACCGCAACCTCTTCAAGCATAGATTCAAGCTTCACGGCCATGATCCCCTTCACGTCCGGTCAGAATCGCCAGCGCATGCGGCAGCTGGTCCATAATGGCCGACAAATTCTCCGACACGCCCTTTGGGCTGCCGGGCAAGTTAATAATCAGCGTTCTGCCGCGAATCCCGGAAACGGCCCGTGACAGCATCGCGCGAGGCGTTTTCTGCAAAGAGGACATACGCATGGCCTCGGCGAAGCCCGGAGCCTCCCTATCGATAACGCTCAACGTTGCTTCAGGAGTCACATCGCGAACGGCCAGTCCCGTTCCGCCCGTGGTAAGAATCAGATCGGCCTTGAAATAGTCGGTCATCTCAATCAGTCCCGCCATAATCTCGTCTTTCTCGTCCGGTACGATGCGGTACTCGATGATTTCCCCGTTCATCTCTTCTTCGATCAGCTCACGGATCACCTGTGCACTAGTATCTTCCCGCTCCCCGCGGGATCCCGCGTCGCTTGCGGTCAAGATTGCCACTTTCCAGCGCATAAACCTGCTCCTCCCCTGAATTTGTTTAGTATCTATATTACATGTGGCAAAATCAATCTGTACTCTAAGGCTGCGGGGGATAATGATAATCGCCGCTCTTGCCCCCGGTTTTGCTCAGCAGGAAGGTCGGGCCGATTTGCATCGACTTTTCCGCCGCCTTGCACATGTCATACACGGTCAGCGCTGCAGCCGAAACAGCCGTGAGGGCTTCCATCTCCACCCCGGTTTGCCCTTTGGTACGAACCGTCACCTCAATATAAAGCTCGCCTTCCCCATTATCCGCAAACCGGACTTCCACACCGGTTAATGCCAGCGGATGACACATCGGAATCCAATCGGACGTTTTCTTCGCAGCCATCACGGCGGCAACTTGAGCTACGCCCAGCACATCGCCTTTGCCGATTTTCCCTTGGCGGATCAGCTCCAGCGTGGACGGCTGCATGCTGACCGTGGTTCGAGCCGTGGCGGTGCGCACGGTTTCTTGCTTGGCGGAAATATCCACCATACGCGCACGTCCCTGCTCGTCAAAATGAGTAAGCGGACTTTGCTTGGTTTCCTGTTCAGACATCGGCTTCCGAACTCCTCTCCATAATGCTGCGAGCTTCTGTAATCAGCTCATTGATCCGAAAATCAAAGAGCCCCATCGGCACCTCAGGAACCAACTGGTCCTCAAAGGCCGCCGCAATAATGTAAGGCTTGGGAAGGCCTGTCCGGACGTATTGCTGCATAAAGCGGTCATAAAAACCGCCCCCGTACCCCAGTCTGCCCATCTTCATGTCAAAAGCAAGCCCGGGAACCAACGCGACATTAATCTGCCTGATGTCAAAAAGCTGCTTCGCTCTCGGCACCGGCTCACGAATGCCCCAGGTTCCCTGATGAAGATCCGCATAGGACCGAACCTCATAGAGCTTGAGCTGCTTATAAGCGGGCACTACCTTCGGGACGACGACACGCCATTGCCGCTTCCAGCAGGCTTCCAATACAGGCGTAACATCGACCTCGGTTTTGACCGGCATATAGGTAAACAGGGTCGGGCGCCACCTTACCGATGGATTCGGCTCAAGCAGCTCCTCCAACCGTGCAATCACTTTGTCGCTGATGATCCCGGATTTGCGCCCGCGCTCTTCCTCGGCAATAGCGGCGCGAACCGCTTCCGCACGGTCGCGAAGCTCCATTTTTCTTTCTTTTATATTCATGAAACCGCCTCACTTTTGGCGTTCAAATCTGGATTAACTTTCATTTTATCATATCGTGAAAATAAATACAGCCTTTCATGAAAGCGGGGGCAAATGGAACATTTCGGACGCCGGAACAAAGGTGAACGGATACGTGACAAGGCGCTTCATCGGCATACCTGTCATCGGTTGGAAATCGAAATCGGCACGTGAATATGCTACACTACACTATATAGAAGTTTCTTTTTTAAAATCAGGAATTTGGATTCAGGAGGCTTACCATATCATGCTGCTGCAAGTCACGGGGATTACCAAAAGCTACGGAGTCAATACCGTGCTTTCCAATATATCGCTTCAAATCGAGGCGCGCGAACGCATCGGGCTGGTCGGAGTAAACGGAGCGGGCAAATCGACACTGCTTCAGATCATAGCCGGCGAGCTTTCTTATGATTCTGGCCAAATTTTTAAAGCCAAGGAAACAAAAATCGGTTATTTAAAGCAAAACAGCGGACTGGTATCCGACCGTTCGATATGGAACGAGCTGCTTCATGTATTTGCCGGTCTGCTGGAAATGGAAACCGAGCTGCGGCGGCTGGAGGAACGGATGGCCGAGCCGGACGTGCTGGCCGACGAGAAAAAGATGGAAGAAACGATGCGCCGCTACGCCGGGCTTTCCGACGCCTTCCGCGAGCAGGGAGGCTATGAGATCGAGGCCAAAATCCGGGGCATCTTAAACGGGATGGGCTTCGGCGGAATGGATCCTTCCACCCCGGTGCAGGCGCTGAGCGGCGGGCAAAAAACCAGGCTTGCACTGGCCAAAATGCTGCTTGAAGCCCCCGACCTGCTCCTGCTCGACGAGCCGACAAACCATTTGGACATTCAGACGCTTACCTGGCTGGAGCAGTATTTGCGTTCGTATTCGGGCGCTATTCTGGTCGTGTCCCACGACCGGTATTTTCTCGATGCACTCGTAGACGCCATCTATGAAATCGAACGGACCACCTCCCGCAGGTATACCGGAAACTACACCCGATACATCGAGCTGAAGGAAGCGGATTACGAAATTCAGCTCAAGCAGTTCGAAAAGCAGCAGGATGAAATCGCCAAAATGGAGGAGTTCATCCAGCGCAACATCGTTCGCGCTTCCACAACCAAACGGGCTCAGAGCCGCCGCAAGGCGCTGGACAAAATGGAGCGCCTCGATAAGCCGCTCGGAGATTTGAAACGGGCGAGCTTCTCCTTTGAGGTGGAGACGCCTTCCGGGCGCGAGGTGCTGGACGTCAGGGGAATCGCCGTTTCCTATGACGGTCAAAACCCGCTGATCCGCAATGTGTCCTTCCAGCTGCGCCGCGGCGATACGGCCGCTTTGATCGGGCCCAACGGCGTCGGCAAGTCGACGCTGCTCAAGACGCTGATCGGACAGCATTCGCAAGACCGCGGCACTTACGACTGGGGCACGAATGTAAAAATCGGGTACTATGATCAGGAGCAAACAGGACTCAACCCGAATCAAACCGTGCTGGAGGAATTGTGGAACGCCTACCCACATCTCGAGGAAGCGCGTATCCGCACGGTGCTGGGCAATTTCCTGTTCAGCGGCGAGGATGTGTTCAAAAAGGTAGGATCGTTAAGCGGCGGAGAGAAGGCGCGGGTCGCCTTGGCCAAGCTGATGCTGCAAAAAGCCAACGTCCTGATTCTAGACGAGCCGACGAACCATCTGGACCTCTACAGCAAGGAAGTGCTGGAATCGGCGCTGATCGATTACGAAGGCACCCTGCTGTTTATTTCCCATGACCGCTATTTCCTTAACAAAATGGCGGAGAGCATGCTGGAGCTGACCCCGGAGGGCGTCACCGGCTATCTTGGCAATTACGACGACTATGTGGAAAAGAAGCTGGAGCTGGCCGAGATCGAGCAGCAGCGCAGAGAGGAAGAAGAAGCAAAGGGCAGAGCCGCGAAGAACGGCGGCGCCGTTTCGGCAAGCTCTTCCGATGCTGCCGCAGCCGAGGCCAAAGGCAGCGGCTACGAGGCCGGGAAGCAGGCCAAACGGGAGGAACGCAGCCGCTTGCGCAAGCTGGAGCAGCTTGAAGAGCTTATCGCCCGGCTGGAAGGCGAGCTCGGCGAATTGGAATCGGAGCTGGCCCACCCCGAGGTCTATAACAACTACGTGCTGGTACAGGAAAAGAACGCGCTTTTGGAAGAAAAGCGCACCCAGCTCTCTGACGCCTACGGGCAGTGGGAGGAGCTGGCGGAGTAACCCGTTTTGCCTGGCCAATAGCGGTACTTGTCCGGCGTAAACCGGAAGGTACAACCACAGGCATACATTATCCAAAGACATCGTCTATCTATATAAAATAGCGGAATGATGCGTACTGAAGGCTGCACTTCTCCGGCTGAGCCGTTGAAGGGTCAACCTAAGCACGGAGTCATCCGCTATTTTTTCATGTATAGGACCCAACCGACGTCTCATAGCGGCCATCCTCACCTGTCAGGCGCCTTCTTGCTTCAACAACAGCAGCGGCACACTGCTGTATACGATCATGGTTGCTGCGGCGACAATGCCCGAATCGTTGAGCACCAAGGCCGCTGCGGCGCCGATGACGTTGGCATAACACCCGTGCATCAGATACGGGTAGCGCTCCTCCCACCGGCGAAGACGCCCTTGGGGCCGAAGCACCAATACGGCCATGACCACAAGTCCGGTAAGCAGCACCTTGCTCCACGCGGAAACACGGATGAGGTGCCAATTCATTGCCAGCTTGCGCGCGATCAGGGCGCCGATGACGTCGCTGCGGCCTTGGAGCAGGTCGCCGAAGGCGCGGCCGATGTGGCTGCTGTGGCCCGCATCGGCCGCTGCGGCCGCTGGCGCGCTGGCGGCTGCGCTTGGTCCCACGGCATGGCCGGGGGACCAAGCGGCGTTCAGCAGCCACAGGCCCGCCAGCGCGGCGCCGAGGGGCGGCGCCAGCGCGAGCGCCAGGCGGCGCCAGTGCAGTGCGCCGCCCGCGGCGAGGCGGGCCGCCAGCGCGCCGAAGCCGGCCGCTGCGGCGAGCGCGCCGCCGGCGTTGGCGCCCAGAGCGGGCGCGGCAAGGACGCCGGCCAGCACGCAGCCGGCTGCCGCAGCCCAGGCACGCCCGCGCAGCGCGGCCTCGGGCGCCCGGAGGCGGCGCGCCTGCAGCCATGCGCTGAGGCCCAGCAAGGCGGCGCCGAGCAGCACGCCCATAAGCTCGTTGCCGATGCCGTAGTAGCGGGCACCGATCATGGCGTCATAGCCAAGCACCGACCGCTTCATCGCTTCCGCTCCTGAGGCTAAGTCCAGCAGGATCAGCCCGCTGATCCCTGCGCCGCTCCAGCACAGCAGCCGGAGCAGCTGCGGTACTCCGCGGGAGCTTGCCGCCGCCCCGACGAACACCGCTCCAGCCAAGCCGATCGGCAGCAGGACAACCCATATCCACGTATCCAGGGACACGAACCAGCCTAAAGCCAACAAGATGCCGGGCGTAAGCAGCACACTGAACAACAGCCCGTGCAGCAGGGCCCGCCACCGCTTTCCAGCTGCGTTTCCAACCCAAACGGCAGCCAGGCCCGCCAGCATGACAACCACTTCATACACGGCAAGTCCGTACAAAATCGGCGGACGCAGCAAGTACACCTTGCTCAACCTTCCCGCTTCCTGCAGCAGCCAGCCTAAAGCGCCGCCTTGAACACGGGCCGTTCCCTTGATCAGTTCTGCATTCCGGATGGGAAGCCCGATCATCCCCTCCGGGCGCGGCAAGCCGAATTCCGCAAGCATCGAGGGAGCGATGTCCGCTGCCGACACAATGCCCGGGCGCCGGGTCGTCTCAGAGGTCAGCAGCCCGGACCCTGCCGCGTCCCCCGGAGACCAGCGCACAAGCGGCGTCAGCTGCAGCTTCTCCCTAAGCGCCTCTGCATGAGGCTGAGGGCTGACGATCCAGAGCACATGGCGCTTACCGGTTGCGTTCATCTCGGCGGCCAACCGCCCGATAAACCCATCCAGCCGCTCCAGGACCGCCTGTTTGCGCTGTATGAAAAGCTCAGGCGCATACAGATCCTTTTCCGCATACAGACGGTGCAAATCGCCCAGCTCAATCAATGCCAGCGTTCCGGAAGGAGATCGTTGTGCAACCGTAGTCTTCCTCCATTCCTCAGCCACCTGTTCGATTCGGGTGAAAACGCCATACGGCATCATTCCAGTGGTCTCCAGCGCGGACCTTCCGACATCGCCTGTCTCTACAAGCCCCCTTTCGTCCATCACCATTAATGGCCCCGGACGCCGGTACGGATCGGTTCCGTTCCCGGGCTTATCCACATTCCCCCACACCGCTGTACGAATCCCATGGCGATGCAGCGTCTCTCCAAGCAAACCGGGCCGGGCCAAATAGGGTCCCTGGGCATTGCTGCGCCTTATCGTTTCGATCCATGGAATGACCACTGCGGCTGGAGCTTGCTCAATATCAACAACAAACATCGAGAACCGTTCCAGCACATTGTCTGCCCGCTGACCCTCACGCCGCTCCGTCCGGTTCCACCCCTCCGCCTTGCGTCCGTCCGCCGGGGCTCCCGCCCCCCATGTCGCATAAACCGATTCCAGCCCCCGAACAGGCAATCTGACATTCATCGCCGCCCATGCTCCTTCTTCGGACAAATGCTGCAGCGACGGCATATGGTACAGCCATTCCGGACGAAGCTCCATAAAAGACAATCCCGGCACCGAGACAACGGTAACCACAGAAGCGTGGTTTTCCACACTGGGGATAACCGGAACGGCGGCTGAAGTGTTGCCGACGGCATGGAGAGGCAAACCCGGGCTTATTCCCTGTGCGGAAGCCGTCGGAACAGCATACCACCCCGCCATCCACAGAAACACCCCCGCGGCGGCATACCCGATCCGTTTTGCCGTTCTGCCGAAGTCCGCTTGATCAAGCCATCCACAACGCATCCGGATCACCCTCTCCTTTCTCTCCATCGATCCGCAAAGCTTCATTACCTGCACGGCATGAGCCTGCTCTTTCCCTTTATGGGTTAGCCGTCACAGCCAATGTTGGACAGTGTCAGTCTCCTTCATAAGCCGTTAAACTGACGGCCCACTGTTGACAAAGCTCCATTTGTCCATGTTTCTAAAGCCCTCCTCTTCCCCGTACTGTACCCAAAACCAGCCTTTTTATCCAGCTTGTGTATAACCAAGGGAGAGCATAGCAATATCCACAAGATTATCCCCAGAATATCCTGTCAATTTTTCTATAATCCTCAGGCTTTTTTGCCTAATCCACAGAGTTATGCACATTATCCACAGGTTTGACGTGAAAAATTTATCCACTCTCTCCCGGGAAAACCTTCCTTAACAAGCCGAGTATTGCCGCGGTTTTTGTTATTTACCCACAATATGCACAAGGGCTGTGGATAACTATTATCCACAGCCCTTCCGACATTATGGTATGGTAATTTCCGCTTCCCAGGCTTCTCCCGAATCGCCTTTGGGTTCCTTCACATGCTGCTTCCCCTCGCGAGCCGCCTGGTTGCAGGCCGCCATGTAAGCATGAGCCGCCGCCATCAGAATATCACGGTTCTCCGCTATACCGCGGTAGGATTTCCCGTTCGCCCGTATGGTGACAATCGCTTCGCCGCTGGCTTCTTCCCCTGCAGACAGCGAGTACAGCTCCAGATCGGCGAATTCCGCTTCAAACGGCAGTCCCTCTTTGATACCCGCTACGACAGCTTCCACCGGCCCATCGCCTGTTCCCACATAAACCGCCTCTTCACCCGTTGCCTCATTGCGGATCGTACAAGACGCCACCCGATGTCCGGCATTGCCCGTGATCAGCTGTGCGGACACCAGCGTATATGGCTCCAGCACTTGATTGACCGTGTGGCCTACCAGCTCAAGCAGCTGGTGGTCATGAACAACCTTCTGGCGGTCGGCCAGCGATTTGAACGCGGCATAAAAGCTTTCCATCTGCTCATCGTTCAGCTCGACGCCGAACTGGCTGACCCGATGCTTGATCGCATGGCGTCCGGAGTGCTTTCCGAGAATGATCATGCTGCGCGGGATGCCCAGCTGCTCAGGGTCCATAATTTCGTAGGTGCTGCGGTTTTTGAGAAGCCCGTCCTGATGAATACCCGCCTCGTGCTGGAACGCATTGCGTCCTACAATCGGCTTATTGAAGGCAATCGGGAAGCTCATCGCGCGGCTGACCATTTGGGAGGTGTCAAAAATATGCTCCGGCCGAACCGACGTCTCCGCTCCAATGGCGGCCTTCCGGGTTTCAAGCGCCATTACCAGTTCCTCCATCGAGCAGTTGCCTGCGCGTTCCCCTACGCCGTTGACCGTCACCTCCACTTGGGTGACTCCCGCTTGAATGGCCGCCAAGCTGTTGGCAACCGCCAGACCGAGGTCGTTATGACAGTGTGCGCTGTACTGTACCTGTTCCCCGCCCCGAACATTCTTCATCACCCGGGTAAACATGGCCCCGTATTCCTCCGGCAGCGCATAGCCGACCGTGTCGGGAATGTTGATGATGCTGGCACCTTCTTCAATCACGGCTTCGATCATTTCAAACAGAAATTCGTCTCCAGTCCGTGTGGCATCCATCGGAGAAAATTCGATGCGGTCCACAAATTGCTTGGCGTAAGCCACCATTTGACGGGCAATGCCGATCACCTGCTCCCGGGATTTGCGCAGCTGAAAGTCCAGATGAATGCTGGACGAGGAGATAAACAGATGCAGCCGCTTGCGCTCGGCATCCTGAATCGCACGGGCGGCCGCGTCGATATCCTCCTTCATCGCCCGGGCAAAGCCGCAAATTTCAACGCCGGTAACCTCCCTTGCAATTTGCTGTACCGCTGCAAAATCCCCCGGACTTGAAACCGGAAATCCCGGCTCGATCACATCCACCCCAAGCTTAGCCAGCTGTCTGGCAATGATGATTTTTTGCTCCGGCGTCAGCGTCGCTCCCGGTGCCTGCTCTCCATCTCTCAATGTCGTATCGAAAATGTGTATTTTCCTCATTTTTCCCGTTTGGTCCTGATTCATCATCACGATCATCCTCCTCATCATTTTACCTGCAAAAAAAGCCCGCCATCTCTTGAAAACCAAGAGACGACAGGCTGTAGCCTTGCCGCGGTACCACTCTTTTTGAACTCCGGCGCACACCGGAATTCCACCTCGATCCCTTGTCACGGAGGGCTAATCCGTCGCAGCCTACTCAACCTTAGCGAGGTGATCTCTCGCAAGCTCTTTTGGCTCCGCCGCTCCCGGGCGAGATTCAAGCATCCGTCGACTGCGTCGCACCCTCCCGCAGTTCTCTGCACGACCGGATTGGCTTTACTGCTCCCGTTCTTCACGTTTGTACTATTCAATTAAAAAAGCCCGCCGTCTCTATTCAAAGAGACGACAGGCTGTTCCCATCGCGGTACCACTCTTGTTGACCCCAGCTTCCATCGAAAGCCGTTGTCCGCTCAATGCCTGATCACGGAGGCGACCCGTCAAAGCTTACTTCCCCATGAAGTGCAGCGCTACACTCCAGACGTTCGGCTTTGCCGCTCCCGGGCGAGATTCACCGATGCTCCTGACTGCGTTGCACCACCCCGCAGCTCTCTAAACAGGCTATGACGGCTACTGCTCCCGTTCGTTGCGTTATTGATTTGATTGCAATTATAGTATGCGCATGACGTAAAGTCAATGCCCGTTTTCAGAAAACTTTTTCAATTCGACCGGAAGCTTTCCTTGAAAACAGAAAAGCCCCGGGGCTCGAATTCAGCAAGCACCGAGGCTGGTAAACCTGTTTTAGCCGATCCTTCGGGAAATCAATGACCCCCAAGGAAGATATATCTTGCAACAATCAGAATGGCCAAAATCCACATCAGCCAGTGGACTTTATATTTCCCTTGGCTGCCCAAATTGGCAACCGTAGCGAGAAGCACGTAAGCCACGATACCAAAAGAAATTCCGTTGGCAATGTTATACGTGAACGGCATCAGCGTAACCGTCAAAAAGGCCGGAATACCGTAAACCAGGTCCTGGAACTCAATTTCGCGAACAGACTGCATCATCAATACACCGACGACGATCAATGCGGCCGCCGTTGCGGAGCCTGGAATGAGTGCTGCAATCGGTGCGAGGAACAGCGCCAGCAGGAAGCAGACCCCCGTCGTGACAGCCGTCAGACCCGTACGTCCGCCTTCGGCAACGCCGGCCGCGCTCTCGACATACGCGGTTACGGTACTCGTACCCACCAATGCGCCGCCGCTGACACCGATGGCATCCACCATCATCGCTTTTCCTACTTTTTTGTTGCCTTCTTCTTTATTTTTCATAAAGCCGGCGCGGTTGGCCGTTCCGACCAGCGTACCGAACGTATCAAACAATTCCACGAACGTAAACGTCAAAATGACGGAAATGATTCCGGCATGCAGGACACCGGCAAAATCAAAATGCGCAAACGCCAGCTTGCTCATGTCCGGCACCCAAGTCGTTTGGCCGCTTGTCAGAGAAGCCAGGCTCACAACTGGAGAACCGTCCGGATTGCTCATGAACATGCCCACTACCGTTGTCAGCAAAATACCTAACAAGATCGCGCCGCGCACCTTCAGTACCATCAGGATGGAAATTAGCGCTATTCCGATAATACAAAGCAACACGCTCGCATTATGCACATTTCCCAAATGAAACACGGTTTCGAAAAACGCCACCTCAGTGTACTTGCCCTTTGGAATATCGTTCGCGGCTTCGACGGCAACCGCCAACAGACCGCTGTTTTTGAGACCGATAATCGTGATGAACAAGCCGATACCGACGGTAATCGCGTGCTTAATGCTGTCCGGGACGGCGACAAGCAGCATCTGACGAACCTTGGTCACGGTCAGAATAATAAATATAATCCCTGAAATGAAAACAGCCGTCAAAGCCATTTGATACGTAAACTGTCCCTGTGAAGCGAGTATCACCGTAGCGAAGTAAGCATTAAGCCCCATCCCCGGCGCCAACGCCACCGGAAAGTTAACGAACAAGCCCATGGCGATAGTCATCACGCCTGCGGCAATTGCTGTCGCGAGGAAGACCGCGGTCCAATCCATTCCGGTCGCACCCGAGCCGAATGCGCTCAGTATGTTCGGATTGACGGCCAAAATATACGCCATCGTCATGAACGTCGTAATACCGGCCATGACTTCCGTGCGAACCGTGGTGCCGTTCTCCTTCAGCTTAAAAAAACGATCCATTCCTGAAATCCCTCCAAATGGTTTTTCGGAACAACGACGAAAAGCCCGGTTACGTTACCTATTCCCGGGCTTCAAGAAAAAGAACGCTTCACGGAGTTCTCCGCGAACCGCTTTTTTTTCGTAGCCAGATCATTTACGGTGACCTCGTAGAAACTTCCGGGCCGATTCCCGGAATTATACGAAACGGTTATTCCCATATGCAAATCTATCCCCTATTCTAAAATCGCCGTCGAAGCTTGTCAATGATCTTTCCGAACATTTTTCAACTCACCTCTAGATTTGTTCGGCAAAAAGGAAAATAACTCCTTTAATCAAAGCGCGGTGTTCTCTAAGTTTTTCCAAAAAGCTTTCGTTTTATGCTATTTTTTCTCAGCCCTGCAGCCTTATCCGGCTAAACAAGCAGAACAAGCTATGGGAGTGTCCATTGATCGATGGATACCTTAAAAAGGGAAGACTGAATCCCGGTCGAATGATCTTTTGGCCGTCATTTCATGATGGGTTCTCCTCAACCCTTGGTGAATCTCCTTTCCCAATCGAGTAGGAGGGGGCGCCTAGCCCCCGACCTCTCACACCACCGTACATGCGGGTCCGCATACGGCGGTTCCAAAAGGTTAACAAAGCTCTAAATAACGAGAAAGCAAACTTCTCAGCCCTTT
>NZ_JBVASZ010000057.1:0-15664 GCF_057814255.1 Paenibacillus sp. F024
TGCATTTGCCTCCGGCTTCCTTCAGATTCCGCCTCGCGACGGACACCCTTGCCCTTGGCTACGGTAGGCGCTCGCCAGCCCCCGTTCAGGACTTTCACCCTAAAGATGACGCCCATGCTGGGCGTACGACGAAAAGCATGATTTCAATTAACATTGAAATCATGCTTTTTGTAACTTACTGCTTTGTCGGTTATATTCGTTCCGTCAACGAATATGCAGATTTCTTCGTTTTATGCTTTGGCAAATATACGCTTTACGGCTTCGGCGGATTTTACCAGATCTGCGTATTCGGATGGTAACAGATCCAACTCGATAATTTTCTCAATCCCATGTTTTCCGAGTATGACAGGGACTCCAAGGTACAAATCCGTCAGACCATACTCTCCGCGCACGTAAGCCGATATCGGCATGATCTTTATCTTATCTTTAAGAATCGATTCCATCATCGCGGCGATTGCGGAAGCCGGTGCGTAATACGCGCTGCTGCTTTTCAGCAGGTTGGCAATCTCTCCCTCACCGTTTCTCGTACACGCCACCAGTGAATCCAAGGTTGCCTTATCCAACAACGCGTCGATTGGAACTCCACCTGCATTCGAATACCGAGTTAGCGGCACCATGGTGTCTCCATGTCCTCCCAACACCAGTGCCTTGACATCCTCAAACGAGACGCCCAATTCCAAAGCGATGAATGTACAGAATCGTGTGGAATCCAGCACCCCACCAAGCCCCATCACCCACTCCGGCGGAAATCCGCTTTCCTGTAAAGCGACCTGTGCCATGACATCGGACGGATCGGTCACGATGATCAGCTTGGCATTCGGCGAAAATGGGGTTACCTGTCGAATGACTTGGTGTATGATACCGACGTTCGTCTCCATTAGGTCATCCCGGCTCATGCCCGGTTTACGAGCCATGCCGGCTGTAATTACGATAATATCGGAATGGGCAGTATCAAGCAGGTTGCTTGTACCAACGATAAGAAAATCAAATCCTTCAATGGGTGCTGCTTCTTGCAGGTCCAATCCCTTTCCCTGCGGGATACCTTCCACAATATCGTATAAGACGACATTTCCGAGTTGTTTTAATACCGCCAAATGCGCTACTGCCGCTCCGACATTCCCGCTGCCGATAATTGTTATTTTGGCTCTTTTCATTAGCTTTCATCCCCTGGATACTCCTTGTATCTTCATGACAATAACGGGAACCTGCGATGCCTCTGGCCCAACCCGCCCATATTTACTAGCATCATCTACATAAGACTGAACAGATGAACTAGCACAAGTCCTAATCCTGACAAGAGTACCGATCCGATCAGTCCCGCGACAAACGACTTTATCCCCAAACGGCGGAAGGTGACGATATCTACGTTGAGGCCAAGTCCCGCCATAGCCATCGCAATGAGCAGATACGCGATAACAATCACTTGATTCGTCATAGCAACTGGAATGACATCTAACGTGCTGACCCCGCTCATTATCAGGAATCCGAAAATAAACCACGGGATCGGTATCGACTTCCAGTTCGTTTTTTTCGTATCCTCATGTTCCTTGCGTTCCATCCTGTTCGCCCAAATTCCGATTAAGATGGCTACTGGAACTAACAAAGCAACCCTTGTTAACTTGACGATTACGGCTATATCGACGGCATCTTTACCATCGGATGCCGCCGCGGCGATCACGTGGGCCACTTCGTGCAGAGTAGCTCCCGAAAAGACACCATAGCCATAATCCGAAAGTCCAAGTACCGGATATAATACGGTGTATAGAAGCGTAAAAATCGTACCCAAAATCGCTACCGTCGCTGCGCCAATCGCAGTTTCATCATCATTTGCCTTGATTTGCGGCGAAATGGCCACGACTGCAGCCGCTCCGCAAATCGCCGTTCCACACGCTGTCAGAATGCCGAGTCTTTTCTCCACTTTAAATAGCCTCGTGATACCGTACACGACAAAGATTGTAAACGCAATGCTGATCACCGAGATCGCCAGTACCTTCGGTCCGGCATGAACGATATCCACCAGATTGAGCCGCATCCCGAGCAGAATGATGCCGTAACGCAGCAGTTTTTTGCTCGAAAACGAAATGCCAGCCATTGCTCGTTCCGGTACGCCGATCACCGCTCTCCATGCAATACCCAAAAGAATCGCAATGACGAGCTGTCCCATGATGCTTAAAAAAGGAAACTCGGCCAAATATTTAGCAGTCACTGCCAGAAGCAGCGTTAATCCTATACCCTGTGAAAAACCAAACCCGTTTTTCTTTTTTAATGGAAGAGTGTATGCTTTTGCCAATGTTCTCACTCCCTGCCTCGTAATCGAACCATGCATGTTCTTATTGTCCGACTATAAGGCCGATTGATTCGAAAGTGAAATACCGATCTGCTATTTGTATCATTATAAAAACTTATGATTGACATTGTTCGGGGAATGGAAAAGGGATACAATAATGTTATTCGTATATGGAGGTATCATCATGACTGTAGAAACGCTAAAGCTATTTGTAACGGTGTCGGAGCAATGCAGCTTCTCCCGCGCCGCGGAGCTTCTTAACCTCTCGCAACCGGGAGTCAGTCTGCATATCCGCAATTTGGAAAACGAGCTTGGAGCGAAGCTCATGCACCGCTCTCCCAAACATGTGAAACTGACGGATGCAGGAGAGATCTTATATAAGCGTGCCAAACAAATTCTCGCACTCTATGAAGAAGCGAGACAGGAAATTCATTTGCTGCGGAACGTGGTGACCGGATCCATAAAAGTCGGAGCCAGCTTTACAATCGGCGAATATCTCCTGCCAAAGTTGCTAGCCGAATTTTCCCATGAATACTCACAAGTCGAGATCGAGGTGAACATTGGCAATACCGAGGAAATCGTCCAAGCCGTCCGTTCGAATGAACTTGACCTTGGACTCGTGGAAGGCAAAGTGATCCAATCGGACGTGGAAGCTAAACCGTTTTTAAAAGACCAAATGATCCTGGTTGCACATCCGGATCATCCCTTGTCTTCTCTCGGAAAAGTTGAGACGCACATGCTGCAGAATCAAGTTTGGATTCTTAGAGAGAGCGGTTCCGGAACTCGTGCGTTCAGCGACCAGTTCATTCATGATGCCGGTCTGACGATGAAGCGCTCCTTCATTTTCAACAGCAGCCAAGGTTTAAAAGAAGCGGTTGCCGCCGGGCTAGGCATCACCATCTTATCCAGCTGGGTCGTTCGCAAAGAACTGGAAACCGGCGAGGTTCGCGAAATTCCTTTGCAAGGACACCGATTTACCCGAGACTTTTTGTTGATACGCGGCAAAAATGATTCGGCTACAATGGCGATGAACATGTTTGTGAAAAAGCTGTTCATTCTCTTTTCTTTGACATAACCTCTAAAAAAAAATTACGGACAGGTTTTCTCTCCACCTGGCCTTTTCTGATTTTTAATTACCGGCATAAGTTTTCCTTATTGATTAAATAGCAAATTGATATTTCTCAACGCAACGCAGTCTGGTTAAAATGTCAATTGTAGAAGGCATAGTTTGTTAAGTTATATGATGCCAACGGAACATCCGCAGATCTCCATAGAATCGAAAAAACAAATTCCGTCAATGATTTCCGTATGAAATTTTCAGAATGGTTTACAATATATACACTACGTAATGTAGTATAAAATATGTTAATGTATGGATTGTGCACAATATCTTTACACCATCATTCATTCATAGAAAGGTTGGAGGAAACCAATGAATACCTCATTAAAAATCATACTTGGGTCTGCTTTTGCAGCTATGACTTTGCTGTTATCCGGTTGTATTCAGGCCGATAAAATAGTACGACGCAGGGGGCAGATCGCTCAGAAGTGTCTCAGAAATATACTGATAAAAGAACCAGTACCACTTTCCCTTCTATACAAACCGCAAAAGTTCAAACGATACGCGATACAAAGTTTACATTGACAGCCCAGGAAAGCACTTTGGAGGTGAAGCCTGCAAAATTCCTCCCGGTTTGGACGTTCAATAACTCAGTCCCAGGACCGGAAATTCGTGTTAAACAAGACGATACCGTCAGCATCACGTTAAACAACAAATTGCCGGAACCGGTTCCCATTCACTGACACGGTGTGCCTGTGCCCAATAACATGGATGGCATACCCGGGGTTACGCAAAACGCAGTGCAGCCCGGCAAATCGTTCACCTATACCTTTAAAGCGGATGTGCCCGGCACGTACTGGTATCACTCCCATCAGGACAGCGAAAACCAAGTGGAAAGAGGACTTTATGGTGCATTCATTGTTGAGTCCAGCGATGATAACGTTGATCGGGATTATTCCCTTGTCCTCGACGAGTGGGCTAGCTCAGGGGCAGCGAAAATAGACATGGGCCATGATATAAATATGTACGACCTATACACAATCAATGGAAAATCCGGTTCTCTGGTCGATAAATTATCTGTGATGCAGGGTGATAAAGTGCGTATACGCCTTATCAATGCAGGGTTTGTATCTCATCAAATTCATTTGCACGGTCATGATTTTAAAATCACGGCAACCGATGGACAGCCTGTCAACCAACCTGGTCTGCTCAAAGACAACTTGATTTCAATTGCCCCGGGCGAACGTTACGACATCGAATTTGAAGCTAACAATCCCGGTGAATGGTATTTGGAGGAACACGGCAATCACGAAGCTGTTAAGGGTATGAAAGCTCAAATCCAATATGAAGGAGCAATCGCAAGAAACGATCAGCCGAACGCGTCAGCCAAACTCCCTGCAGTGGATATGACCAAATACGGTCAGGCGACAGAAGCTAAATTCACACTTGATCAAAAATATACCACGGAATATACGATGAATTTGAATATGGGAATGAAAAACGGTCAAATGGTATACACGATCAATAGAAAAACATTCCCTGACACCGATCCGATCAAAGTAAATAAAGGTGATACGGTCAAAGTTCATTTTGTTAATAATTCTCAAATGCTGGATCACCCAATGCATCTGCATGGACATTTCTTCCAAGTACTAAGCGAGAACGGCAAACCGGTGGAAGGCTCGCCAATCTGGAAAGACACACTGAATGTGAAGCCTGGCGAAGAGTACATCGTTGCCTTTGAAGCGAATAACCCGGGGGATTGGATGTTCCATTGCCACGACTTACGTCACGCCTCGGGCGGAATTAAAATACAATGGATATACATCGGATTTCATTGCCGACCCGAATGCGGGCAACAAACCTGAATAAGAACAAGGATACAGACTTTGTCCCCGAGATATAAGTCCGTAATTTTTCTTCAAACTGCGCTTCATTTAAGCATTTTAGGTAAGCTGGTGTTCTTTTCATCTTTTAAATTGCCGCTATTTCGGATGATCGCTTCCACATGCAAATCCACCTGCACTTTCGGATACAGCTCCTCTTTCCATCTCTCCATGTGATTGAGTGACATTTTATTTCTAAAGTATTGGCCGATACCTAAGGTATCTGATTTTTGTTGCTGCAGCTTATGGAATAGTTTCTCGAAACGTTCCTTCATTAACCCTTCCAGTTCTTCTTGAATCATTGTGTTAGACTGCGGTTCCTTGCTTTCCAATAGAGTAACGATTAACTTCAGTTTGCTGTCCACCTTTGGGGTTTCACCTTTCCAATACGAATGATTGTGAACCGTAGCCTTAAGGATATAAACACTGGCATGACCCATCACCTCTACCGTTCCCCCCGTATATCTTCCTTGAAACAGATTGTAAATTAACGTTTCGTCATTTGTAAGGGTACCGACCATTTTGTCCCGGTGCATGATGGCTGAGCCTTTGAATTCCAACATAGTTTCCTTTCCCTTACTGATCAACGGCAATGCCACGTCTTCCGTATCTGCATAAACCGCCCTGAATGCTTCCCATAGATACACAAGGGAAACATTCGGCGTCCATCCCGCTTTTTTATTGAAAAAATTGTAAAAAGAAGTCCCTTCATTCTCGCCGGATCTTTCCTCACTTCTAATCAAGTCCCCTATATCTCCTGCAACGACAGCCACGAAAGCTTTCGGTTCAACCTCCCGGGTGCGCATCATAAAATCTGTAGCTTCTTTCATACCTTCGCGGGCCATATTCTCGCCGATTAAGATCAGTTTTAGGTGCAGCAAATCCAGGCTCCGTTTCATATTCGTACGCAACTTATCGATTGCGTCGCTTATCGTGGACGCTTCGGCCTGAACGACAATAAACCTCTTCCCGGAGTCACCCATAATGGGGATTCGAAATAACACCTGGTACTCGTTACTCTCATTCATAGTGATCCCCATGACCACCGGCAGGGCACGATTGTTGACTTCTTTCGCATCCCAACATCCGCTAAGCAGACCGACACAGCTTAAAATGGTCAATAGGATGAACAGCCTTCGCAATCCGGGCCCGATCAATGTTGATGCCTCCTCTTTCTTTGACCCATCCAGAATAAAGCCACAGGAATTGCAATCATGCAATAAAGACGAAGCGATGTATCCCACCAGATAAAGGTATCCACCCAGTTCCAACCCGGAACCGATAAACCGGCGGTATAAGCAGCAAACGTCAATAGGATAGCCAAATATTTTTCGTTCATAGGAATAAACATCTTTTTTATTATCCTTACGGATGCCCAAATCAAGAGAGCAATGTAGATGACGACAAACATTAGCGTGGAGATCACATAGAACATGGTTACCCGATTGAAAATCAATGATTCAATGTCCACGGTATCCAATGTCATAATCAAGGGAAAACGAAATTTCGTTGCCGCTTCTTGACCAAACGTTAACAGAGGAATATAGACAGACAGTACATAGAAGGGAATCAGACTGAAAAATGCGGTAAAGAGTGGCTTCCACTTGCCGGTAGGCGTCTTCACGAAAAAATTTACCATCCCCAAATACAAAAAACCGGCATAGGCAAATAAACTTGAATAGAAGCCGGGCTTCATGAAAAAATCCAGCCTCGTATTCAAAATGGGAAACGCGTTCGGGTAGTGAAAATTCCGGAAGGAACTGACTAATGCAAAGCAAATCACCGGAACAGACAGAATAAAAAAAAGAACACTTGAGCGATAAATCGTATGTATCCCTTTCCAGGCAGCATATAAAGGAATGATCAATAACAATAACAGCGCCCATATCGGAGTTTTGGGGAGGAATACAATCGTAAGCAGCTCGGCATGGCTCCTGGCCAACAAAAAAATGGTCATAAAAAAATAAAGAACCAGAGGAGAGAGCAAGATGCGGGAAACCCATTTTCCCGCACTCTCATGAAAAATATCAGGCAAGTCCTGACCTGGAAACCACATTAATCCCTTTACATAAATCCATAACAAAATAAATTCAAACAAAACGCTTACTAAGATGGCCTCCCAATGTCCTGTTCTGGTACTTTCAATTATTTTCTCCGGATAAACAAAGAAAAGCAGGCTCATATGGACGATAACAAAAACAAAATAATGATGAGCTTGTTTAATCATCGGACCACTCATCCTTTATTCGACGACTGAGATAAGGTACACCAAAGGTGATAATCCCTGACAGATAGATACATAACCAAGCAATTCCTATAATCACACCCAACACGCCATAGATGGAACCTAGAATCAGAATGACATATTTGAACAAACGAATTGCCAAAGAGTTCTGGAATCCGACCAGTGTGAAATTGGCTATCGTGGTAGCGGCTAAAATAATGATCAACAAATTGCTGACCAGTTTAGCTTGTACCACAGCTTGTCCGAGAATAATGCCACCGACCATTGTAATGGTTGGTCCGATACTTTTAGGAAGGCGCATACTCGCTTCCACGATCATTTCCAGGACTATAAGCATGAACAGCGTTTCAATGATTGCCGGATAAGGCACCCCTTCCCTGCTTTTCGCCACAGACAATGCCAGTTGTATACGCAATGCTTCGGGATTTACAGCAACCAAAGCAACATAAAGCCCGGGTCCGATTAACGAAATCAGAAGCCCGGCGATCCGAATGATACGTATGAAATGCATTAAGATGGATGGATAATTATGATCATTCATCAGTGTCCATAGATCGAAAACGATTCCCGGTACAGTCAATGCAAAGGGGTGCCGATCCAGGAAAATAATGATTCTCCCTTCCATCAGCCACCGAACCGCTTCTGTGGAGAGCTCGGATGACGGAGCAGTAGAAAGAGGATTCCATAACGGCTGCTTCAATCTTCTTAATAAATCTTGAATATGTAAGATATCTTTTTCTTTATTTTGCTGCAAACATTGGACGATTTTATCTACCCGAAGCTTGCTCGCTTTTCCGGATAAAGATATAACTCCCACTTTACGGTGCTGCAGGGAACCTACGGATAAAGATTGTACTTTCAGTTCTTTAGACGGCAAATTTTTTCGCAGTAATGCAATATTTTTATCCATGTCTTCTGTAAATGCATCAAAAGAAGATTGGATGACGTTTTCATTTTGCGGGCCTGTAATACTCCTTTCCAAGGCTGGATGTGACGGATCCATCAAAATAAATCCTGTGCTTTGCGGAACAAAGAAAAGCAGCTTTCCTTCCAGTAAACCGTTGACGGCTTCGTCCAACGAGTACTTGCGTTTCCCACCAACCTGCAATGCCTGCTCCTCTAACTCCAAATCTTTTGATTGGTCTGAGCAAATCGAATGTAACGTCTCCTTCGTCTTTGTTGCATCAACGATCGAACGAAAGTAACATAAGTATATGTTCTTTTGAAAAAGAATGCTTGCTTCCATAACAAAATCGCTGTTTTCTCCAAAGATTTCGTTTAATTTCAGGATCAATGGATCGACATTTTCATGTACGCTTCTCATGTTTCCACCCCCCTTCCCATTGTGACTCAACAAATCCATATTTATACTGGGCGGACTTAAATTGTTGATACGTGAAAAAGCTCCCTCATACCAACCGTGAGCCTGAAAAAAAACGTTGGCCAAGCCTTATGTCTTAAGGTTATTAACTCAACTTTCGCAGAGCCAAAATCAGCTTAACAGCCACGTAGCATTGGTTAGAATTCAATTGGATTGTCGGTTTGACGAAAATAGAAAAACACCTCTTCGTTTGGTAAAGTGAGAGTGTCGAGCGTCCATTACCACACAGAAGAGGTGCCTCCTCTATGATAGAACAACAGCAATCACTTGATCAACTGCCAAAAGAAATCAAACCGGCTTTTCTGGAACTGAGTGTGCTCAAACACTTGAATGGCGCAGGTTTCAAGAAGAAGTTTGGGTTCACCTGTGCCTATTTGTTACGCGTTGTATTCGTTCTGTTGTTTCACCAGAAGAACTGGTTCCGGCTACTGGAGAGCAGCAAGGGCGAGGCGTTCCCAGGCAAAGATGCAGTCTACCGGTTTTTGAATCACGGCGGATATGCCTGGCGGCGATTTCTGCTGTCGCTAAGCGGCGAAACGGTTCAGCGAATGGAGAAACTGACTTCGGCGAACAGGGAGACGGCGTTTATCTTCGACGACTCCTTGTTCGAGCGTAACCGGAGTAAGGCTGTCGAGATGCTGGCGCGATTCAAGGACCATGCGACGGGTGAGTTCTACAAGGGCTTCCGCTTGCTGACGATGGGCTGGTCGGATGGACATTCCTTTATCCCCATGGACTTTGCACTGCTCAGTTCCGCGAAGTCCGGCATTAACGGTATGATGGAAGGCATCGACAAGCGCACTCATGGCTACAAACGCCGCCAGGAAGCACTCTACTCTGCCCCGCAAGTGATCGCTATAATGCTGGATCGTGCCACTCAGGCCGGGATTTCTGCGTCATTTGTCCTTATGGACAGTTGGTTTACGCATGCGCCGCTCATTCAGGAAGTGACCCGCCGCGGACTGCATGTGATCGGCATGGTGAAGAACGATAACAAGCGCTATCTCGTGAACGGGGAGCGGCTGAACCTGAAGGATCTGTATCCTGTTGCACCACGTGTTGAGGGCAGAAACCGCAATATCCTCCGCCAGATCCGGACGGAGCTTACCCCCGGCATCCCGGTGACGATCGTGTTTTTCCGTCACCGTTCAAAGAAAAAAGAATGGCTTGCCGTTCTTTCGACCGATCTGACGTTGTCCGCCCAAGACATCATCCAGATTTACCGGATGCGTTGGGAGATCGAGGTCTTCTTCAAGTGCGCCAAATCCCTGCTGCGCTTGCAAAGAAGAGTTTCAGGGCCGCTCGTACGATCTGCTCGTGAGTCATACGACGATTGTGTTTTCGCGCTACATTCTTCTCGCCTGGCAGCACCGGCAGAGTACCGATCAGCGGTCTTTTGGCGGATTGTTTTATTTGCTTTGCGATGAAGTCGGTACCATCGACTGGGCGGTTGCCCTGCAGCAACTGGTCGAATTGATCACGGAAATCGCCACGAAAACCGGAAAGAAAATCTCAACACTCATTCAGCGTCAACTCCAGCAATGGATCGTCGCCCTGCCCAGTTACATCAAGGCCTATCTGCCGATTTCATGCTGCGAAAGTTGAGTTATTAATAGCGCAAACACAATCAAATCCCACTGCACTTCCCATACTTCAGCAGGGCATAAGGGTTGAGAGCCATATACATCAAAAGACATCGTTCCTTCTGGATAAATGATGCCAAATCTAGATCCTGTCGGAGATCCGTAAGCATCTCCATTCAAAAAGCAAGCAATTCGTCCGATCGCTTATCCCAATATATATTGGCATGTGCGATAAGGTCGTCCAACGTCCAAAACGAAAGACGATGTACACACGTATAAATAGCAGCAGAGATGAAACCGCCGACCAGTGCGCCTTGGATTGCGATGCCTCCGTTCCAGATTGCCGGGATTTCAGATAAATTTTCGGAATAATAGTTCCACTGAAAAAAGAAGACGTTGCCATATTCGTTCGCTAATAATCGCTCCTAGAACCACATAAACGATCATATTTGGAATGAGCTTCTGGTAATGAGTCCCTCTTGCCAAGAAATAAGCTACGCCCATTTCAAGCAATATTGCCAGAACCAAAACAAGGCCGTAAGAACGAACCGAAAAATCCCCCATCGAAATAGAATAACTTTCGTGTTATCGCCACCCTGCAAAGTTTGATTCAGCCTCATTACCTCCGGTGATATGCGTTTAATCTGAAAAAAACCGTATTTCTTCGCTTGAGTGATCGGATCCCGTCAGAAGCAATTTTCCCACTCGAACTGAGCATTTTTTAGCTATATCTTGGGTATAAATAGGGCTTGCTAAACGAATCAAAAGTCTAACAACCACAAGGGTTTAGGACCTCTTTTGTCGGTAAGCGTAAAACCCTGCCCACCTATAAACATCAAACCGGCCATGAGATAATCTTCCTCAGAATAACGCGAGGAGGATTTTTTCATGACCGTTTCCGAGAGAAGACAATATTGGGCCGAACAGATTGCGGCCCAGAAAGCCAGCGGACTGAACATTACGGAATGGTGTGCCGAATATAAACTGAATCGCCGACAGTTTCATTTCTGGGTTCGCAATTTGGAAAAGTTATCGGCTCAATTAGAAAGGGTACCCCCTTACGCTTTAGTTCTGTAAAGGACTTAAAGATTCTGATATGTGAACATAAGCCTGCACGATCCAACTGGGTCGAAGTCAGCGTTGAAAACAAGGGGGCGGTAACGGTGGATTCGGTTCTTGTGATCCGTGTCGGAGCGGCAACCATTGAACTAAAACCAGGGTTCAGCCCATCCGTACTCGCAGATGCGGTACGTATCCTGCAAACTGTATGCTGAGTGAAGTTCAGATCAAACAAGTCTACTTGGCCTGCGGATGCACGGATTTAAGAAAATCCATCGACAGCCTGGCCGCATTGGTGCAGGAGGGGTTTAACCTCGACCCCTTTTCTCCGAGTCTGTTTGTGTTCTGCAACCGGCAACGGGACAAGTTGAAAATCCTGTACTGGAACCATAATGGCTTCTGGTTGTATTACCGTCGTCTGGAACGCGGCACCTTCCAATGGCCCGAATCCTCTTCTGCAATCCCAATGGAGGTATCCCGTCGGGAATTACGCTGGCTGTTGGACGGACTTTCGTTGAAGCAACGCCACGCTCATCCGGCTGTGAACGCCAGTGTGGTCATTTAACCGGATGTCGCCGGATTGTCACAGGTGGCAGTAGGATTCCGAAGCAGTTGGGTTGAATACCTAATGTATGAAACGTACATCGAAGCCGGCCCCTACCATAGAAGAACTGCAAGAGCAGAATCGCCTGCTTGTGGATGAAAATAAAAAACTGGCTGCCGAGCTGTCTCGGCTTGAGGAGCAGTTTCGCCTTGCCCAGAAAAAACGGTTCGGTGCCTCCAGTGAACGGACCCATCCGGATCAACTGGAGTTGGAGCTGTTTAACGAGATCGAAGCAGAGGCAGATCCCCCAAAGGAAGAACCGACCGTTGAGACCATCACGTACCAGCGGAAGAAGAAGGTACGAGGCGGTCGTGTTGAGAATCTGGAGCATTTGCCTGTGGAAACCGTCGAATACCGCCTGACCGAAGCGGAGCAGGTTTGTTCGTGCTGCGGTGGCGGCCTTCATGAGATGAGCACGGAAATCCGGCAAGAGTTGAAATACATTCCTGCCGAGGTCAAAGTGGTCAAGCATGTCCGGTATGTATATGCATGCCGTCGATATGAGCTGGAAGCTACAGAAACACCGATCGTTACAGCCCCCATGCCGAAACCGGTTCAACCCGGCAGTTTGGCGTCCCCTTCCATTCTGGCCCATATTATGAGCCAGAAGTATGTGGAGAGCATGCCGTTGTACCGGCAAGAGCAACAATTTGCCCGCTTTGGAGTGTTGTTGTCCCGCCAGACCATGGCCAACTGGATGATGGCGGCAGCGGATCAGTGGTTGGTGCGGCTGTATGACCGGATGCATGAGTGTTTGCTTCAGCGGGATATCCTTCATGCCGATGAAACCACGCTGCAAGTTCTCCGGGAGCCGGGACGAACTGCCGAAACCAAATCCTATCTGTGGCTGTACCGCACGGGGCGCATCGGACCGGCGATGATCCTGTACGACTACCAGGAAACGCGGGCCGGTGAGCATGCCCGGAATTTCCTGACGGGGTTCAAGGGATACCTCCATACCGATGGTTATCCCGGTTACCATAAGGTGGACGGCGTTACGCTTGTCGGGTGCTGGTCCCATGCCCGACGAAAGTTCGATGAAGCTCTGAAAGCATTGCCGCCAAAGGCAACCGAGACTGCAACGGTTACAACGAAGGAGGGGCTTGAGTTCTGTAACCGCCTCTTTGCCATTGAGCGGGAATTGAAGGATGCTACGCCGGAAGAACGTTATGAGGCCCGACTGAAGAACAGTCAACCGGTGTTGGATGCTTTTTTAGCGTGGATTCATAAGCAGAATGGGCGTGCACTTCCCAAGAGCAAACTCGGGGAGGCAATTGGGTATTGTCTGAACCAGTGGGAGAAGCTGACGGCCTTTATGCAGGACGGCCGGCTGGAGCTCGACAACAACCGAAGCGAACGATCCATTAAGCCGTTCGTCATTGGACGGAAGAATTGGATGTTCTCCAATACCCCCGCGGGGCCAAGGCCAGCGCGGTGATCTACAGTATTGCGGAAACAGCCAAGGAAAATGGGCTTCATCCCTTCTACTACTTGACCTACTTGTTCGAGAAGCTCCCCCAGTTGGAAGATCCAAAGGATCCGCAAGTGCTGGACAAGCTGCTTCCCTGGTCAACTACTTTACCGTTAATCTGCAGGGTATTCAAGAAATAGCATAAAACAGCCCCCATTCCTTTAACAGGTGCGGGCTGTTTTATGCTTACATTTAATGCAAGTTCTTGTCCAGATCCAGGTACAAGAACTTGCATCCTTCTAGAGTAAAGGACTGAATTTTTTTTTTTTTTTTCTACGGCGGCATGAATAACATACATGTTATTTGAGCCATTGGTTTTCTAAATTTTTAAGATAATTTTGTGGATCGCGTTTAAACCGTTTGCGCATAACACTATCGCTCAACCGGTTATTCCATTTTTCTTTCTGTTTCTTGTAGCTTGTGTAGTCGACCATCCTTAAACGGGCGATTAGGTTTTCCTGTTTAAGTCCATCATCAACGAGCACAACCATCTCACCATTCCGTAAGATGTATTCGTTCCAGTTGCGTAGCCCGGTCATCCGACGGTGTCGTGTCTTCGTAGCTCGGAAGAAGCGTTCCAGATCGTTGTTCGTTCTTGGCACATGATAATGATCGTAGCAAGTGAAGAGTCCCTTCCAGAATCCCTTGCTGTAACTAAGGAGATTGTTAACCATTTCCAGATCATTCTCTTCGGTATAGGAAAGCCGAACCCAATCCAACAGCTTTGTCATTTCCCATTCAACTGTCTTGCTTGTCTTATCCATGCTGGGTTCAAGGATTTCTGCAATGTGACGGATTGGCTTCATCCAGCGAGCGACTTTCTCGTATTGTTGCTGAAGGGAATCGACTTTACTAAATATTCTGAAAACGTTTTGAAGTAGGGTGGCCCCCTTTTTTATCCAAGCATTTTTGAAGGGACGCTTGAATGGCTTGGGCCTGTTCATAGATACGCATACCGGGTAAATCTAATGGAGGATTTCCGTCTTCCAAGAGCAATGCACGTACGGCAGCAACGTAACCCTTCGCGATGCTTGCTTCTTGTGAATCCGACTGTTCGATTTTCCGCTCGACTTCACGAATGCCGCGCATGCTTTTCTTGAGCTCGGTCTTTAACTTTCGATCGACATCAACAACCGGTTTCGCGATGTCTTTTAAATAATGGTACTGGCAATATTGATAAGGCACATCGGGCAAAAGCGTCTCCATCGCTAGACGAATGGATTGCTGTCCATCACTAACAATACCGACGATCGGATAGCCTTGCTCGATGATCGGTTGGATGAGCGTTTGTAACTCGGCAGATGAACCACTTTTCATGTTTTTTGCTATTAAGACAGTACCGCTGAATACTTCACGAATTACATAAAGTGTCTCATTGCCTTTCTCTGGCTGGACGCCATCCATAGACAAGATAATACCGCCGTTTTGTTCTGTGACTTCAGCCAGCACTTTCTTCGTATGTTCAGTAAGACTAGCAGCAAGCAATGTTTGATACCGTTCATACAGATTTTGTGCGCTCCGTTCGGATGTCTGAACACCTCTCGCGTTCAATTCATCCGCAATCTCCTTGCGGGTCATATGCCGTTTGAAGCGAAGTTCACCAACTAGGCAAACAACGTCGAAGCCGTAAGGAGAATGCTTCATGCTTATTGCTTCTGCTTCCGCCGATTTGTAGTATACACCTGGCTTCGGGCAATCTGGATTTTCGCAATGGTAGGCCATGCTCCAAACGTGAACGACTTCTTTCAATGTGGCGATTTTCTTATTCCATGCTGTATGTGAACGACGTAATTTCTGTTGGCAGTGAGGACAATTCTTATGTTCAGGTCTAAAGTATATTCTCCGTTGTGGACGCAGACGGTTTTTGGAAAGCAATGCGGGTCAACTCCTTTGGAAATTTTGACCGTAATTACTTCGACAAACCGTTAGGAAGATCCTGTTAGTTATTCATGCCGCCGTAGTTTTTTTTCAGCCCCTCCTCATCAAACCGTACGTGAAGTTTTCCCTCATACGGCTTTCCGATGTTCGTCATTCATGCGCATGCGATTTACAAAAGCGTCTTTAGTCCATACATTTTGCAGAGTAATT
>NZ_JBVASZ010000058.1:0-13536 GCF_057814255.1 Paenibacillus sp. F024
AGCAAATCCACTTTCGCGAATTCCGGATCGGAGCCCGAAGGAAGTCCATTATCCGGTCTTGCATCATCGCGTTCCAGCGGAATCGGACGAAACATGAGAAATGGCAATGTCATATTGTGGGCCTTCAATCTGTCCCACCATACCCGCGGCAAATAAGGCTTCAAATCGTCGTAGCTTTTGACACATTGATGCACATCGCAATCGATAATCCCGTGATTAAACCTAGAAGCTTTCCTCGTCGTAGACGCTTCCATATTATTTTCTACCTCCCAAGGTTTTGGATTTGTAGTTATTAGTCATTGACCTCAAGCCTCGTACAATGAAGCTTAAAATAAACCCTACCCTACATGAATAGAACCGCAGTATTACATTTTATTTGTAAACGGTTCCATTTTGGTTCCAGCCATTACGGTTCTGTTACCTCTTTCTTCCGTCACACCCTTCGACAGATCCTTGATCCCCGCTTTTTCGAGCACCATGCTTTCTTGATTTTAAACGTTTAACTAATATCTAATATATCACACAATCTTTATATTCCACATTATAGCACAATCAACCCATCTGTCAATTCACTTTTCTATCTTATTTCTGTCTTTTTACGACCTCGGCAACCACTTCCAAATCTTTTAGATCCTGCTCCAGCATCTTCTTAAAATCTGTCCCATTCTGATAGTCAATGAACAAGTTTTGTTTATTCATGAACTCGATAAATTTGGGATCCTTCACTGCCTTGGCAAGGGCATCCTCCAAAATGCGTATGATCTCGTCAGGCGTGCCTCCAGGTGCGGCAAGGCCGCGATAAGCATGGGCTTTCACATCAATCCCTTTTTCCTTCATGGTCGGTACATCCTTAAAATATCCTTCAGCTCGCTTATCCGCCATAAGCGCCAACGGACGTAGGCCTCCGCTTTCGATGTGATTTTTCACTTCACCGATGCCATAAATTCCGAATTCAGCCCTTCCGCCCAAAACCTCTACAACGGCCTGCCCTGTGCCTTGGAAAGGAATCGTTACGAAATCCAGATTAGCCGCTTCGGCAAAGGGAATGCTATAGTAGCTTGGTGTGGAGGAGGAAGCGAAATTCAGCTTTCCCGGATTGGCTTTGATATCGGCAGCCAAATCTTCAAATGTTTGATACTTCGATTTGGAGGAAACAACGACCATGGCAGGGTCCGTATTAATTTTACCGATAAACTTAAAATCGAAGGTTTTAAATGGCGCCAGACCGAGCACGGGAAGAGCCGCAATCTCACGGTTGGCCGCCGTTAATTTATATCCGTCGGGCTTCGCCTGAAGCCCTTCACTCATACCTACCGCACCGGATCCGCCGGTTTTATTCACAATGACGACATCCTGACCAAGTACCGTCTTCATCGATTCAGCCAAAGCACGCCACATCATATCCGTCCCGCCTCCGGCAGCAAAAGGAACAATGATTTCAATGGGTTTCGTTGGATAATTCACGGCCTTTTTTTCTTCTTTATTTTCCGTTTTCGTATCGGCCGAGCTCGAATTGACGGTTGGATTACCGCAGCCTGAAGCGAATAGTGTCATGACAAGCAGAGAGCCTGCTGCGAAGATGGTCGATGTTTTTTTCATACTGGTTATCCCCCTAATGGTATAAGCTCAAATCACGAGCACCTCAGCAAAATTTTCATGACGCTGCTTCCGCTTTCCATTTGCTTGAACCCTTCCTCCAACCGCTCCAAAGGATAGACTTCCGTAATCAAACGATCCAGCGGTAATTGTCCGGATGCGGACAGCTGTATCGCTTTTTCAAAATCTTCATGCTCATACACCCGGGCTCCGGACATGTTCAGCTCCCGCCAGAAAAACCGGTGCAGATCGACTTTCGGCGGCTGAGCAAAAATCCCCACCACTACAATTCGGCCACGGGTACGGGGCAGCTGGGTCATCACTTCCGCTCCGGCAGCCGAGGAGGTCACTTCGAACACGACGTCAGCTCCTGCCATGCCCGTTTGACGATTGACATAATCGACGATGTCCGCCTCTTTCGGGTTTATGGTATCCAACCCAAGCTCTCCGGCCAGCTCCAGGCGAAACGGATTGATTTCTGATATCAATACGTTTGCTCCCGCTTCTCTGGCAACTAGAGCAATCAGCATTCCAATCGGTCCCCCGCCAAGCACGACCACATATTCCCCGCGCTTCACTTCACCGATTCTCACATCGTGACAAGCCACAGCCAGCGGTTCGATCATGGCCCCGTGCTCCAGGGACAAGCTCTCCGGAAGACGGTGCAAGGTAAAGGCCGGTACCGTCCACAAGCCTTGAAAAGCTCCTGCCGTTTCAATCCCGAGAAATTTCAAGTTCTGGCAGATATGCTTGTGTCCGGCCGAACAGGCTGGACATTGACCACAGGGACTTAGAGGCATGACTGTAACACGGTCTCCGATCGCGTAATCGGTAATGCCCTCTCCTAACGCATGAATCACTCCCGACATTTCATGACCCATCACTTGAGGAAAGGTCACTCTTTTGTCCATGTGTCCGTGAAAAATATGCAGATCCGTTCCGCAAATACCGGCATGCGAAACCTTAATTTGAACTTCCCCTGCAAGGGGCGGCACACTGATGCATTCTCCCACCCGAATCGTTCCGCTTCCTTCATAAAACACAGCCTTCATGGTCATTATCTCCCCACATTGATATTTAACGTTTTAATCCCGCAAGAGATCTCCGAATCGTATGGTCTGTCCGATATCCCGCTGCCTTCTTTACATAAATGAAGGAAGCCATGTAGATAAGGCAGGTATATAGCTGATAATCAGTACATCTACGAATAAAATACCTAAATAGAGCAAAACCGGCCGGGTCAAATGACTCATTTTTAATTTAGCGATTTGACAGGCCACTACCAGATTTACAGCTACCGGCGGAGTTAACATGCCGATCGCAACGTTAACCACCATAATGATCCCGAAGTGAACCGGATCAATACCGAATAAGACAGCAATCGGGGCCAAAATAGGAGCTACAATAATTATGGTGATTAAGGCTTCCATAATCGTTCCGGCAAGAAATAGAAAAATATTGACCAGCAACAAAAAGACGATAGGACTATCTGAAAATTCGGCTATCGCTTTTCCCAGTCTTTGCGGAACCTCTTCTATGGTCAAGATGTACCCGAAAATGGAAGCATAACCTACAATCAGCATGATCACTGAGGTAGCAAGAACAGATTTGGCTAAAATAGGCATTAAATCCTTCCATTTAATTTCTCGATAAACGAACATCCCAATGATAAAACCGTAAACCACCGCAACAACGGAAGCCTCTGTAGGTGTAAACCAGCCTTTATAGATTCCTCCAAGAATAATGAAAGGCATAAGCAGGGCTAACGACGAATCCCAGAATGCTTTCCACAAATCTTTCAACCATTGACGTTTGCTTGTGCGATGGACAACATCAAAGCCCTTCACCCTGGCGAAAATAATAATGGTCAGTACGAGGGAGAGACCAATCAAGAGGCCTGGAATAAACCCGGCCAAAAACAGACTACCAATCGAAACATTGGCTACCAAGCCGTAAACGACCATGGGAATGGACGGAGGGATGATGACCCCAAGCTCACCCGAGGCTGCACAGGTAGCCGTAGCGAAGTTTTTCGGGTACCCCTTCTTCTCCATCGCCGGAATGAGCGTCGAGCCTACGGCTGCCGTAGTCGCAGACGAGGAACCCGAAATAGTCGCAAAAAACATAGAGGTTAGTACGGCAACTGAACCTAGACCTCCCCTGAACCAGCCTACCAAAACATTCGCGAGGTTAATTAGTCGTCTGGACATGCCACCGGTCTGCATCAGGTTGCCTGCCAGGATAAAGAAAGGAACTGCCATCAGGGCGAAGGAATCCAAGCTTTCAAATATGGATTGACCCACGACTATAAGAGGAATCCCCTTCATATATAATGCCACTAAGGATGCAAAACCCAGACAGGCCGCAATGGGAACGTTAATGAACAGAAAAACAATAAAGGAAATGAACAACAACGATATCATACCGCAATCTCCTTTCTGTTCTTCTCATAGTCTTCCATCGCAGCCTCGATTTCTGCGTTTACCTCTTCATCCGAAGCGTTAAGAATATCTTTTTTATTGACATAAATATCGACCAGCATTGTCATCGTATTCAATATTGTTAATGCTGCGCCAATGGACATCGCCGAGTATACATAAACCATGGGCACCTTCAGAACGGGAGCCTTTTCGGAGAAACCGAATTGCGCCATTTCCAAACCGACAAAGAAAATGCACCCATAGAAAGCAAGAACAAGGATATGGGAGCTGATTTTCAATATTTTGCCCAGCGATGCCGGAACGACTTGAATCAGAATTTCAACGGCAAGCGATTCGCCTCTTCGCGCCATGATCGCAGCACCGATAAAAATCGACCAAATCATGAGGTACCTTGCCAATTCCTCCGTCCATGGCACAGATGCCTGAATACCCAAGCCGCCGAGAACAAACCGTACGAACACCTGCAAAAACACAACCGCAGTCATAAGTCCCAAAGCGGATCCAACAAGGTACTCCATCACTTTATTTAACTTGTCAACGAATTTGATAAGCAACAAAATATCAACCCCATTCTAACGTTGGCTTAAAGGGTAAGGATGGAGGCAATGTGAACCCCCACCACCATAGGCTGCCAGTCTATTCACTTCTTTGCGGCTTCAATCTCTTCCAGAAGCTGCTTACCGTTCGGGATTTCCTTCAAGATGGCATCGTAAACCTTATCGGTCTGCTCCTTCAAAGCACTGACATCCGTTTCAACTACCGTAACGCCGGACGCCTTTATTTTTTCGAGCGAATCGCTGTATTCTTTTTTGTAGTATTCCGTTTGGAAGGCCAACGCTTCTTTAGCCGACTCTTGAACGATCTTTTGTTGGTCCGGACTCATCTTATCCCATTGGATTTGGGACATGGTAAGAATCAGCGGCAAGTAGTGAATCTTGGTCATGTTGTAATACTTGGCAACTTCAATAAATTTATCCATAATAAATTGGTCAGGTGTCGTATCCCCTCCGTCTACCACCCCTTGCTGCAAGGACAAATACACTTCGGAATAAGCCATTGGCGTCGGCTGTGTTCCTAACAGCTCATAAGCTTTGATATGCCCCGGCGCTTGCATTGTTCTGAGCTTTAATGATTTCATATCCTCAGGCTTATGAATAGCTTTGTTGGCGAAAACGTTACGTTCCACTACGCTCATATACCCTAATCCGATAAGTCCATGCTTTGGGAGCAAATCCAAATATTTTTGACCTACGGGACCGTTAAGCACTTTATTCGCCTGATCTATGCTGTCAAATAAGTAAGGCAGGTCAAAAATCGTCAGCTCCGGAATCGTATTCACCAAGGAGGCCTGATTCGTAATCGATAAGCCTTGCACTCCTGTACGCATGGACTGAATCATCTTCGAGTCCCCGCCTAATTGGGATTGGGGAAATACCGTAATTTTTATCGAACCATTGGACTTTGCTGCAGCCAATTCCGCCATCTTGTCAGCCATCACCTGGAAGTGGCTGTCCTGGGCTAATACATGTCCAAATTTCAGTTCAACGGTCTCGGCCTGGCCTCCAGCCCCTCCGCTTGCCTGATTACCGGTAGCTTGAGTGCCGCTCGTTCCGCATCCGGCCAATAGAGTGCTTAATGCCAGTACCGCTGCTAATCCTAAAGTCAATCCTCGCTTCTTCATCAAATATGACCTCCATCTCACATAGATATTCGGGGATCTGAACTCTTGCTTTTTACACATAAAGCCAGGCTACGAGCCCGGCTTTATGTGTAATGGCTTAAAGGTGAACGTACACCTGATTCTCCTCCACGGATACATCGTACCGCTCAACGGTAACATCATAGGTCTTCGTCCTCATTTTCGGATCCGTGATCATGCGGCCCGTCTTGATGTCGAATTCCCATTGGTGCCAAGGGCAGCGTACGATCTCGCCTTCACGTTCATAAGTAAAATCTCCCGGGCCGGACGAGATAATGTACGACGCCGTGATACCGGAGCAAAGCTCAGCCCCCTGATGTGGGCAGGTGTTGCGGAGCGCATAGTATTGTCCCGCTATATTATAAACACCGACGCTTCGTCCTCCGGCCTGAATGATCTTTTTGGAGCCCTCGGGAATTTCGGATGCTTTTCCTACGAGAAACCGGTTCATGCCTCCGCACCTCCTTGTTCACTTCTTCGTGCGGGGAGACGGTACAAATCGGCTGCATTCTGATAAAAAATTTTTTCCCATAGCGCATCATCCATCTTAGGGAACGTCAGCAGCGGGGAATCGAAATCCCAGTGCGGGAAATCGCTGCAGTACATTAAGCACTCATCGGCATAAATCGCCTTCATCATTTGATGAAACAGCTCTGTGTTCGGAGGCATTTCAATCGGCTGCGAGGTCACTCTAACATGGCTGCGGAAATATTCGCTAGGCGCTTTTTTCAGCCATGGTGTTTGGAAGCGGAGACTTTTCCAATCGGAATCCAGCTTCCATAAGAACGGTGCAATCCAGAACGCCCCGGCCTCTTGAAGCACAACCTTCAATGTCGGGAATTTTTCGAATACCCCTTCAAAAATAAAGCTCGCCAGGTGGGCCATCATGACCTGAGGCCTTGCAGCCCTGTATTCGGGGTAGTACGTTACATAGCCTGCTCCTGTCGGACCTTCATTAATACCGAGCCCTTCAGTCAATACATGGATGTTAAACGGCAGATCATGCCGTACACACGCCTCATAAATCGGATGGTAAAAACGATTTCCATAAGGCTTCTCAGCACCGCTCGCCACAATGACCTGAACCATGTCCGGATGCGATCCGATCCGGTCGATCTCTTTGGCTGCAAGCAGCGGATCCTGCTTCGCAATAAAAGCGGAGCCTTTCAGCCTGCTGTCCTTGGAGGTCCAATGCTCTATCGTATAATCATTGAGAGCAGAACAGATCGCTGCAGCATAATCAGGGTCGGGTGAAGCCTGGAACGAGTAATCACTGCCGGTTAAAATGCCGTACTCGACATTAAACGGATCCATATGATACTTGCTCAGATATTCCATATCTCCCCGTCCGCCAAGGGGATTCGTACCATCGGGAGGAGCGGAATCAACGGTTAACCCCTGAACTCCGCCGTTTAAATAAATCGGACCCGGAAGCCTCCATCCCCACAAATCAATCTGATCGCGGTAAAACCTGGGCAAGTTTTCTTTGATGGCGGATACGGGGGCAAGATGATGAACGTCGCAGTCAATAATCGAGCGTTTCATTCGAACCTTCTTTTCCGGTGTATTGACTTCTGTTAATGCCATTAGTTATCACTCCTTCGAAGAATTAATAATTAACCATGCAAATCCATTGCGATAAAAGACCCCTATTCCAAATGAATTGGCCAAGCTTGCAGCCTTGCTATTGTCCATTGCAAATGACGGGACCTCCCCCTTCCTTTCGTCACGTGTTGAAATCGCTTTCAACAAATCGAAATCACGTCTTCAGCCACCACTTTATACTCCATATCGATGTCTGAATCCACATGTTTTCACATATGAGATATTTAATTTTCCGTATATGTAATATATTACTTTGTATGCGTTTTCTTGTCAAACCAAAAATTCCTTAAATTTCATATACAGGGAAACGGTTTTCATATATGATAAAAAGTATATTGCGTTTAACCTTACTTATGACTCATTTGCCGGGTATAGCCATGCGCGAACCTTCTCACTATCTTTGTAACGTCATGGATAGTCATATACTTCGACCGCGTACGCTATGCTATAATCAGGGTATCATCATGTATATTTGGGGGTTATCCGATGAAAAACAAGCCTTTCCTGCCGGTCAAATCGGCAGACAGGGTGTTTGACATACTAGAAGCGCTGGTAAAGCATAGCGACGGGCTTCATATTCGGGAGCTGGGCAAAAAGCTCAATATCGCCGACAGCAGCATCCATGCGCTGGTGCATACGATGCTGCAGCGCAGATACTTGAAGATGGATGATTCCCGCAAGCTTTTTCTCGGCTCCAAGCTTTATCAGTTTTCCAATATGCTGTCAGCCACGCCTCTGGTTCCAATAGCCAAGCCCATTATGAAGCAAATCAAAAGTAAATTTAACGAAAATGTCCATCTGGCTGTTCTGGACGGCTTGGATATCGTCTATATTGCTTTTGAGGAATCGACCAATCCCTTACGCTATCATATGGAGGTCGGCAGGGCTCAAAGCGCCTATGTTACGGCTGTCGGCAAAATGCTTTTGTCCGCTTATTCCAATGAACAGATCAGGACGCTCTATGAGGGATATACATTTGAAAAGTTGACCGCTAATACCATCACTAGTGTGGACGAGCTTATTGCGGAGCTGGAACGGATTCGAGAGAGGGGTTACAGTATGGATGATGCTGAATCCTATGAGGCCTGCAAATGCTTTGCCGCACCCATTTATGATTCAACCAATCAGCTGATTGCCAGTATGAGCATTTGTATTCCATTCGTTACGGCCCAGGAGAAAAGAGAGCCGGAGATGATCGCAACGATTAAAGAAGCGACAAGCCGCATCTCCACTCTGCTGAAGGACAATTAATGAAGCAGCCTGACGGAACGAACCCAGCACCTCATAGAGGACTGGGCTCGGATACAGTCATCACATTTATTTTATGATAATAACTAAAATATTTATAGGATGAAATGGTTAAGCTTCAACGTCATCGGCAAGAAAACCTCTTTTGTTTTTCACACTGGAATAGATGCTGAAGATCAAAATAATCGTAGCAATCACCAGCAGCGTTCCGGAGATCGGGCGGTAGAAGAAGCCCATAAAGTCTCCCTTGAAGAAGATTAACGATTGCAGCAGAGAAGTCTCCAGCATTTTACCCAATACAAAAGTCAATACGAGTGGTGCTAAAGGAATATCGAGCTTTTTCATAAAATAGCCTACAATCCCGAACAAAAACATGATCCCTACGTCCCAAAGACTGTTGTTTACGCTATAGGCACCGATGACGGAAACAACAATAATCATGGGATAAAGCAGCTTCCCGGGAACCATGGCAATCTTCGCCCACATCCCTGCCATCGGCAGATTCATGATCAGGAGAATCGTGTTTCCGATGAACATACTTGCAATAATCGCCCAGACAATGTCAGGGTTGGTTTGAAATAACGTGGGGCCTGGAGTAAGGCCGTGCATGATAAAAGCTCCAAATAGAATCGCAATGGTCGGTGAGCTTGGAATCCCCAGAGTGAACAAGGGAATCATGGCCGATCCGCAGTAAGCATTGTTCGCCGTTTCCGGTCCTGCAACGCCTTCGATCGCGCCTTTACCGAACCGTGACGGGTCTTTGGCAAGCTTCTTTTCCAAAGAATAAGATAAGATGGCGGGGATTACGGAGTTGGAGCCTGGAATCAATCCTGTCAAAAATCCGATTCCTGTTCCGCGGCCAATCGCCTTTAAGGTAGGAGGCCATTCTTCCCTTTTGGGGAGAAGTCCTTTTACCTTGGCCGGCTTCTCGGCCTTAGACATGTTCTCCATACCGAAAAGCACCTCGGAAATTCCGAATAAGCCCATCGTAATCGTAACAAAATCCAGACCGCTCATTAAAAAGGGCTGTCCTAAATCAAAACGTACGGCTCCTGAAATCGTGTCCATGCCGATTAAGGATAAAATTAAACCCAATAGGGCGGAAATCAATCCCCGGACCAATGATTTTCCCATTAATCCGATAACCATGACCAGCCCTACTACAATCAGAGCAAAAAATTCGGGAGGACCGAATTCCAAGGCCATGGCAGCCAGCGGAGGAGCAACAAACACGAGCCCCAGCGTTGTGAAGATACCTCCGATAAAGGACCCGATACCGGCAACACCCAGTGCAGTTCCGGCCCTTCCTTGTTTGGCGAGCGGATGACCGTCGAGACAGGTGATAACGGAGGCTGCTTCACCCGGGGTATTAATCAGGACTGAAGTGATGGTACCGCCATAGAGGGAGCCGTAATAAATACCCGCTAGCATGATGATGGCGGATACGGGCTCCATCGAGAAGGTGATCGGCAGCAAAAGAGCTGTAGCAGTGGTCGGGCCTAAGCCTGGCAGGACGCCAACCAGCATCCCGATGGTGACTCCAATTAAACAATAAAGAAGATTCCACCAACTCAACGCTGTCTCAAATCCCGTAATTAGTTGTGCAAACGACTCCAAATTATTTCCTCCTTACCATCCGAGTGCGTTCACAGGTAGTGGAACACCCAACAACGTATAAAACACATAAAATACAAATAATGAAGTGACGATCGAAATGCCTAACGCCGAATACCACTTATATTCCCGAACCAGAGAGATAAACAATAATACGACCGCGGAAATGACAAACCCTGCAAAATCGACAATAACGATAAATACGAGCAGGGAAGCGAGAGCAACCAGTACACTTGCTAACGGTCTTCCTTTAGGCAATATTTCCGAAAAGTAGATCATGCTTTTCTTAATCGATTCCCATAGATACATAAGCGAAAGCACGATCAAAGCGCTGCAGATCCACCTGGGAAGAAACCCGGGCCCAGGACCCGTGACGGTATAATAAGGATAAGATAAAGACTGCCAAAGCATAAAGCCTGAAAATCCGAGCAAAAGCAAAGCCGCCCATACACCCGCGTTCTTCAATCCTACACACCCTTTCTCAAAAGTACAGGGTCAAAACATCGGAAAGGGACGGGAGTACACAGATCATGCCCCGCCCCCCCTTCCTAATGATTATTTCTTTTGCTTGTTCACTACCTGTACGATGGCATCCAATGCTGTGGTATCTTTTTGAATCATTTCTTGGAATTGCGATGCATTCAAGTAATCAATGAACAGGTTTTGCTTATTCATGAAATCAACAAACTTTTGATCCTTCACGGCTTTGCCAACCGCTTCTTCCAATACTTTTACAATTTCATCCGGAGTGCTTTTAGGTACGGCAATCCCGCGGTAAGTTCCGGCCCAGTCAACATTAATTCCTTTTTCCTTTACTGTCGGCACATCCTTGAAGAAGCCTTCAAGACGTTTGTCATTCATGACGGCAAGTGGAAGCAGATCTCCGCTTTCGATTTGGGATTTCACTTCACCCGGGTTATAAATTCCGAATTCGGCTCTGCCGCCCAATACCTCTACAACCGCCTGGGCTGTACCTTGGAAAGGAATCGTAACGTAATCTAACTTTGCAGCTTCAGCAAATGGAATACCATACAAGCTTGGTGTGGAGGAGGAAGCGAAATTCAATTTTCCAGGGTTGGCTTTGATATCGTTAATCAGGTCCTCAAACGTTTTGTACTTCGATTTGGAGGAAACAACGATCAAGGCAGGGTCTCTGTTCAGGTTCCCGACGAACTTAAAATCGGTTGTTTTAAATGGCGCAAGACCGAGCAGCGGATTGGAGACAATCTCGCGTGTTGCCATGACCATTTTGTACCCGTCGCCTTTGGCTTGAGCCACCTCGTTCGTTCCAACGGCACCGGATCCGCCGGTCTTATTGACAACCACTACATCTTGTCCAAGGATAGGCTTCAACGCTTCAGCTATGGCACGGCCAACCAGGTCCGTTCCACCGCCGGCTGCATAAGGAACGATGAGCTCGATCGGCTTTGTTGGGAATTTAACCGCTTCTTGCTTAGACGCTTCCGTATTGGAGCCCCCTGTTGATGTCGATCCTTGATTGCCACAGGCCGTAGCGAGTACCATTGCCCCCAGAAGCAAACCAACCGTTCCAAGTTTCATCGTCTTTTTCATAGTACGTCCCCCTAATTTTTCAATTAAATTTATAAGATACCATAGGTTTGAAACACTTCAGAAACCTTCATACCTTCCCGAATTTTGTCACGAACCAGATTTTCTCCGCTGACCTTTTCCAGCGCCTGCTCGATGACCTGCTTTTCTATTGCCTTGGGAATCACCACAACCCCATCCATATCGCCAAAAATGAGATCTCCCGGCTGAATGGTGACTCCGCCGCATTCGATCGTGACGTCAACCTCGATTACTTCATTTCGTCCCAATGAATCCGTAGGCCGAAATCCAATGGAGAATACAGGGAACCCCAATTCGATAATTTTTCTGGCATCTCTAACCAAACCGTCAATGATGGCTCCTCTTCCGCCCGCAACCTTTGTCGCCGTAGACATCAGTTCGCCAAAAAAGGCTGATCGTTTAGAGCCGTTTACCGCTCCGACAAAAATCTCGCCCGCCTCAATGGCATCCAGCACTTGAATCTGCTTCCGGTATGGGTGATCGGGGATCCGATGCACGTCGGCTACCTGGACGGTCTTCGCTCGGCCCACAACAACCATTTCCGGAGTCAGCGGTCGAATATCCGGATGCATGGTCTGATTTCTGCAGCCTAGAGAATCCAGAATATCGGAAATAACGGCGGAGTACAGCTTGTCTTGCAGCATGTCATAATACTGCTGGGATTCTGGCAAGCACTCTCATTCCCTTCCCATTATGAATTGAAACTATCACTTTTTCGTCCGCCACCAGACTTTGATATGATCGCTAAAAATCGTTTCCGCTTCATCCACATCGCCGTTTTCCAAAGAACGAAGAAGCGGAAGGTGACTGTCCGCAACCGCTTCCAAGTTAGGAATATAGATTTGGGTCGCGACCGCAATAAATCGTTTGATTTGAATATTGATCTGATTCCACTGCTGAGATATGACTTCATTGCCGCATCTCTCATAGAAATAGCCATGAAATTGCATGTCATATTCAATCAATTGGAATACATCATCCTCTTTGGCACACCTTTTCATTTCCAAATAAATCCGGCTCAATTCCTCAATGTCTCTGGATGTTAATAAAGGGAGCGTTTTTTTGACGGCGAAGCCTTCAATCAGCTCCCGCATTTCGTAGATATCCTCTATTTTCTTTTGCGTAATATCAGATACGAATGAACCTTTATTATGCTTACTAATCAGCAATCCTTCTTGTTTCAGTCTTTCCATGGCCTCTCTGACAGGAGCTTGACTGATCCCAAAAGAATTCGCTATATCCAAAACGACCAGCCGGAAACCAGGATAAAATTCTCCCTTTAAGAGCGCTTGTCTTAAAGACAGATAAACGCGTTCACTGAGTGAATCCCCTTCCGGATCCAATTTAAGCGTTATCATGCTTCAGCTCCCAGAATCCCATGACTAAATTATCGGTAATTTTATTTTGAAATTTATCGAGAAAAATAACGATAGTAATGGTCAGTCCAATACATCCATTAATCCATGTGTACCAATACTCTGTTGTTTTCAACCGATACATCGTATACTTTCACTCTGTATCTGTCCGGATCGACCAGCGCTTTGCCGGTCTTCACATCGAACTCCCAGCCATGCCACGGGCAGGTCAGGATTTCGCCTTCTCTGCCGTAAATATACTCATGCGGCTTGGACTCCAGCGTCGTTCCCGTGAATTTCCCTTTGCACAGCTCGACCTGCTGGTGCGGACATACGTTGCGGATCGCATAGTATTCTGTGCCGCTGTAGTATACTCCGATGCTTTTGC
>NZ_JBVASZ010000059.1:0-13315 GCF_057814255.1 Paenibacillus sp. F024
TTTCGTCGATACGCTTTTACGCACAGATTTCGCCATACGCAAGTATCCTAGCTACGCGGGGACTTGGCTCCTCCCGCGACCGGACTTTCACCGGCTAGAAGATGCGTGCTTAGCTGGGCACGCCAAACGAAAAAGAGACGGTGCATGACGCACCATCCCCTGAATGATGACCGGCTGAGTGGAAGGAGCTGCTTCGTCCGCCGGCAGGACGAGCAGGATCGGAGAGACATCACGAAGGGAGGGAATCTGCTGATTGATTTATGAAGAAGCTGCACCCGTTATTTAGGAGTTAACAGCGGATTCCTGTTGAAAACCTCCGACCTGAGGAAGGTCCACGCTTCCTTAAGCAGCGCTTCAATTTCGTAGACGCGAGCCCCAAGCACGCTGACTGCCAGGCCGAATTTGTAGGTCAGGCTTACACCGCAATACAGTTCAGAATGCAGGTATCCATGCTGGACCAGCCGTTCCCGCAATGCTTCAACCGCTTCACGGCTGACCCTATCCGAGAATAAATACAGCGTCCCCACATGCGTATATGAATCCCAGCGCGCCATTCGCCGGGGGGATTGACGCTGCGGCTCCACACGCTGCTTCGCGCTGAAAATCAGCTCGCTGCCATAACAGACCGTCAGGCGGCTTTGATACCGTTCATAATGGAATCGTTCTCCGCGATGCGTTCGACCCGGGCAAACGATATCACTCAGGAACAAGGACGCTCCCTCTTCCATCTGAACCGTCATATCGCTCGTAAACGAAGCGTCCTTGTACAGCATCAGCGGCTCCGGCAAATACTCCACGTAAGCCCCGCGGCTAATAGACAAGCATTGATGCTGTACACCGGGATTCGGCGGTTCACTGCCGGCCCTCTTTGAAGGATGCACTTTCGTATATGACTGATTCGTCACGAAAACATTCGTATTCTCGCCAAATCGCCAGCTCAGCTCATAGCGGTCCCCCGCCATTACGCCGGGAGACGCATCCATGAGGTATACCCCAAGCTGCCGGCCTTCAAACGGGAAGGTCTTGGCGATTTTTAACGGATACGCATGGATGTGGCTCTGAAGCTGCGTGATTCCGCCTTCGTTCGTAAATTCTGCATGAACAGAGCCGGTCACCTCAGGCATGGCTGTATTGATGCTCCACCCAATGTACGATATCGTCAAGCCCTTGGCCGTCGAACAGGTTGGAGAATACAAACGGCTTGTTGCCGCGCATCCGGATCGTATCTTCTTCCATAATCTTTAATGAGGCGCCGACGTGTGGGGCCAGATCAATCTTGTTAATGATCAGCATATCCGAGCGCATGATGCCCGGTCCGCCTTTGCGAGGAATTTTCTCCCCCTGCGCCACATCAATAATATAGATAAAGCGATCCACCAGCTCCGGACTGAATGCCGCAGCCAGGTTGTCGCCGCCGCTTTCGATAAAGATGATATCGAGATGCGAAAAACGGCGCTCCAGCTCTTCAATCGCCTCAAAATTCATCGAGGCATCCTCGCGAATAGCCGTATGCGGGCATCCGCCGGTCTCCACGCCGATAATGCGTTCGGCCGGCAGCGCCTCGGAACGGATCAGAATATCGGCGTCTTCCTTCGTATAAATATCGTTGGTGATGACCGCAATGCTGTATCGATCGTTCAGCTTGCGGGCCAGACGCTCGACAAGCGCTGTTTTGCCTGAACCGACAGGACCTCCGATTCCGATACGCAGCGGCCGATTCAACGTCTTGGCCTCCGGCGTTTCCCAATGATGGTGATGATGCGCTCCTCCCTGACACATAGCAAAGCCCTCCTTAAATAATAAATGACGGATAAATCGGATATCCTAGCCTTACGACATAAACAATCGCGAATATAAGTTCTCATGACGCATCATGGCAATATCCGAATAAGGAACGCTTCCGAAGCCGTCCTCGATCGGGTCCAGCGGCTCACACATCCGCCAAGCGGCCTGAATGGACGGAACCAAATTGGCAAGCAGCCTCTGCCCATCCGTTTGGCCGATGGACATCAGCCGCAGTCCACTGTTAATGCAGGTCATCGTGGAAGCGTACAAATAACCTTCTGCTGCCATGGTCAACGGCACCCCAAGTCCCAAGCTGATCCAGCCGTGAATGAACGGATGGGTACCGATGCACCGCCCCGACGCCATCGCTTCATCCAACAGCTCCCAGCCGAGCAGCGGATACATGGCGCGGCCGAGCTGATATAGTCTGCGGCCCATTTTGGCTGTGCCTTCCCTTGTCTCCATCGATGCCCGCTGGACATGCTGCGTCTTGTCAACAAGCCATAGCTCCTCCCAGCGCTTCTCGGGAGCCAGTGTATAGACGGCCTTGACGACCAGCGCATCCACCGGCGCCCAGCTGTGAAACAGCATGCTTTCAATGTACTCCTGCAGCTGGTGCAGCTTTACGATTCTGCCTTCCTGCACCATCGTCTCCAAACCGAACGAATGGGAAAACCCTCCGATCGGCAGCGCCGAATCCAAAAACTGCGTATAGGCAAGCCATGAGAATGTCTGTCCGCTTTCCATGCTGCGGCCGCCTCCCTGCTTTAAGCTTACATATTAAAATAAGAAGTAGCGCTGCGCCATCGGCAGCTCGCTCACCGGTTCGCACGTAATGGCCTCCCCGTCGACCTTCACTTCGTAAGTCTCGGGGTTGACCTCGATCAACGGGGTTTCACCGTTGTGAATCATAGCCTTCTTGGTAATGCTGCGGCAGCCCCGTATCGGCTCAATCCGTTTTAGAAGACCAAGCTCCTCATGGACTCCCGCATCGTATGCCGCCTGAGATACGAACGTTACGCAGTGCCTTAGCGCCCGCCCGAAAGCACCGAACATCGGCCTGCCGAAAACAGGCTGCGGCGTAGGGATCGAAGCGTTCGGATCTCCCATTTGCGCGTAAGCGATGATCCCGCCCTTTAGCACCATATCCGGCTTCACGCCGAAGAACGCCGGACTCCAAACCACCAGATCGGCAAGCTTCCCGACCTCCACCGAACCGACCAAATGCGATATGCCGTGCGTAATCGCCGGATTAATCGTGTACTTGGCGACATAGCGCTTGATGCGGAAGTTATCGTTGTCCTTGGGTGAAGCACTCTCTTCACCCGGCGCCGCCAAAAATCCGCGCTGCTTCTTCATTTTGTCCGCCGTTTGCCACGTGCGGGTGATGACCTCGCCTACCCTGCCCATCGCTTGTGAATCCGAGCTGATGATGCTGAACACGCCAAGATCGTGAAGAATGTCTTCTGCCGCAATGGTCTCCGGCCGAATTCTCGAATCGGCGAAGGCCACGTCCTCGGGGATGCGGCTGTCCAGATGATGGCATACCATCAGCATGTCGAGATGCTCTTCCACCGTATTCACCGTGTAGGGACGTGTCGGGTTGGTGGATGAAGGCAGCACATTCAATTCGGAAGCGATGCGGATAATATCCGGCGCATGGCCCCCGCCGGCCCCTTCCGTATGATACGTATGAATCGTACGGCCGCCGATGGCCTTGATCGTATCCTCCACAAAACCGGACTCATTCAGCGTATCCGTATGGATCGCTACCTGAACATCGTAGCGGTCGGCTACGCTCAGGCAGGCGTCGATCGCAGCCGGAGTCGTTCCCCAATCCTCGTGAAGCTTAAGCCCGATCGCTCCCGCTTCGACCTGCTCCATCAGCGGCTCGGGAAACGAAGCATTGCCTTTGCCGGTAAACCCGAGATTCATCGGGAACGCCTCCGCCGCCTCCAGCATCCGGTGTATATGCCATGCCCCCGGCGTGCACGTCGTAGCGCTCGTACCCGCCGCAGGCCCGGTGCCCCCGCCAATCATGGTCGTGATCCCGGACGCCAGCGCCGTCTCGATCTGCTGCGGGCAGATATAGTGAATATGGGTGTCGATGCCGCCGGCTGTAATGATCTTGCCCTCGCCCGCAATCACTTCCGTCGAAGCTCCGACAATCATGTTCGGATGCACGCCATCCATCAGGTCCGGATTCCCGGCCTTGCCAATGCCGGCAATAATGCCGTCTTTTATCCCGATATCGGCTTTTATAATCCCGCCGTGATCTATGATCACCGCATTGGCAATCAGCGTGTCGAGCACTCCTTGATTGCGCGTATGCCGGCTGGATTGTCCCATGCCGTCGCGAATCACCTTACCGCCGCCGAATTTGCATTCATCGCCATAAACGGTGAAATCGTGCTCGATTTCCGCCCACAGGCCGGTATCCGCCAGCCTAACGGCATCCCCGGCGGTGGGTCCGAACATGAGAGCATACGATTTCCGATCGATTCCAGCCACCTAGAACCCCTCCTCCCACTCGGTTAATCTTATGCGAATCGGTTCCGGCAGCAGCCCCCGCCGCACCTTCCCCCCGGACAATCCGTTCAACCCGTACGAAACCTTGTCTCCCCCCAGTTCGACGAGCTTGACGGGCTTTTCTTCTCCCGGCTCAAAACGGACCGCCGTGCCCGCGGGAATATCCAGCCGCATGCCAAACGCCTGTTCCCGATCAAATTGGAGCGAGCGGTTCACCTCGAAAAAATGGTAATGTGATCCAACTTGGACAGGCCGGTCCCCGGTATTGATAATGACGAGATCCGCTTTTTCTTTCCCCGCGTTCAATTCGATCGATCCTGCCTTCACCCGATATTCTCCAGGTATCATAGCCATTCCCCTCTCTCCGAGATCTTTCTTGCTATCATGAATGACCTAGCTTTTCTGTCCATTGTCGAGCGCTTGTCAGCGCCGGATCGGCTGATGCACCGTAACCAGCTTCGTCCCGTCCGGGAACGTCGCCTCCACCTGCACCTCATGAATCATTTCCGGCACGCCTTCCATGACTTGCTCGGCTTTCAAAATCGTGGTGCCGTACTGCATAAGCTGAGCCACCATCATACCGTCTCGCGCCCCCTCCATAATTTCCGAGGTAATGAGCGCTACGCTTTCGGGATAGTTCAGCTTGACACCGCGGGCCAAACGCCTTCGGGCCACATCGGCCGCCACGGTGATGAGCAGCTTCTCCTTCTCCCTTTCTGTCAGGTACATGCTTTACCTCCTAAACACGAATATTACCGTTTCAATACGTCTATTATATTCGCGATTCGTGTGAGTGTAAATAACATATGTAATTTTTTATTACATAAAATCAAGTTTAAATTGCGTATTTTAGACTTTTTCGTTGAAATCTAGAGATAAACCTAACATTTAGAACATATGAAAAGCGAGAATTTTAATTTACCAAAAATTTATGTTAGTTATATTTACACTTAAATAACATTTGAATATGATGAGGCGATTCGCCAAAACCGTAACCGTCATGCATGAAGGTACAGTGCTTCGCGAAGGATCGATGCAGGATATTCAGGAAGACGACAGAGTGGCCGAAGTTTATCTCGGAAGGCGGGGCGAACGGCATGATTGAAGCAGACGGAAAGCTGGAGCTCACAGGTCTTGAAGCCGGGTATGGCGAGAGTATGATCCTGAGGGATGTGTCACTGACCGTGAAGCCCGGCCAGGTCGTGTGTCTTATGGGGCGCAACGGCGTAGGCAAAACAACGCTGATGAAAACGATCATGGGCCTGATCAAGCCAAAAAAAGGAGTGATTCGTTACGCCGGACGCGATTATACATCCCAAGCTCCGGACCGCCGCGCTAGGGCGGGAATCGGTTATGTTCCGCAGGGGCGGGACATCTTCCCGCAGCTCACCGTAGAGCAGAATCTCCTGCCCGGACTGGAGGCTGCCAGCGCCAAGGTACGTAAAGCGGGGATTCCGGAATCGGTATATGAACAATTTCCTGTCCTGAAGGAAATGCTGTGCCGCAAAGGCGGAGACTTAAGCGGCGGTCAGCAGCAGCAATTGTCCAGTGCCCGCGAGCTCGTCTCCGAGCCGAAGCTTCTCCTGCTGGTCGAACAAAGCCTTTCCTTTGCAACAAGTATCGCCGACTACTACTATGTGCTGGATAAGGGCGTCGCCGCCGCCGAAGGCGGCTCCGATACGCTTAGTGAGGAGCAGGTACGCAAGCACTTGGCCGTTGGAGCTGCGGCTTTTTTTTGCCCCTTGGCCCTTTTGGTGCTATCATAGAAATGGTATGGAACCATTTTCCAAGGAGGGACACAAAACATGACCACGATTCAGCAAATTGGCGATACTAAAGAGCTGAAAGGCGGCATTCGCATGCCTTGGGTAGGACTCGGCGTATGGAAGGCGAAAGACGACGAAGTTACCCAAGCTGTGCAAACCGCCTTGGATGCCGGATACCGCTCCATCGATACGGCAGCCGTATACGGCAATGAAGAGGGTGTCGGAAGAGCGCTTCAGGCCGCAAGCATCCCGCGCGACCTCCTGTTTATCACAACCAAGGTGTGGAATGCCGATCAAGGCTACGATTCCACGCTTCGCGCATTTGAAGAAAGCCGCAGGAAGCTGCAGCTGGAGGTCATTGATTTGTACCTTGTTCACTGGCCGGTAAAAGGCAAATATAAAGAAACGTGGAAAGCGCTCGTGAAGCTGCAAAAGGAAGGCTATGTCCGCGCCATTGGCGTTAGCAACTTCCAAACGCATCACTTGCAGGACATCATCGATGACAGCGGAGTCGTACCCGTTGTCAATCAAGTGGAATTTCATCCTTTACTTCAGCAAACGGAGTTGAGGGCCTTTTGCCGACAGCATGAGATTCAGGTTGAGGCGTGGAGCCCTCTGATGCGGGGCAATCTCGACCTCCCGCTGCTTAACGAGCTTGCAAGCAAATACGGCAAGTCGCCGGCGCAAATCATCCTTCGCTGGGACCTGCAGCACGGCATCGTTACGATTCCAAAATCGGTACATGAAAGCCGTATTCGGGAGAATGCCGACATCTTTGACTTTACGCTTTCGGATGAGGACATGATGCGCATCGATGGATTGAATCAGAACAAACGATTCGGAGCGGACCCGGATAATTTTGACTTTTAAACTTATGTATCCACAAGCAAGCAGGAGGAGTAACGGACATACGGTCCGCTGCCCCTCCTGCTTTTTGGTTTTACCCGGTTTCACCTGTCACCAAACGATAGCCTCCTCCATACTATGGATTGTGCATGAGCCTAAGCCTACGAACAAGGAAGTGATCTTACACCGTTTCGGAAACGATTGCTTTCTTGCTTTCAGGGTCTGATGTCTGTGCTTTATTTAACATGAATCCGGCAGCAAAGCTGCAAGCATCTGAAGGAGGTTTTATCGAATTATGTACAGCAACCTTTATAAAACAGGTGTAAGTCCATATGGCGGCTACGGCATTCCCAACTACGGTCCCGCTCCTGCTGCAGTACAACCTAGCGCACAGCCTAACATTCCGACGCCATCCATGCCCACCGTTCAGCAATTGGCTCAGCCTAACATTCCGATGGCAAACATCCCCACCGTTCAGCAATTGGCTCAGCCTAATATTCCGATGGCAAACATCCCCACCATCCAGCAATTGGCTCAGCCTAATATTCCGATGGCACCCATGCCAACCGTTCAGCAATTAACTCAGCCTAACATTCCGACGGCACCCATGCCAACCGTTCAGCAATTAGCGCAGCCTAACATTCCGACGGCACCCATGCCAACCGTTCAGCAATTGGCTCAGCCTAACGTTATGAAAGCACCCATGCCAACCGTTCAGCAGTTGGCTCAGCCTAACGTTCCCACCGGGGGTGCCGTTTCTCCGTTAGGCGCCCCGTCCGCCGGCCCTGCAGGTGCGATGGGTCTGCTTCCGCTGGAGCAATCCTACATCGAGAATATTTTGCGTCTTAACCTTGGCAAAATCGGCACGTTCTATATGACATACGAGAACAACTCCGAATGGAACGCCAAAATCTTCAAGGGCAGAGTAGAGGCCGCCGGCCGTGACCATATCATTCTCAGCGATCCGCAGACGGGAATGCGCTATCTGCTGCTGATGGTCAATCTCGATTACGTTACCTTCGAGGAGGAGCTTCAATATACTTATCCGTTCTCCACTCAAGGACGTTTGGTCCGATAAACCAACATTAGGGGGAAGTCCCTCAGTCGTTAAGACTACGGGGTGGCCCCCTTGCTTTATATCTATCAAGTTTTGCTCCAAATCCATTTTGGTGATGCAGGGGCTATCCTTAACTGAGCGAACGTAATGAAGAATACATAACCTATAAACTTAAATTCTATTACTTGGCGGGACTCATCTCCAATCGTCCGGAATCTTGATAGACAAGTATATGATAGCCAATGTCTCAGTTTCCTATTTTCGATTTTTCTAGGTAGCTTCTTTATTTTATCAATAATTAAATCTATGTCCCTATCAAAACAAGACATCCATTCATATCTTATACTATCAAAATGAAGGAGGTGTAAGTATGAATAATCTAAGCATTGTCAAAAGGTCCGGCAAAAAAGGCTCCATCAGCGGCAATAAAAAGAAAAAGCGTAAACATTCCGGCTGCAAACGCAGCATTTATGGGACAGGCAGCTATCGAGGCACTTACGGCACTCAGGTCGATCACAACAGCAAAGGTGCTAAAAGCCAAAAAAGTACGCCATCCTCGCAAGGTACTGAAGGTGCACACAACTCTAAAAGTACGCAGCAGGACGTTTATTATTACTATGAAGACGTACACTCCTCTCACGGCTCTAAAGGCGCTCAGCATTCTCAAGGCTCTCACGGCACTCACGGCACTCACGGCTCTAAAGGCGCCCAGCATTCTCAAGGCTCTCACGGCACTCACGGTTCTAAAGGCGCTCAGCATTCTCAAGGCTCTCATGGCACTCACGGCTCTAAGGGCGCTCAGCATTCTCAAGGCTCTCATGGCACTCACGGCTCTAGGGGCGCTCAGCATTCCCAAGGCACTCACCCCTCCCAAAGCTACCAAGGCACTTATGGAATCAACGGCTATAATAACTTGCCTTATTTTTGGGGCATGTAAGTTCCCGCTCCAAAACCAATACAACCCCAAAAGCAAACATCCCTCACCCCGATTACTGTGGTTTGGGATGTTTTCCGTTTAAACATAATCCCGTCCGGTCATTCCATCTAAAGAGAGCCGCGAATGCGCATAGCTTCCGTTCAATTATCCAAAAAGGCCCGGACCAAACCTGCCTTATAGAAGGTGGTCGACTCGCCGCAAAACTGGCAAAATGCCGCCTCAGCAGGATTCACCTTGCCGCAGCCTTTGTCCAGTCTCCCCGGTTCATCCGTGCATCGATTAACCAGTGGAGCCCCGCACCTGATGCAATATTGATTTTTGCCATTCACATGCTGACAACGGACACATACTCTTTCCTCATTCTCGGCCATGCCAAGCTCTCCTTTTTTCGCCGGTTAACGATCTGTTAAAAAAGATGTCAAAGGACAAAATCCCATTGAATATATTAGGCATAAGCTCATACTCTTTAGAAGGAATTGGTATGGCTAACACTGTATTTCCATTCGTTAACGCCGCTGTTTGAAAAGGAGAATTGTTATGGCTTATGCCGACGGGCAGTTTCATGTCATTTTCAATAAAATTATGGTCAATTCGGTGGATACGAGTGCGGGCATATTTATCGGAAACAACACGGCAAACGGCTGGAGCTCCATCCGCAAAGACAACAACGGGTTCGGCAGCGCCAGCGGGAGCAGACTTCATCACAACTGCAATCTGGTATATGACAATGATCATATCGACTTTCCCATCGAGGAGCGAGGGGTACATATTCAGTATCAAACGGCGCCGGCCGCCCAAAATATTACCTTCCAATCGATTGATGTGAATGCAGTAAACACTGCTTCCTCCATCGCTGTCGGCGATAACAACCAGCCCGGCTGGAACGCCTTCGGAAAAAATAACATGGGGGACGGACGGCACAAGGGCATCAATGTCATGCACAACAATGTGAATACCGTGATGGACGAGGATGTGATCGATACCTCTGTCACCCAGCAAAACCTTGGCAGAATAACAACGTTGGAAACGGGTTAAGGAAAAGAAAGATCACGCCGAATCCATCGAAACGGGACTGGATTTCATCGCTGCGACCATTTCCGGATCGGAATTTTGTAATACATCCATGAGGTCGCTGTCGTCCAGGACGGAGCGGATCTCCCGGAGGCTGTTTTCATTTCCGTGAAGGGTTCCGAAGCCCTGATTCTGCTTCTTATGGCTTTGAAAGCCGCTGGGATAATTATTGCCCAGATTGATGCAGGAAGCACCTTCTACGGATCCGATATGAATATATCCAATGACAAACGTAGGCGACATAATACCTTTCCCCACAGGCAATCTCCTCCCCCTTTAACGGTGAGGCTTCATTCCCGATTCATATTTGAAGCCTTCCGCCGTTTTTTTGATTTCAAAGTGCTGCTGCTTATCCTCCGATTTATCTTTCGGCCTCTCTGCCTGCTTTGATCCCTGACTCTGAGTACTCTGCGGTTCCTTTTTGCCGACACGCGTACCGAAATTATTGCCCAAATTTAAAGCCCCGCTCAGCTCGTCGATATCAAGCCGGTCCAGGCGAAAGGTTAATTGCTCCAAGGAAGGATTATGGACATGCAGGTTTTCTATGGTGATGTTGTGCCCCGAAGGCTTCTCATTCAATCGTTCGATGGCCCGTTCCAGTCCCGCCAATCGTTCATGCAGCATCTTGTCCGAATTCATACGGGCCTCGCGGCTAAGAAACCAATTTAAGACCCCCATCGCTTCCCATCCCTTTTATTCATCAGGTCCATCAAGTCGTTATCCATAACCATGTGATGGCCGTACTCCGACACATTCTCCTTCCCCTTGATGCTCCCAAAGCCTTCATTGCTTTTGCTGTAACTCTTCCAGCCCGAAATGATATTGTGACCGGAAAATACGCCGGAAGCTTTGGATACGGACTGAATTTGCAAATCGTTGAACCGAATGTCGACCATTCCGATCGCCCCCCCGTTGTACATGTACTGATATCCCTATTATATTGAGGGAGCAGCCAACTTATTTCTCTTCCTGATCAACGTTATTCAGGCGGATGTGCTTGATTTGCTCCATGGCTTTTTTCCGGAAACGAACGGTTAACAGACCTGACCGGTAGCCGGTCGATGCTCCATCCGCTTCCACATCATGCGGCAGGAGCACCTTGCGCTGAAATTTACCGAAAAACCGCTCCGATAGGGCCAGGTCATCCTCATCCACCGGATACTCGCAGCGAAGCTCCCCCTTCAAAAGGAGATGGCGGTCGATCAGGCTCATTTTGATCGAATCCAAAGAGATAAGGCCGGGCAATTCCACGATAACGACCACTTCATCCGCTGTTTCATATATATCCATCCGGGGGCCGGGATTCGGAATCAGACGGGAGATATCCTGCCAGAAATCCTCCCCCAACGCCTTGTTAGCCTGATTCTGTATGGCGCTCCACAACACCTTGGGATCGTTCATCCGGGTTATCACCAGCCTTTAGTCTAAATTAATGCTGTTGGTGGATTGAGGCCATTCGTGCAATTGGAGTATAGCTTTAATTATGTTTATGATACATGCTTGATTTTAAAGAACAGCTATAGCTGCCGTTGTCCAATAATTTATTCGGCGTTTGGAAGGAGAAATTTTGAACCCCGCGGATGATTTCAAATCCTTGGTCAACACTAATCAACAAAGAGTGGACATCTCAAAGGATTGAACATAGGGAGGAATGGCATTGGAGAATTCATTTGAGCATACGATAATTCCTGTTACAACCGTAACCAGCGGCGAAGGCCAACAGGTGGCCTCTGATATCTATTGTTTGCCGGTTCAGTTTGCCAACGTGGTGTTTGTAGGAGAACCTGCTACCCATGAATGGGTACTTGTTGATGCAGGGGTGCCGCGTTCGGCTGACGATATTATAGAATCTTCTGAGCAGCGCTTCGGACGGGATCATCCTCCGAAGGCCATTATTTTGACACATGGACATTTTGACCATGTGGGCGCCATTGCGGAATTGGTTGAGCGTTGGAATGTTCCCGTTTATGCGCATGAGCTGGAAATCCCCTACCTGACAGGCCAGTCGAATTATCCTCCGGGCGATCCCACGGTTGATGGCGGTTTAATCAGCGAGATGTCTCCTATGTTTCCTAACCAAGGAATACATTTAGGAGCCCATGTAAAACCATTGTCTCCGGACGGAAGAATATCCGAAATGCCGGGTTGGACATGGATACATACACCTGGACATACGCCGGGACATATCTCGTTGTTCCGCGAAAAAGACGGGTCTCTTATCGCCGGCGACGCGTTCGTATGCGTAAAGCAAGAATCATTGTATAAAGTGGTCCTGCAGAAACGGGAAATCAGCGGCCCGCCAAAATACTTTACAACGGATTGGCAAGCCGCATGGGAATCGGTTAAGAGGCTTGAAGCCCTAAAGCCGACGTCCGCAGTTACCGGCCACGGTCTCCCCATGTCTGGTGAGCTGCTTTCCAGAGAATTAAGTACATTAGCCCGTGAATTCGACCGGCTCGCTATTCCGGAGCATGGGCGGTATGTTCATTAAACGCCAAACAGCCCGAAAAGAAAAAAACTGTACCGGACTTAAGCTCCGGTACAGTTTACTAAAGGGATTTACTTCATAGTCATACTAGAAAAATGCAAGAAAAAATCTATTCCAGATTGGCATGTCTGCCGAACATCGTTCCGGAATCCAAACCCTTCTTCTCCATCAGCTTCAATATAACGGCATCGCAGAAGATCAACAGCGTCTGCTCGAACAAGGCTCCCATCGGCTGGATGGTGATGTAGCCTCCGTCGGACCGGTCTTTAGGAGAGCCCGGCAGCTTCACGACGATATCCGAAAGTGTGCCGATCGTCGAATCCGGGGAAATGGTGATTGCCGCAACGGTTCCCTCCAGGCTTTTGGCTTTCTGCGCCATAGGCACCAAGCTTTTCGTCTCTCCCGAGCCGGATCCGATGATGAACAAATCCTCTTTTTCCAGGTTGGGAGTTACGGTTTCGCCTACGACATAAGCTTCAAAGCCCATTTGCATCAGCCGCATCGCAAAAGACTTCATCATCAGTCCGGACCGGCCTGCTCCAGCCACGAAGATCTTCTTGGCTTGAAGAATGCCGTCGGCCAGCTTTTCCGCCTGCTCATCGTCGATAAGGTTAATGGAGCGCTCCAGTTCTTTGATGATCTCAGCTAAATACTGCGTCGTCTGCATAACTCTTATGCACCTTGCTTGATTAATTTTTGCATTTCAGCGGCTGCGGCTTTTTTATCTTCTTGTCCGGTAATGCCGCCGCCTACGATAACAAGGTCAGGCTGGGCTTTGATCACTTCCGGCAATGTGCTGAGCTTGATGCCGCCGGCGATCGCCGTTTTTGCATTTT
>NZ_JBVASZ010000060.1:0-13311 GCF_057814255.1 Paenibacillus sp. F024
TTTCGTCGATACGCTTTTACGCACAGATTTCGCCATACGCAAGTATCCTAGCTACGCGGGGACTTGGCTCCTCCCGCGACCGGACTTTCACCGGCTAGAAGATGCGTGCTTAGCTGGGCACGCCCAATGAAAAAAACCGCTTTACGCGGCTTTAAACAAACTGATAATGTCGATTGCGCGGCAAAACCAGTTTGATGCAGGTTCCCATCCCCAATTCGCTATGAATGGAAATAACGTCTGATGTCTGGTAGAAGATGCGCAGCCGCCTAATGACATTTTGAATCCCGAGCCCTACTGTTGAGGACTCTTGATTTACATTCAGCAGCCGATCCATCGTTTCACGAGGCATCCCCGCTCCATTGTCATGGATCTCAATATTTTCACCCCCATCGTCCTGATAAATGCGGATGCGAATTTGGGTAACCCTGTCGGCAGATTGAATGCCGTGGACAAAAATATTTTCTACAATGGGCTGAAGGATTAACGACGGCATTTCCATATCCAAACACCTTTCATCCACCTCGAATTGAATGTCAATCTGATCCTGAAACCTGACTTTTTGAATATAAAGATATTTATGGATAATATCCAGCTCTTCTCTCAGTGTTACCCGACTTTCCACTTTTTTCAAATTATACCGCAGCAGCTTGGACAAGTTCATCATCAGATCTTCCGTTTTATAGGCTTTTTCCATAAAGGCCAATCGGGAGATGATATTTAACGTATTAAACAAAAAGTGAGGATTGATTTGACTTTGCAGCGATTTGAGCTCCATCTCCTGCAGCAGCCTTTTATATTCCTCCTGGCTTTTGACTTCCTTAAGCAGCTGTTCAATATTGTAGCCCATCACCGCATATGCGGCCATCAATTCGCCGATCTCGTCCTTTCGTTCAAGCGAAATGTCGCTTACATTAAAATTACCCGATGATATTCTTCGGGAACGCGCCGCCAGCTTTCTCAACGGTAAAGAAACATCGTGAAAAATAAACAACGAATACAGCATGCTTATCACAATGGAGACGAAAAACATCGTTCTTCCCATCATTTGAAACAAATGCTTGCTTTCCGTAATTTTCACAAACTGCTCCCGGTACGAGGTCAATTCCGAGCTTGTTATATTTCTTGTATTATCCATAATAAACCCGGAAAGCTTGAACGCTTCATTGTAATGCGCCGTATAGGAATCAATCTCCTGCCGGTCATAGTAGGTGATGCTCACTTCCACCTCCTGCTGGAAACGCCCCAATAAATGGGTCAAATTCAGCAGCTGGTATTGACTGTTGTTGTGCAGATATTTTTCTTGTTCCATCATTTTTACATAATCCTTCAGCAAATCGAGTCCGGCTGTGATATCATGACGGTCTTTCTCGTAACCCCTGCTCAAATATTGATTCAAAGAGCTTTGGGCCGCTTCCACCGTGTTGGCGATGTCGTTCATCCGGACAAAGCTTCTCAGGATCATCTCATAATTGTCGAGATGCTGCGTGAAATTATAATACATGAGAAAAATAAGTCCATTAAAAAAAGCGCTGAATATAATCACATTGATAAATACCTTTTTGTAAATCCGGATTGTCCTTCACTCCTTTCTTGACTGTATATAGGCATCCATGGAGGAGCGGTCAATAATGAATGCTTTCGTATAGTTCATCGGGGAAACCGGCTCCCGGTGTAATATTTTCCGCATCAATTCCACGCTTTTAAAGCCCATTAAATACGATTTTTGCTGCACTGTGGCTTTAATCACTCCCTGCTTGATCAACTCAACCGTTTCCGGCAAATCGTCAAAAGCGAGGATATCGATCGAACGTTCAGGAAAGTATTTGCTCACCGCTTGGGCTATTCCCGGACCGTCTAAAGCGCTTACTCCAAACATCACGTTAATTTCCGGATGCTCCTTCAACATCCCGTATGCCTTTTTTACAGCCTCCAGTTTACTGATTTGCGAACCCTCCCATGCTACAATCGTAAAATCCCCGCGATCCTTAATGGCCTGCTTAAATCCCTCGATCCGCAGCTTCATATGCTGTCCCTCCGGATTTCCCGAAATGATGCCGATGTGTGCGGGATCTTGCTTATATGCTTTCAGGTATGTTCCGATCTGTACCCCTGCCTGATCATTGTCCGTGCCCACAAAAGCCAACCGTTTGCTTTGCGGGGCATCCGTATCGATCGTAATCAAAGGAATGCCGGCTTCCACCGCTTTATTGATTACGGGAACAAAAGCGTCATCCAGGCCTTGAGTGATAATGCCGTCCACTTTAGAAGCTATCGCTCTCTCAATGAGAAGCCGATGCTCTTCAACGCTTGCCCGGTAGGGACCCTGAAGTTCAATCCTCAGATCCTCTTCCGCAGCGGCTTGAGCCCCTTTATATACCACATCCCAGTAAGGATGCTTAGCTTCCTCGGATACCAATAAAATTTGCTTTTTCTTTGCCGGATTCACCTTCTCTGTGAAGTGCTGCCGCGCATCCCTTGCCAATTCCCAGGATTGATAAAAGGAAATCCCTAACCATAATGAACCTGACAACAGCCCGGCAAACAAAATGAAATACAGAAACCAGATCTGTTTCACTTTAATCTCCATTAGACCTCACTCGGGTTCTTCCCCTTGATTTTCTTAAACACGCGGCTAAAATAATTCGGGTCATGAAAGCCAACCTGAAAGCAGACCTCTTTAATCGTAATTCCATTTTTTATTTTCAATAAGGCGGCAGCCTGCTCTATCCGGTATACCATAAGATACTCGGAGAACGTTTCTCCGAAATGCTTCTTAAACCATTTACTGAAATAGTTTACGGACAATCGTGCATACTCTGCCATCTCCTCCACCCTCAAATCCCGATGATAGTTTTTGCGGATGTAATCCTCCACCTCCAGCTTCAATTGATGGTCACCCCGCAGCTGCAGCAGAGCATTACGGAAAGCTTCCGTTAAATCGGACAACCCATTTCCGACAGATTGAATTTCCCATTCCAGACCGACCGGCATCCGGTTTTGGAAGCGCTTTATATTTTTCACAAGCTCAGCCGTTACCTGTTCATGATCTTCAGAAGAGAAGAGCAGCACAAGCTTCTTTTCCCAAAGGCAGGATTCCAAAACAACAGGAAATAACACCTTCCATTTTCGAATGAGCTCTTGAATCAACTCCTCCTCGCCGTTGCCTGCCGGTTTGAACGTTACCAAGTACCCAGACATCTGATCGATGCCAAGCAGCTGTTTCATTTCCTGATAATACGGTTCATTTAAGGTACCTTGCATCAGGCCGTTGAATAATTCCCTCTGCAAAAAATGGTTCGTTAGCTGGAAACGTTCCCGATTCAAGATGTGCTCCGTTCGTACCTTCCGTTCCCTTCGGCATTCCTCCAGGGTGCTTCGCACCGTGCGTACGATTTCTTCCCTGCCGGCCGGCTTGACCAAATAATGTTTGACCTCCAGCTGGATGGCGCGCTGGGCATATTCAAATTCCTCGTAAGCTGAAACCAGAATCACTTTCATTTTCGGAAACGAAGCCTTCAATTCATGAATCAAGTCCAAGCCATTGATCCCGGGCATCTGGATATCGGCGATCAGCAAATCCGGCTTGTGAAATTCCGCCAATTCAAGAATCTTCCTGCCGCTTGTTTCCTGATACACCGTAAGCTCGGGAAATGCATCCTTTAGAATCCATTCCAGCGCCTTCGCTTCGATAGGTTCATCGTCGACAATAAAGCAAGTTTCAGCCATATGATCCTCCTAATCGCAATGATTTTTAGGAAATATTTTACTTTTGGCTTTTTCATTATACACATTTTTTATTATTGCTAGAAGAATAAAAAGGAGAAGCATTTGATAAGCTGATTTATTAAAAACGAAACCGGAATCCCTTGTATTTCAAGGAATCCCGGTCTCGCATCGCCAAGGCATATGAAAAATGCTTTTTTCTCATCCGATACGGCCAACGGCCTTCTCTTCCTCAGACTCCGGAATAAGACATAAATCCCCCGTCTACCGGAATGGTAATTCCGGTAACAAATCCGGACATATGGGAGTCGGACAGCCACAGCACGGTTCCGAGCAAATCCTAGGGATCGGTACGAGTTCTCCGGCTTTTACGTCGCCCCGTCAATTGGCCTGAGCACCGATCGTAAACGGTTCGACCTGAACCTCCTCGTGCCAGTCGAGCCCATCGTCCACTTTATGTACGATATTTTCCGGAAGAACAATATATTCCTGATAGGCTCCGTCTTGATGTACCCCGTATACTTGAAGCCGGGGGCACACATTTTTTCGGCCGGACCTGCAAGCATAGCATTCGCCGCACCATTGGATGGGCTCCATGACGACCTTGTCTCCTGCCTTCAGCCCTTTCACATCCGGGCCGATTTCCACGATTTCCCCCGCCATTTCATGGCCGATGACACGAGGATATGTGGCCACCGGTGACGTACCGTGATAAATATGCATATCGGAACCGCAAATCCCTGCCATCCGAACCCTAACCAGCACCTCATGACCAAGGTTAATGCTCGGTTTAGGCCTTTCTATGATGTCAATCTTGCCCGGTTCAACGACTTGTATGGCTTTCAATGTAGTCACTCTACTCTCTGCTTTCTGTTCTTTAATTACTCACTCAACAGCTTAGGAAGGAAAAGCGTAATCTCCGGTATGTAAGCCACCAAAAAGAGCACAACCAGCTCAACGGCCAAAAACGGCAGCAAAGCTTTAGCCGCCCTTCCGAGCGTTACTTCGCCGATTTCCGATGCTACAAACAAACAGACACCGACAGGTGGCGTTACAAGAATTTTTGGATAATAAGGTCTGCAATCCACCATTCCTTCGCCCTTCAATATATACTAGTATGCAAGTTAGACCAAACGACATTCCCCCCTAAAGAAATATCATCCATAGGATATTAAGCATTTTCATTTTGGTGAAAAAGAGAAAAGCATTATTGCATTGCGCTAAATTTAAGGCCTGAAATACTGCGGATATTTCTCAATAAGATGATCGGTATCGCTTTCGAGCAGAAGAATATGCTCACTAAGCAAGCGCTCTGTCTGTTCCGGCTGATTTGAAACAATTGATTTAAAAATGGCCTCATGCTCATCTACAAGCCGCAACATATGTTTTGTTTCCTGGAGTTCAATATACCGCATTCGATTGAGATGGCCGCGCATGAGATTGATAATGGAGATTAACGTGGAATTTCCCGTTGTCTCCAAAATCGTATAATGAAATTTCTCGTCGAGTTCAAAAAATGCCTCTACGTCCTGTTCGTCTACCATCTTTTTCTGTTTATCTAAAATATCTTCAACTTCAAGGTACAGCCTTTTAAATCGGAGGTCGTCCTGATTCCATTGTTTAGCCACTTCTTTAAAAGCTTTGACCTCTAGACTAACCCGAACAAATCGGGATTCGGCGATCTTTCGCTTAGAAATATAGGCAATCTGAGCCCCTCGCTGCGGTTGGACCTCGATTAATTCTTCGGCCATTAGACAGCGGAAGGCTTCTCGAATGGGCGTACGGCTAACCCCTAGGGTGTTGCCCAGCTCCATTTCATATACCTGCTGTCCCGGCTGTAATTTCAAAGTGACAATCGCATTTCTTAATACCTGATAAGCATGGTCCGATAGTGTTTCTCTCTTCGTTGATATGTTTGGTAAATCCATTCTCTCACCCTATTTTGAAATGTAAACGTTTTATCAAATTAAACTAGAATGTTAGTATACAAGTCAATCATGAAATTATGACTCCACTCTCGGCTTGCCGGGGTCACAGTTCGGAGGCCTCACCTCGGATACCCAGGACAGCTTCGTCAAATAGTAGCATTCTTCCCTAGCCATATGATCGGCCATCAGCGGCATCAAAGTACCCAGCATTTCCCTGGTTAGCCCCATCTCTTCGAGCTCCTTTAAGAACTCCCTGAACAATACCATCTCTAACTCGACCTGCTTGTTGAAACGGTTTAATGCCGGGAAATGTGGCAGTCCTGTCCGGGTATAGCCTGCTAATTCTATCGCTTTCAAATGAAGCTCCTCAAAATGCTTAGTAAATCCGTCGCTCATTTCCTTCAGTCTTTTTTCAACCAGATCCAATTCACCGCTGATGGAGGCCGAATGACCATACGCATCCTGCAGCCAGACCAAATGGTGATGAAGAGGGTTTTGCAGCGGCGGAATTCTCCCTGCTTGCAAATACTGAAAAATGGATAGAGCCTCTTCTGCTTCATTGACCATATGATTAAGAAATGTGGGGGACATGTTCATTTTTATTTTGCCGCTAAGGTGACGCATCAAAAGGTGCAGCTTAAACAAACGGATGTCTTCTCCTGTTCGGTATGCGGCCTTATCCAAATTAACAATATCTTGCGCCGGTAAATCTGTCCTCGCCGTTTCCAGCATATGATCGAAGGATTGAATGAACATCTCCGCCCTGTGGATTTCTTCCCGCTCCTCCACTGCCAGCGATCCGTGAATAAATCTGGCATGGTCCCCCAGAACCTGTAACCAAAACCGGAGCTCGAACAAACTTGCTGCCTCAAAACTCGTATAAGTCATTTTCTTGATCCCTCCGAAAAGTCCATTGATGAATTAAGGTATGCACGTTTGCCTATACAGGTGAATGGTCATTGAAAACAAGAAACCGTCAGGTCTATGGTTCGTTTCCCTGACGGTTATTCTTAGGACTGCAGCAGCTTCGCCGCGTTCAAGTAGCCCCTGCCCTGCACGTTGGGCGGCAATCCCAGATCATCTGTGCCTCTCAGCAGCCGTTCCTTCACTTGATCGGGTGTCAAAGCCGGGTTTGCCTGAAGCAACTGCGCGATGACCCCTGCACAAATCGGCGTCGCCATGGAGGTACCGGATTCGGTAAAATATAAGCTGCCTATACGGTTTGTTTTATAGCTGCGATCCAGAGTGGAGTTCGGTGCGCGAAGCGAAATAATATTGACACCCGGACAAAGCAGATCTGGCTTGACCAAGCCATCCGGCGTCGGTCCGCGGCTGGAGAAGGAGGCGATTTGGTCATCACTCCGGTTGACCGAATTTACATCGTTTAGTGCGCCTACTGTAATCACCCGCGGACTGATACCGGGACTGGCAATGGTCCTCGTATCGGGCCCCTCATTACCGGCGGCGACGCAAACCACCATTCCACGGTTCCAAGCCGTCTCCACTACACGAACTAGCGGATCGGTAGATGCAGATTGCAGTGCCTGGGTCCCGAGTGACAACGATAGGATGCGAATGCCATATCGCGTCTGGTTATTGATGCACCACTCTACGCCCGCAATGATTGTCGACATCGCTCCTGACCCGTTGCGGTCAAGCACCTTCACACCGATGACGTTCTCGTCCGGGGCCGGCGCTTTATAAAGTCCGCCCGACGAGGTTCCGTCACCGGCAGCATCGCCGGCGCAGTGGGTTCCGTGCCCGTTATCGTCATAGGCGGCTGTACGACCGGATACACAATCTTTAAAACCTACAATCCGGTTGCGCCTTTGCGTCAAATCCGGATGCGGATATATTCCGGTATCCACTACAGCAATCGTGATGCCTCGGCCCGTCAAAGCACTTTGCTGCAGTACATCCGAACGACGGAAGGCGTAGCCACATTAAGCAGCGCTTTAACCTCTCTGTCATAATGCACAGCTTTCACATGCTTATTGTTTTCCATCATATGCCGTATGGCTTTGACCGACAAACGTGCGGAACAACCCGAAATATGCGGATGCTCATGAAGTCTTTTTCTTTAGATAGGCTTCAATTCCATATTTGCCGTCATCCCCGCCGATACCGCTGTTTCTATAGCCGGAATGGTAAGCGTGAAACCCTTCCCCACCGGTTCGGTTCACATAAATTTCCCCAAAATCGATATCCCTGACGGCTTGCATGACTTTTCTGTAATCGTTGGTAAACAAATAGGCCGATAAACCGTACTTTGAATCGTTAGCCAATTGAACAGCTTCTTCAAATGATGAAAATTTCATAATGGGGGCTACAGGACCGAATACTTCATCCTGCATGATCTCCAAAATCGGCTGAACTGATTTTATATAGAACGTATATTGGAGGTATTCTGACTAAGCAAAAATATTGCCAACTGCCGCTCCATCAAGCATCCCTTTTCCTACACAGCCTAGAATTAAGGGCAGGTGACCGGAGCCACTGCCGGTAACAATACCTACTTTCCCCTCACGAGGGGAATCAGCCCGAACAATGGCCTATTGTCGTCAGGAACGCTTCTTTGTTTATCAGGATGCGCCAGCAGTAACCCCTAAATTCAGATACAAGCTGCGGATGCAGCCCTTTTTCGGCAGGTACGATTTCTGCGATCGTAATTACATGAACACGAATTTAAAACGTCTGACACTTAAATTCCTCCACATTTTTGTAATAAGCTCTCCAGAATCAGAAAAACCCGAACAAAATTACTTATTTTCAAAGCAAATGTTTTGGTGTAAAATAATATCACAGTGATAATTGTTAACATTAAGGGATAGGTGAGATTTCATGGTGAATGCTTTATTGACAGGGAGTTCGATACATGTGAACAAACGGAAAGCCGCTGACGTATATCCGTTTTTGGAAGCTTATATTGCCCGGAAAGAAGAGCAGATCTCTGAAATCAAACAGGTGGTTGAGCGTTATGAGAAGAAACGCATGATGGAAGAGCGAATGTACCAGTCCATGTCAGCTTTTCGCAGAATTTTTGCCGGTAAGAAGCCGGATCATCACTTGGCTGTAGAATACATCCATTATGTGAAAAAGCCAATGGAGCAAATTCGGATACTGAGAGCTGAAATCGATAATGCCCAAGCCATTTTGCAAGGAAGTAAACCGACCGATATGATTGCGGTCAGTGAAGAACTGGAGAACGAACTGAAATAAAAAAGCTTCCTCAAAAAACCAATCTGTTAATATAAGAAATACCGCTGAAAACACCCAACATTACGATAATGGCGGGTGTTTTTTGTACCGCATAAAAAATCCTCCCTATCGGGAGGACGAGTGTAGCTGAGTTATCTTCTCAGCTTGGTCAGCTCGATAAAGTCATGCTCTTGGCTGTAGGCTGGAACCCCGTGAATGCCCACATCCAATCCGACGAGCTCTTCGTCCCGGCTTACTCGAACCGGCACCAGCATGTTAATCAACTTGAATGCAATCCACGTAAGTCCAAAGCCCCATATGACGACGGTTGCGAGCCCGAGCGCCTGAACACCAAGCAGCTGGAACCCGCCGCCGTAGAACAAACCGCCATATCCTTGGCCCACCCCTTGACTCAACTCCGGTATAGCGAATAGACCGAGCGCCAGTGTGCCTATGCTTCCGCTGACACCATGGACGGCGAATGCACCGACAGGATCGTCGATTCTCTTCGATTCCATGAACTCGGTTGCGAAAACCATAGCAATGCCGCAGACGGTTCCAATCAGAATGGCAGCCATATCGCTTACAAATGCGCAGCCTGCCGTTATGCCGACCAATCCGGCCAAAGAACCGTTGATCACCATGGGGGGATCCGCTTTTCGGTAACGAAACATCGTAAATAGTATGCATGCGGCGCCACCGGCAGCGGCAGATAGCATGGTGGTTACGGCGATATGTCCAATCGAGCTGTTCGTCGCGCTGAGCGTGCTGCCCGAGTTAAAGCCGAACCAACCGAACCAGAGGATAAAAGCTCCCACGGAAGCAAGCGGCAGATTGGAAGGCGGAACGATGTTGGCCGTCCCGTTTTCCGAAAACTTGCCGATTCTCGGACCGATAAACAGAGCTGCCGCCAGAGCGGCAAAACCTCCGAGTCCATGAATAACGGCCGAGCCTGCGAAATCGATCATGCCGAGTCCCCCGAGCCATCCGCCTACACTCCATACCCAGTGGCCTGCAATCGGATAAATCAAACCGGTCATGGCGATGGTGAACAGGATATAGGCCCGGAAGTTGATTCTTTCGGCAACAGCACCGGACACGATGGAAATGACGGCAATAACGAATGCACATTGAAACAACCAATAGGTATCATGGGAGATACTTAGATCAATGTGTGTCAAGTCTCCTTTCATCATGAAACCGCTTGTACCCAATAAGCCGAAAGCATCCTTGCCATACATAAGTGCAAAGCCGAAGAAGAAAAAGACCAAAGCCCCGAAGGTGATGTCGACAAATACTTTCATAATGATGCTGACGGCATTTTTTTGCCTTACGAACCCCGCCTCCAGCAAGGCAAAGCCGCCTTCCATCAGCAATATCATGGCTGCGGTCAGAACGACCCAGATCGTATCCAAACCGCTGGAAAGTGTGGTTAAATCCATCACATTAATCCCTCCGAAACGTACAATATCAATGAATTCCGTTTCTTATTATACGGTTTATATGATATTTACGTCAACCAAATACGTAAGATATACTTACATCATCTTTGTTTTGTTCGGATCTAATGTAAGGATTCAGCACTTCATAACTAACAACGGCTTACTCCACCAATCGTAGAGTAAGCCGCTTATAAGCGTCTTTATTTCTTTACTTCTTTCTCTTCCGGCTCATCATATTTATTGATGTGTGCCGTGATGGCTTCAACCGCTTCATTCTGATTCGTGCTTGCGGGTACCTCCTTCACTTCGTCCTCCGTTTGATCAAGGAAGTTCTGTTGATCGGCTCTGATTGCATCCAAGCTATTACTCATCATCACTACCACCTTTATCATTGTTTTTTGTAGCATTTACATTCGTTAGCTTTTTATACCTTTATTTCATTTCGCTACTTCGGCAGTACCTTACCATTTCTAAATGGATGAAGCACAGCATAAAGAAACTGAATAGCGGGAACTTGAATATTTATTTTTTTCGCCATTTCGATAACTGCTCCTTGCAAACTTTCAACTTCGAGCGGAAGCCCCTTTTCCAAATCCCGGTGCATAGAAGAAGTCATGCTTGGATTAAGACCGGATAACTTCTGATAAACTTGTTCACCTGTATTTTCCAAATGGGATATTCCTTTGACTTTGGCGACATCAACGATTTCCTGAATCATTTTCTTCAATACATCATTGGCAAAAGGATCCTGCAGTGCTACACCAATTGGACTCCTAAGGACACTTGTAATACCGCTTAATGACACTAGGAATATAAATTTTTGCCACATTTCGGTAAGAATCGAGCTGCTCTTACGAACATTAAACCCGCCGGAACGTAAAGTTTGTTCCAACTCGTTCAACCAGTCCTCTGATAATTGGTCACTAAGAGGACCGAAAACAATATCTTGCATGGGACTTGTTTGTACAATATCCCCGTCTTCGTTAAGGGTTGACTCAATATAACATGAACCCCCAAGAACGTTTTCCCGACCGTAGTGATTGACTAAGAGCTCCATATGAGTGATTCCGTTTAGAAGCGGGAGTATCTTCAGGCCATGTTTTACCAAATCATCAAGCTGAGGCAAGGCCTCAGCCATGTGATAATTTTTCATTGCAAGAATGGCGACATCACCGTCTCTGGCTTGGTCCGGCGATACGATAAGGTTAGGCTCAACAGAAAAGTCGCCATGAACACTCTTAACCCGTAAACCTCTTTTCAACAATTGCTCGTATCGATTCGATCTTACAAGAAAGGAAACGGAAACACCGGCCTGCGCCATTTTAGCCCCAAAATATCCCCCAACAGCTCCTGCTCCAACAATAACTACCTTCATCCCTATCCCTCCTTAGACATACATAGTAATTCTTTCCATTATTCAATAATCCTGCATCGATTGTTCAATTTGCACAGTCCTCTATGCTAAAAACCTCTACCGATTTTGTTCTTTACCTCGTTGCGTAAATGTAAAACAAAAACTTGTAACGCAATGAAGCACAATTCCGCGGCAGTCCCGTGGTATGGGGTATTCCGCTATCGGGCTCTTTTGGAATCATTGTTTTCCGTACTCGTCGTTGACGCTTGAGCGGCGGGTTTATTGTTCTGGCCCTCCGTTTTATTGCTCTGACCGCTCCCGCAGCCGGCTGCTGTCACCAACCGCCAGAACGGATGCCGTTACTTTAAACCATCTTGTCATAGATAAAATCTCCTCTCAACCTCATTTTTTATGTATGATGACCTTGCTCAAACGGCCTAACCAGCCGCCGTCCACAGCAAGCAAATATCTACGCATGTCATTGAGGCTTTAATTGCCCAAAAAAAACCGCTAAAATCATGGCTAGAATGATTTCTATTTAGAATATTTTTTAACTTCTTCGACTAACTGATTGTACAATTTAATATTTATTTCATTTGCGTGTTTCTCTACTACCGGTTTGACCTTTACTTTGATCTGTTCTTTCACTTCCTGACTTAATTCCGATACTTTCATTCCCTCTTTTTTCAACAATACTAATGCTTCCTCATGCTCGCTCTTCGAGGTTGTTCTCATATACTTCACAGCAATCTGTATACCTTCTTGAATTTTTTTTTTGTTGTTCAAGCGATAACTCGTCATAAAACTTCTTGCCTAGCTGAAATCGTCAATTTTCTCAATTGGACGAATATTGTTCGTGACATGCCGGTAACCTAGTCCGCTAACACCAAATCTACGAGACCTTAACTGTTTAGTATCGCCGTAAATTCTTTACCTGTCTCTCCATCCATAACCATTTCGGCCACTTCTTCATCAGGGAATAGGAAAGGAAGATTTAATATATTAAACTCTTTTATTGACGCTCCTAATGCTGCCGGATTAGGTACAGTCAATTTGGAGGTGCCTGCTTTAAATGAGTCTAATATTTTTTTATCGTCACCGAGTTGGCTATCCGAGTATATCTCTACTTTAATATCCCCTTTAGTCTGGGTTACCACATGTTCTTTAAACTTAACAAGGCCTTTATACATAAAGTGATCCTTGGGTGTTCCGCCTAATCCTATTTTGATTAATTTCGCTTTTTGATTACCGGCGGATGTATTTGGTTCTCCGCTACCGCACGCACTTAAGGACAGGACTAATTAACGTTTCATTTTGTACCTCCCGAGTTTTGACATAGCCTCCGTTCTACCTGAACGGATAGCCATCATTACAAATGAATCGAGAAATGGTCATGCATGATCAAAGAGGATCTTATTAGCGGGAGAGTGTCTGTTTAGAGGAATAGCTTTGCAAATCAAGTTGTAGCCTTGTCGACAAGTTGAAAAGTACTATGATTTTGTTCTGAAAATCTTTTCTTTGTTGCTTCTAATAAAAAAGGCTTCTTCGCTATAGTTCGTTGCTGAGGTCTGCTTAATAGGTTGATTGTCAATACTGCTGAGTAAGAACATTACTAGGGCGGGATGAACAATGTGGACCTCCGCAAGCAGTAAGGATAATCTGATTT
>NZ_JBVASZ010000061.1:0-12975 GCF_057814255.1 Paenibacillus sp. F024
ATCAGATTATCCTTACTGCTTGCGGAGGTCCACATTGTTCATCCCGCCCTAGTAATGTTCTTACTCAGCAGTATTGACAATCAACCTATTAAGCAGACCTCAGCAACGAACTATAGCGAAGAAGCAAGATAAAACTTCTTATGTTCATAGAAAGTAAAATTATAGATTGAGAAATAAAGTATTAGTCTGAAAAAATGCGTTGTAGACTTAGTGATTTTTGTAATCACTTCAGAAAAAGGGTGGAGATTCAGCAGACTGCTTTTTTTATTTCGCTTACGGGCAGAATCACGCAACAATGAAAGTTGAAATTTCGTTGAGTAATTTAAAGAAAGTATGATTCTCTAATGGTGATTTCAAGGAGGATTCAATCACTTGGAAAAACTGTATATTGTATTCATGAGGTGATAGCTATTAGTAGAACAACCGGTGTTTTTTTACTATGCTGTGGATTTTTTCTCCTTCTCTTATCGGCACCATCCCTATTTCTGCACATTCGGGAGCATTTTTTTTCCTGCTCCTTTGAAACTAGTTATGAATTGCTTCCGGTGCCAACAAAAGAACCCGGAATGTCTGCTTATGCAAATGAAACTGATTTTCATGGTAATCGGATAGCTTTCTCTGATTCGATCACAGGCAAGGATGAGGAATGGAAGAATGGCAATGTACGCATCAGCATAAACGGCGTTGATTATTCCCATTGGGCCGAAGCTGTAATTCGCCCAAATTACCGCGACTCCAATCGATACCACGGGTATCTTGCTTTGGTTGAGCTAGTGGATAAGAAAGAAGGAACAAGCCGAATGGCGGTAATCCAAAGGATTGATAGCGTGGAAAGTCCGCTTTTAATGGAAAAGCTGCAATGGCGGCTTTTATTGGTTTCGATGGATGGAACAGTGAAGGAGGAAATCTTTTGGTATAAGGACCGAGGATCTCCACTTTATCGGGCAAGACTCGCCAATTTTGCCACACCGATGGCCGTTGGATTCCAATCGGATGTACTCAACTACTGGCCAACCATTTTCTATCCATTCCTATATCCGTATATTACGGGATTTCTCGGTTTTTTGTTTTTGTTCATAGGTTTTATCATCTCGCGCATAACAAAATCTTTGCGCAAGGATTGGCATGATCGGTAGCATCCTTTACGTTAGTCCCGGCTTACGGCGAACGAGCTGGTGACAAGAAATAATCTTCACCGACCCATCATAAGCTAGGATTAGGATAAAATCCGGAAATGGCGGGGCTCATATATTTCATCGTGTTTTCACGTTCCCTTCGTTATTAGCCTTTCTCATCCAGGTAACGAGGTTCTTGTCCAAGTTGGGAGGACATAAGTTAGGTAAAGCACGATCGCCGGTAACGCTGCCGCGAATCGTCCCGATTTATTAGGCACCCAGGACGTGGGCCGTTGACAGGACATGGACATGACATCAACTGTTAACATCCGTAAATCCTTAAGAAAACAGCGTAAAAAATAACATGCAAAATTTGAAGTTGATTTAAGTAGTAAATAGTAATAAAGTTAGATTATAGCAATTATTATTTGCAACTTAATTTAAACTGAACGGAGTGGTAAAAATGGACTCTATGGTTACTGCTAACGCTGGGAAGTGCCCGGTAATGCACGGCAGCGCTACTAGTCACAAATCTAGTGGTACGTCAAACAGGGACTGGTGGCCAAATCAGTTGAACTTAAACATTCTGCATCAACATGACCGAAAATCGAACCCTATGGGCGAAGATTTTGATTATGCAGAGGAGTTCAAAAAGTTAGACTACCAAGCTCTTAAGCAGGATCTTCGCGATCTAATGACCAACAGTCAAGATTGGTGGCCAGCAGACTACGGTCATTATGGTCCATTTTTTATACGTATGGCTTGGCACTCCGCAGGCACTTACCGTACGGGTGACGGCCGCGGTGGTGCTGGATCCGGCACACAGCGTTTTGCTCCCCTTAACAGCTGGCCTGACAACGGCAACCTCGATAAAGCCCGTCGACTTCTGTGGCCGATTAAGCAAAAGTATGGCAACAAGATCTCTTGGGCCGACTTGATCGTTCTAACAGGTAATGTTGCTATTGAATCCATGGGCGGCAAGACATTTGGTTTTGGTGGCGGACGGGCGGACGTTTGGCATCCAGAAGAAGACATTTACTGGGGTGTTGAAACGGAATGGCTGGGGGATAAGCGTTACACAGGCGATCGCGAGCTTGAGAATCCGCTTGCCGCCGTTCAGATGGGTCTGATCTATGTGAATCCAGAAGGTCCGAACGGCAATCCAGATCCGCTTGCAAGTGCTCGCGACATCCGCGAAACCTTCAAACGGATGGGAATGAACGATGAAGAAACCGTCGCACTCGTGGCCGGCGGACATACGTTTGGAAAGTCACACGGTGCTGGAGATGCTGCGCTTGTCGGTCAAGAGCCGGAAGGTGCTCCTATTGAAGCACAAGGTTTAGGTTGGCTGAGCACGCACGGCTCCGGCAAAGGTCGTGATACCATCACCAGCGGTATTGAAGGTGCTTGGACTCCGAATCCGACACAGTGGGATAATGGTTTCTTTGATCTACTGTTTGGATATGAATGGGAGCTTACGAAGAGCCCTGCAGGCGCACATCAGTGGGCTCCTGTAAATCCTGCTGAGGAGCATCTTGCACCGGACGCAGAAGATTCGTCCATTCGTGTTAAAACGATGATGACCACCGCGGATATGGCATTGCGTGTGGATCCAGAATACGAAAAGATATCTCGCCGTTTCCATGAGAATCCAGAAGAGTTTGCAGATGTATTTGCCCGTGCGTGGTTCAAACTTTTACACCGTGACATGGGGCCTCGTTCAAGATATCTAGGCCCGGAAGTTCCTGAAGAAGTTCTGATCTGGCAAGATCCTGTACCAGCTGTTGATTATGAATTAACAGATGCAGAAGTAGAAGATCTGAAAACAAAGATCCTGGACTCCGGACTTACCGTCAGCGAACTGGTAACAACGGCTTGGGCTTCGGCTAGTACCTTCCGTGGCTCTGATATGCGTGGCGGCGCGAATGGTGCCCGCATCCGTCTTGTTCCACAGAAGGACTGGGAAGTAAATCAGCCACAACAACTTACAAAAGTACTTACTATACTGGAAGCCATTCAAGATGATCTGGAAAAGAAAGTCAGCTTGGCTGATTTGATTGTACTAGGCGGTAGTGCCGCAGTAGAAAAAGCTGCACGAGATGCGGGCTTTAATGTAACCGTTCCTTTTGCTCCCGGACGCGGGGATGCAACTCAAGAGCAAACCGATGTAGAAGGCTTTGCAGTGCTAGAGCCGGTCGCTGATGGTTTCCGCAACTACCAGAAGAAGCACTATAGTGTAAGTCCAGCAGAGCTCCTGGTAGACAAGGCACAGCTGCTAAACCTTTCTGCACCGGAAATGACTGCACTTGTTGGCGGCATGCGTGTTTTAGGTACGAACTTCGGCGGCACAAAACATGGCGTATTCACCGATCGTGTAGGCACACTCACGAACGACTTCTTTGTTAACTTGCTTGACATGGGAATACAGTGGAAGCCAGTAGACGGAGGCGTATACGAAGGACGCGACCGCAAGACAGGTGAAGTCTTGCGCACAGCGACTACAGTTGATCTCGTGTTCGGTTCAAACTCTGTTCTGCGTGCCATTGCAGAAGTTTATGCTCAAGACGATAACAAAGAGAAGTTTGTGCGTGACTTTATTGCTGCCTGGGTAAAGATAATGAATGCAGATCGTTTCGACCTTAATTAACGATTACTACGGTTTAAGTCTCTAAACATTAAAAGCATAGTCTGAAAATGTAAAGCAAAGAGCTGTACTTGTTGTTAAGTACTGCTCTTTGCTTTATTATTGTATATTCAACTAACAGTTTAATGACGTATATCCCCCCCTGCTCAGATCCTCCGCCGGGTAACTATGGAGCAAATACCGCAGCCGATGTGGATTTATTCAGGTGGTCTTATAAAAAAGAAAATCATTATACTGGCAGCATCTCTTAGTTATCCTTTGCGTCGATTCTCGAAATGTTTGCGCAGACCCAGAAGATCGTTAACGGGTTCTGCACCATGTTCAGTAATAATAACCGTTGGTTCTACACGTACTCCTCCGAATGGAAAGCCATGCAAATCAAACTTGATTCCAAATACCATGCCCGGCTCAAAACGAAATTCGCTGGTAGGCCCTAAATCCGGAAATTCAACCACTTCCAGTCCTACACCGTGGCCAATGGCACGCATGCCTTTTGTGTACGGGATGAAGTATTGCGATAATTGAGCTTCCTCGGTCAATCTAAGGGTTTCTTTGAACAGCTCGCTGCCTTTCATCCCGGGCTTGATAAAATCGACCATCCTCCGGTTGGTTTCATAGGCAAAATTCATAATTCTGATCTGTTCCTCGCTGGCTCCATCCATAGCAATCGTCATCCCGGTATCCGAGCAATACCCCAGAACAGAAGGGTTAAAATCAAACCATACATAATCTCCGCGTTCAATTTTACGCTCCATCGGGCGCCAAGTAGGAAGATCGGTATGCGGACCGGAAACGACCAGATAAGCAGAACCGATATCACCCCCGCGTGAGCGGGTAACATATTCACCGATAGCCGAAAGCTCAATTTCGGTTTTTCCGGTTTCAACCTGATCTAATGCGGCGCGTATGCTGTCATCAGCTAATTTACCGGCGGCACGGATAAGATCCAACTCATTTTTGCTTTTATATAGTCTTTCTTTTATAACAACGTCAGATGCTTCTACGATCGTGATACCCTCAAATCCTTTTTCCATTTCGCGGTACAATGAAATCGGAAACAATTCTTCCCCTACAACGCCGATTTTTTTGACCGGATAGCCAAGGCTTTCAACCAGCTTCGGCAGTTCGGTTCTCATTTCATAGATATTGTGCGCATTCTTTACCCAGGAAAAACGTTTGGCTGCAAAACGGTTTAAATTGCCGAGAAAAGCATGAATTTCACCTTCCAGTGGAAAGAAAAGGGCGTGGGCGGACTCCTCAATACAGTTAATCGTTCTATGGTTTGTATAATACATCGAATAACCGGGATGATACTCATCGCTATAAATAAAGAGGGCATCCAAGCCGGCTTCTTTCATTTTTGCTCGGGTCCGATCCACACGACGTTGGAATTCTGTTGTGACAACTTCCAGTGCCATTGTTCATTCCTCCATTGGATAAGATTCGTTTGTGAAATTCACCGTGAACGTTCACGTACAAAATATATGACAATATCTGAGAATAAGTCAATATAAATTTAAAATTTCTGAAAAAATAAAAAATAATTTCAATAAAGGGTCTTGGCTTACAAAAATATGGTTGACTTTTGATAGCATCAGGTGGTACTTTAGGAATGAAATCTAACCGTGAACGTTCACAATAAATAAGAGGTGGTAGCTTGAGCCGTCGGATCACCATTAATGATGTAGCTGAAAAAGCAGGAGTATCCCGCCAAACCATATCCCGTGTTTTGAATAATAAGGGAGATGTCAATGACTCAACCCGGAAACGCGTACTCCGCATTATAGAAGAGCTTGATTACCAGCCTAGTATTCAGGCACGAAGTATGGTTACCCGAAGAACAAACACCATCGCGCTGTTAATTCCCGATATTACCAACCCTTTTTTCTCCGAAATTATCCGAGGGATTGAAAGAACCGTTCGAGCCAGTCAGATTAACGTTCTTTTATTTTCAACGGATGAAGACATTTCCCGGGAAGTCTCCTGTATCCAACTGGCCCAAAATTATAATGTCGATGGCATCATCCTCTGCAGCCCTCGTCTGGATGAGGTGAATTTGCGTAAGCTGATTCCCGATGAGTGGCCCGTCGTGCTGCTAAATCGTGAGATGGAGCAAATGGATGGGGTTTACAGCATTCTCGTCGATGCTCAAGCCGGCGAATATACAGCAGCCAAATATTTGCTGGATATCGGTCATAGAAAAATCGGTATCCTGGTTGGTCCTCCACATGCGGACAGCAGCTTTAAGCGTCTAGCAGGATATAAACAGGCGCTAGAGGAATGTGGAATCCCTATAGACGAAGATTTGATTATACAGGTTGATTCCAGAAATGATCAGATCCATGAACACGCACAGGTGCTGATGAAGAGGAATGCAACAGCGATCTTGGCATACAACGACATGACGGCCGCAAAAGTCATTCAATCATGCACGGAGCTAGGTCTCGAAGTCCCAAAGGACGTGTCTGTTATCGGATTTGACGGGGTTCCCATATCCCGGCTAGTGAATCCCCGTTTAACAACAATGGAATTGCCTCTGTATGAAATGGGCGAAACCATTGCCAATGCTCTCATGAAATTGATTAACGGACAAGAAACGCTTAATAAACCTACCCCAGTTCTTCCTTTGCTGAAAATTGGACATTCTACAAGAGCCATTCTTTAAAGAGGCTCTTATCTTCTCTTGGATGAAATGTAAGCGCAATCTTTTCCTGATATTAAGATTAGGATTGGCCCAGTAAGGGTGATTGAGTCTGTGATGATTCTGGATCATAACGATGGAAGTAATGAAAATTAAGTAAAGGCTGGTGTCGATATGCATCCGTTCATGAATATCGAGAATTGGGATCGAGTGGGGATTTCCGTTGAGGAATCAGCCAAAAGACTGCAATGGATTGCGTTCATCGATCGGGAGTTGATGCGAATTGAAGCCGGTCATATGATTGCCCGGCCTGAATATGAGCTGAAAGGCGCGCTTGGAAGAATGATATGGCAGGATGCATTGCATTATGACCAACTTCGTTCGAGGTGCAAGCAGCTTAGGATGAGTACCGTCAGCTTTGAAAAATGTCCAGATGAGGATCTTCGTGAGGTGACTAATCGTATTCTCGATTCCGAAACGGCATTGGATCTGCTTGCCGCCTTGTTTGAAGTCATCAAGCCTGAGCAGATGGCAGCGATTCAACAGTACTTGCAAGTTGCCCAGCCGATTGTCGATGAACCAACGATTTATTTACTGCGCCATCAAATCCTTGATCGGGAAGAACAGATTCATTATGGACGATCTGCCTTGAATGAATTGCTGTCCGCCGCAAGTCCGGAAGAGCGGAACAAAACGGAACAGTGGAAAACCTACATCCGTGCTCTTCTGGATGCTGCCGGGGGGATCAACGGAACAGGAGAGCGTAAAGCACTGGATCCCTCGCTTAGGATTGCTTCCAAGCCATTCGCATTACCGAAAACCAGCGTCAGGGATGAAAGGTTCAAGCCCGAGGTCATTAAATTAAAGGGAATTCCGTTTACGGATTCGGATGCAGATCGATTCAAGATGATGATGTATACCCGCTTTTTCGAAATGTCTCCTGCGGAAGCCGTTGCCTACGTTCATTTTACGACGAAGGGCAAACCTTGGGCATTTTATTATGACACTGCCAGACATTTATGGGACGAGGTCAGGCATTCCTGGTTCGGCCAAGCAGCGCTGCGCAGTCACGGTTATGATATCTACTCGGTGCCGAATTGGACCGGTTGGTATGATATGACCAGCAACGCATTTGAGGACGACGAGGCTTATACGCACTTGACGATAGCAATTGAGAAAGCGGCGATGAAATATCCTCCGGGTAAAAGGGAGGAGTGGGAATTTTGCCGGGATGTTGCGAAGGATCCTTTGATGACGACCTTTCAAGATTTCGACTGGGCGGATGAAGTCGTTCACGCAAGCTATGGGCAGCGCTGGATTATTGAAGAAATTCATGGAGGAGATCACCGGAAGGCTTTAGAGGCGGCTGACCTTACGGTAGCCAAAAGACAAAGCTATATGGCCAAGTTTGATAAAGAGGGACATTCGGATCATAAAAACTGGCATGAGATGTTTCCCGGCGGGTACTGATTTGAAACAAAGCTAAAAATGTTGTGCGTGCCTGATGTGAATAATTGATAACCTGGGAGGTTGTATCCATGAAGAAAAACGTATTCACGGCTGGGTTGGCAGCAATCATGGCGTTCGGGATGATGTTGACCGCATGCAGCGGTAATGCAGGGACGGCAAAAAGTACGCAAGCTGCCGACAATGCCCCATCTTCAGGAACAGGAGGGTCTGCAGCTCCTGAACAGACCGTCGAGCTGAATATTGGCTTTTCTCAAGCTGCGGATAGCGCACATGCGAGGATGGCTGCCAAGCTGGCTGAGCTCGCCTCTCAAAAGTCGAACGGGTCCATCAAGATTACTGTATTTCCTGCGTCCCAACTCGGCGGGGATGTGAAGATGCTTCAGTCTGTACGTACCGGCACTCAATCTTTGGCAATTTCAAATACAGGGAATGTCACAAATATTGTAGCCGAATTCCAAATGTTCGATCTGCCCTATTTATTTGATAGTCTGGAGCAATCGAATCAGGTCTTGGCCGGTCCGGTAGGTCAAAAATATCTGGATATGCTGGAGCAGCACGGTGTTGTCGGATTGGGGTATCTGAGCTCATTGGAACGTAACGTGTTCACGAATAAACCTATCAACACGGCCGCCGATTTAAAAGGAATGAAGCTGAGAATTTTGCAGGCTCCAGGTCACATCAAAGCATTTGAGGCTCTCGGCACACAACCGACACCGATGGCATATTCGGAAATTTATTTAGCCTTGCAGCAAGGAGTAGTCGATGGTGCAGATACCTCACCCGATCAATTTATTAAGGACAAATTTTTTGAGGTGTCCAAGTATTATAACATGACCAAGATTCATTATTTGCCGATTTTTTTGGGTATGTCCAAGATCCAGTTTGACAAATTGAGCCCGAATCAACAAAAGGTCATCAGAGAAGCGGCTAAAGAAGCATTGGCATTTAACATTGTGGATTACAAAAAAGATTATGAGGAATCTCTTAAGCAGATCAAGGAGAAAGGCGTAACCATCGTCGAAACCGATGTGTCCGGCTTGAAACAGGAATCAGTAAAAGCAAACGATGCGATTTTGAAGGAAACTCCGAACGGAATGCAGCTTTTGCAAGAGCTTCAGGCAGCAAAGGCTGCAAAGAAGTAAATTCTTCTTTGTTGAGAAGGATGAAGAGCAGCATTTTTCGCAGGAGGTTGTGGAACCATGGATGTTCATACCTATGAACGTTGGCAGCGGGTTTGGACCTGGTGGAAAGAGACGGCGATATTCAAGCTTGAGCCTAACTGGTTTACAAGCCTGGAGGATGCTCCCAAGGACGCGATGGAAGGTTCCCAAATCCGTATAATGAATGAGGCTCGAACGGATTATGAAATGCGGAATGGGATGTGGACAAAGGTTCAGGAAATTAATGAAGAAGACTGCAGGCGGATATATGGATTGAATGGGACTGCTACCTAAGCAGTCCTTTTTTCATGAAATCATTTTCCCTGGAAATGAAATCTGATTTATTTATTCTTTGATGTGTCATATAATTAAATCATTCGGAAGCGCTATCATTATAAGGTAAAGGTATTCGTTATTTAGAATTGTTGTATTTTTAAACTATTTAACTAATTTACTGGTATTTATTGTGGATTTAGTAGTATAATCCGAAATGAAAAGAGGGTTTCTTTCTTTCGATGAGCTGTATTGTGTTTAAAAATATTACAAATAGGGTGGATTCCTGCTTTAGATGGCCTGAAACTTCCTGATTGTAATGTAAACGCGATCACCTCATTCAGAACGTTTTTTTTCAAGCATCTTTTACTAAACTGGAGGGAATCATTATGCAAATTAAAAAGACGATCGAGAAGGTTCCAGGGGGACTTATGGTGGTCCCGCTGTTATTCGGAGCTTTGCTGAACACTATTGATCAAATGCACATTCCAATTGTTATGGAGGGTCTTAAAGCACTGGGTGTAGCTCCCACTGCCAACGGAAACTATGAGTTTATGAGAATCGGAGGCTTCGCGGAAGCGCTGTTTAAAACAGGAGCTTTAACGCTTATTGCATTGTTCTTATTTTGTGCAGGCAGCCAGATGAATCTCAAAGTCGGTGGAAGATCTCTTAAAAAAGGTATTATTTTAACTGGTACGAAGTACGCAGTCGGTGTCATTGTCGGTTTTCTATTGGGTACATTCTTTGATCCTATGACTGGATTGTTAGGGCTTTCAACGGTAGCGATTATCGGAGCTATGACGAACGGTAATGGGGGCATGTATGTCGCTTTGACCGGACAATACGGTAACCGTTCTGATGTCGGAGCCGTGTCTGTTCTTTCCCTTAACGATGGTCCGTTCTTTACCTTGATGGCACTTGGTTTGATGGGAGCCAGCTTCCCTGTGATTGCTTTTATCGCGGTATTGCTGCCGATAGCAATCGGTATGATTATTGGTAACCTCGACCCGGATATTCGTGAATTCTTGAAGCCTGGTGAAACCTTGCCGGTACCGTTTTTCGCTTTTGCGTTAGGTGCGGGAATGAACTTGATGAACTTCTTTAATCCGGAAGTTGTTGGTGCAGGAGTACTTTTGGGACTTATGACAACCGTATTGACTGGTTTAGGTATGGTTATCGTGTTGAAAATATTCCGGGAGAAAAGCACAATCGCCGGCTGGGCTGAGGCAAGTACGGCTGGTAATGCCGCAGGAACGCCGGCCGCAATCGCTGCCGCAGCTGCCGTATCCGCATCATCGGGTGCGATGAGCCCTGAAATGGCTAAAGCCTATGCGGACATTGTCCCGATTGCTACAGCTCAAATATCCATCGCCACGATTTCGACTGCTTTATTCTGTCCAATCGCGGTTATTTTATGGGATAAATACCAAAAAAGCAAAGGGATCGACGGACGTCTTGACGAAGCGTAATCTTTTTGGATTTTTAATACCCCTTGGGGAACCAAGGGGTATTTTCATAGGCTGATTGGGCAGATTGCAGGTCTTTTGATATGAAACTTTTCTTATCCTGTTGTATCCTGTTAAAATAAAAAGAGAACTACGTTGGGAAGCGAGGAAAAATGTGATGAAAACTACTCTTTTGTATGGAAACGAAGGTTTAACGATTGAGGTGCCGGACCATTCGGTGATCGTAGAACCTCAACATATGGGTGGATTGGAAGACGAAGAGAAGGCCGTTAAAGATGCATTGAGGAATCCGATTGGCACACCGCCCCTTAGGGAAATGGTTAAAGAGACGGATACGGTAGCGATTGTTATTAGCGATATCACCCGTCCGACTCCGAATCACAAGCTGGTTCCTTGGCTGATTGAGGAGTTGTCGCATGTCCCCCATCAAAATTTTGTAATTATTAACGGGACAGGTACCCACCGGGATCAAACAAGAGAAGAGTTTGTGCAGATGCTGGGCGAGTGGATTGTAGACAATATCCGTATTGTGAACAATCATTGTCATGATAAAGAAACGCTAGTCAACGTGGGAAGAAGTGAATTCGGTTGCGATGTATACCTGAATAAAGATTATGTCGAGGCGGATTTCCGTATTGTAACGGGTTTTATCGAACCTCACTTCTTCGCCGGCTTCTCGGGCGGACCCAAAGGAATTATGCCGGGCATTGCCGGGATTGAGACCATTCAAACCTTTCACAATGCCAGAATGATCGGCGACCCGTTAGCGACATGGGGGAATATGGTGAATAACCCGCTGCAGGATATGACCAGAGAAGTCAACCGCCTGTGCAAGCCTCATTTTATGCTCAATGTTACACTGAACGGCGAGAAAGCGATTACGAATGTATTTGCGGGTGAGCTTTTCGAGGCCCATGATCAGGGTTGTGCCTTCGCCAAAGAGCATGCGATGATTCGCTGCGACGAGCGGTTTGATGTTGTTATTACATCGAACTCAGGCTACCCTCTGGATCAAAACTTGTACCAAGCCGTCAAAGGGATGAGCGCGGCGCATAAAATCGTTAAAGAAGGCGGTACAATTATATCCGCTTCCGAATGTCGGGATGGGCTGCCTAACCACGGAAATTATGCGGCTATCCTGCAGATGCGTAAAACGCCGCAAGAAATTTTAGATATGATTAACGACGGCAGCTTCCAAATGTTCGATCAGTGGCAGGTGCAAAAGCAAGCCGTCATCCAGGTATGGGCCGATGTTTATGTGTATTCCACGCTGCCGGAAGAAGAAGTCCGCAAAGCGATGTTTAAACCGACGAGCGATATCGAGCAGACGCTTGAAGAGCTTAAGCAAAAATACGGACCGAACATGACGGTGGCTGTTCTGCCTTTAGGTCCATTGACGATTCCTTATGTCGAGGAATAAAGGGCCTGGAAACCGCTGATGAAAAGCCTACTCGTAACGGGCTACCGTGCGCATGAACTCAGCATTTTCGATCAGAAGCATAAAGGCATTGCCTATATTAAAAAAGCGATTGAGGCCAAGCTTGCTCCTTTAATCGATGAGGGATTGGAATGGGTGATTACTCCAGGACAGTACGGCGTCGATTTGTGGGCCTGCGAAGTCGTGATCGGACTGAAAAAAAGTTATCCGCATATAAAGCTATCCATTATCACGGCGTATCTCAATCCAGAGGAAAAGTGGAAAGAGGATAAACAGAACTATTACCGGGACATTCTCAAAGACGTCGATTATTACGGTACGGTGAGTAAGCAGCCGTATAACGGCGTGTGGCAGTTAAAGGCCAGAGACGACCTGCTGCTCCGAAAATCCGATGGAATTCTGCTCTTCTATGATGAGGATGCCGGTGAGGCAAGCCCCAAATATTTCAAACAAAGAGCGCTCAGAAGACGGGAGGCCGACGGTTATCGCTATCTGAGCATCACTGCCGAAGATGTTCAGAGTATTGCGGATGAAGAACAGCGGAGTATACCGGATTCGTATTAAAGCTGTTCCGGCTAAACGGAGTATAATAAGGAAGTAACAGGGGGAGAGGAGCTTGCTTTCAGGAAGCTCCTTTTTCATTTTGCGTGCCCAGCTAAGCACGCATCTTCTAGCCGGTGAAAGTCCGGTCGCGGGAGGAGCCAAGTCCCCGCGTAGCTAGGATACTTGCGTATGGCGAAATCTGTGCGTAAAAGCGTATCGACGAAA
>NZ_JBVASZ010000062.1:0-12002 GCF_057814255.1 Paenibacillus sp. F024
ATTCGGACGCCTCCATGTGCAAGGTTTTTCGCGGGTAAGTCCCTGTTTTCCTTGCACTTGAATTCGACAAAAGAGGTCCTAAACCCTTGTGGCTGTCGGACTTTTGATTCGTTCAGCAAGCCCTATTTAAGAGGCTGGTTCAGACATCGGATTAATAGAATTAACATTCCGATTCAAATTGGAATTTGAAGGATAAATTTACGCAATATCGAATTTTTAAAGGTGGACAAATTCGACTAGCTGCCAATGATGTGATGAAGAGGGGTTAATATATGAGTGACGAAACAAATCAGGAGCTGTATCAGAAAATAACGAGGTTCGTTGCAAACAATCAACTTCTAGACCGACTTGATTCAAAGCTAAATGATTTTAACCCGTTTAAAGTACTTAAAGTCGATCAATTTGAGATTAGACACTCTAATTTATTGGCGTGGTTGCTTGATCCTAATGAGAATCACTCTTTGGGGGATTTGGTTCTTAAAAAACTGTGTGCCGAAATACTTTGCGGCGATGTACTTACGAAGAACCATAGCTTGCAAATAACCGATATACTTTTAGGGAATTTTCATGATGCAGATATCCTTCGAGAGTGGAGGAACATTGATATTCTGGTTGTTTCAAAAAAGAGTAATTTTATTCTCTTCATTGAGAACAAGGTGAATGCAGGCTTAGGAGATCACCAACTACAAAAATATCTAAACATCATTAGGTCTGCATATCCATCAATTCAGCACGTCATTCCCGTATTCCTTACATTAAATGGGGAAGAGGCACCTCATTCAGAATATTATAGCTTCAGTCATATCGGTATTTTGGCAATTTTGAAAGCAATTTTAGAATCAAACCAAGATAAGATGAACGAGAAAATATTTGACTTCATTTCGTATTATGCCAAGACTCTGGAGGTATTAACCATGCAGGATGAGCAGTTGATTAATTTGTGCCGTGAGATATACAAACATCATAGAGAAGCGATTGACGCAATTGTTAAATACGGTGCTGTTTCGACATCTACATTAAGTCAGGCGGTAGACATATTAAAGGGTAACATTTCAATTATTGACCATTCTGTTCACCCTGGCTTCCATTTGAGTGATAAGGAGCATTGGTTTATTCCTGAATCAATTAGAGGTTACATGCCGGAGATCATTGGCTCATGGAAATCACCCTATCCTTTCTCATATTTCTTTGCGGCACAGGAAGAAAGACTATTCTTGATCCTTGAGGTTGGGCCAATTCAGGATGGACAGCTTAGGATGAATCTACTAAATCATATAGTTCAAAGTGATGCAGACAATTTATTTAAAATGAGGGCAAGTGCTTTAACGAATATGAACGCCCGATTTACAAAATTGAGGACTAGAAGTGTGGATATAGAGGATTGGTCGGATGCAGACCATGTATTTGAGCGCATGAGTTCCTTGATGAACGAATTCAAATTTGATGAAGTCAATGCTGTTCTTGACGGCATCCTTAGAGGGTTTAATTTAGGACAAACGAATACCAGGATCTAATATCAACGATAATTTATTGTATAAGCCATTTGCAGGTCCCCTCCAGTTTTCTGAAGGGGACTTACTGATTAGCGGTGAGTAGTATATTGTGGAAAGGCGGGGGGACGCCTCAATCAGCGAATCCACTAAGGAAGCAGCCATTATTGCAGCTGGCGGCAATGGTAACAGAAAAGCAATACGTATAAAAAAGTGGCTTATTAATGTAAGATAGATGTGATTGAATAACTACCAGAGAGCAGGATTGTTTAAATGACAGGTAATCATAAAAAACGTTACCGCTTCAGTGAAGCGCCTATATGGAATATCCAGCGAAAATATTATGAAGAAGCAGGAACGAAGGCTTGGAACAATGACCAAGTTCCCCAATATATAACGAGCAATCCGATGATCGCTACTGCATATGCAGAAATGATCTTTGGGCTTCTTCAAGATCGGGCCAATAAGGAATATCGTTCAGAGCCGGTTTTCATTGTGGAGCTTGGAGCAGGAGCGGGACGTCTTGCTTACCACGTGCTGCATGAGTTGTGTCAGTTGAGAGACTATGCGGGGATATCACTGCCTTCGTTCCGATATATCATGACAGATTTGGCAATGAACAATGTTATGGCTTGGAAGGAACATCCCGCTTTACAATCTTTTATTACTGAGGGATTACTGGATTTTGCGCGATTTGATGCTGTCCATGATACAGCATTGAACCTGGTTGTATCAGGCACAACCCTTAGTGAAGGAGCTTTACAACAACCGTTAATCCTTGTTGCCAACTACTTTTTTGATAGCATTCCACAAGATTTGATTTATGTTGGTGATGGGCAAATTCATGAAGCAGATGTTTATGTCGAATATCCCGAACATCATGATTCACTTAAACCATCAGAATGGTTAGAACAAATCACTTTACGCTATGAGTATCGACGGGCGCCTGAGTACGAACAAGAAACCTATCCTTACCGTGATGTCATTTCCATTTATCAGGAACAACTAGAAGACTCGCATATTTTATTTCCTACTACTGGAATCAATTGTTTAGAGCGTTTGAATCTGTTATCTCGGGCGGGATTCCTATTGATAACAGCAGACAAAGGAGATCACTTGCTGGATAACTGGAAATTTGCAGACCCGCCGGAGCTGGTCCTGCACGGTAGTTTTTCTTTAACGGCAAACTACCATGCGATTCAGCATGTCTTTGAACAAAGAGGAGCCGCGGCTTTATTCCCCCCACATCATTATAAAAACATAAATGTTGGCTGTATTCTCAATTTGGATAAACCCATGGATTATCCAAATATGAGGTTAGCCTATCGTCGGTGTATTGAACGCTTTGGTCCGGACGAATTTTTTAGTTTGAAGGGATGGGTAGATCGCAACCAAGATAGCATGGGATTACAGCAAATATTAAGTTTTTGGCGTTTGGGTGGATATGACGCGGAATTTTTCATTCAAAACACGAGTCAGATCTCCAATTTGTTGCCGGATGCAAATGATGAAGAAAAGCAGGACTTGTTGAGAGGTATACAGCTGATGTGGTCATCTTACTATGTCATGGAGCAGCGTTATGATCTAGCGCTCGATGCTGGATTGTTACTGTTTGAGATGGATATGTATGAACATTCCAAACGGTATTTGGAAATATCGGTACATCAAGACCAAGATGAAGTCGCATCAACCGTATTTTATTGTCTAGCCATTTGTTGCTTCGAGCTAGAGATGGTCGAAGATGCATGTAAATACATACGAAAATTATTAGAAATTGAACCGGATCATGAAGAGGCATTGGCGTTGATAAGCCATTTTGAGTCGCTGTAATCAAGTTCAATCCTAAAACGATTGGGGCAGCTTTTTTGTCTGTTAGAATGATACGGGGAACGATTACCATAAATAACGGCTAAATGAAAAATATCACGACGTATTTCCCCCAATCCCTGCCGATAGCCGTCGGTAGGGATTTATGTTTGCCGCGGCGGAAGGCGGCCTTGGGGAGAGAGTATTCAAAGGAGGAGCTTGTTCCTCTCTGGTCGAATATATTTACGTAAACTTAAGAAGCTGATGGATTTGGTTTAAAGATGTAAGCCCCTTCAAGACGGTAATTCATTGACCCTATTATAGAAAAGTGATACAATCTTTAAAAATTTACGTAAAACATATCGGGAGTTGTGATTTGATGGCTACGATCAACGAGATCGCTAAAGAAGCTGGGGTTTCGATTGCTACGGTTTCCCACGTAATAAATAAATCAAGGTATGTAAGTCCGGAACTTGTTGAAAGAGTAGAGGAGATCATTAAAAGGACCGGCTATGATAAAAAGTTAAAAAATAAAAGCAGCAAGCTAAAAATCGGCAAAAGCTCCGAAATCGCAATCGTCGTACCTGATTTATGCGGTACTTTGTATGCGAAATTGGTTTCTGCGATTTCTGATTATTTAATTGAAAAAGGGTATAATCCGGTTGTTTATTTTCATCATGACAAGGTCGCTCAGGAAAAAGATATCATTACGAATATCGTTTTTAATAAGCGGATTGCCGGGGCCATTATTGTCCCTGTAAGTACGGATGGCAAGCAGTTTGATAAATTAGTGCAGCATCGTATTCCTTTCGTCTTTTTAGACAGAACGGTTAAAAATAAAGAGGCTGGCTCTGTACTTTCCGATGGTGAAGGCGGAATTTATCAAGCGGCCATGCATTTGTTGAGATCCGGGCATGAAGAGATCGCTTTAATTATTGAGAGAGGCCGGTTTTCCTCATCGGAGAGCAAGATCAAAGGCTACCAGGACGCCCTGAATTCGTACAAGCTGCCATTTAGAGGCGAATTGGTGTTAGACGCAGACAACAATAGCTATGAGGATATCGAAAAAAAGGTTAAAGACGTATGGGTCCGCATTAAGCCGACAGCTTTTATAGCAAGCGGTAATCGAATGACATTAAATCTGTTAAAGGTGTTGAACAAATTAGGCCTGGAGTGTCCGACGGATGTGTCGGTCATTGGATTCGGCGATGAAGAGTGGTCTGAAATTGTGACCCCTCCTTTAACCATGCTTAAGCACGATACAAAGGAAATAGGAATCCAAGAAGTCAATCTTTTGCTTAAACAAATGGAGAACCTTTCCCAAGGGGCTGAACAAATTAAGATTCCAATGGAGCTCTCTATACAACGGTCGACCCAAGTTATAGGTAAGGGGCCATTCGGAGAAAAAACGATTTCCCCTGAAGAATTGACGATTTCTCAAGCAGAGGCGGATCAATTGAAGGCGGGAAATTATAAGGTTGCGATTTCCTTTCACTATGGGGGTACGGCATGGGCAAGACTGTATGAGAATGGAATTCGCAACACCCTGGATAAGTATGGAATATCGATTCTTTCCATTACCAATGCACACTTTGATCCTATATTACAAGTCAACCAGCTGGAAGGCTTAAGGCTTCAACAGCCGGATGCGATCATTGCTATACCTGTCGATGATGAGGTGACGGCAAAGAAATTCCATAGTATTTCGGAACAAGTCAAACTCATTTTTATGAGTAATATTCCCGAAGGAATGAACAAAGACCAGTATGCCTCCTGTGTATCGGTTAATGAACGGGAAAGCGGTCAAAATGTAGCTTTGCTTTTAGGGAACTACTTTAAAAATGAGAAAGACGTCAAGATCGGTTTTATTGGTCACGGCGCTCCGTTTTATGGGACTCATTTGCGCGATGCGGTGGCGAAAGAGGTCATTACAACGAATTTCAAAAACATTGAAATTGTGAATGAGCAGTATTTCCATAAAATCGAAAACACTTATGAAATATGCAAAGAAATGCTGAAGGCCAATCCTGAAATTAAAGGACTATATATATCCTGGGACAGGCCGTCACTTGAAGCGATCAAAGTACTAAAGGAGTTAAAAAGAGAAGATATATCGATCTTCACCTTTGATTTGGAAATTGAAATTGCAACTTATTTAGCTAGAGAAGAAATGGTGAAGGGACTTTCTACTCAAAGGCCTTATCAGCAAGGTATTGCGGTTGGATTAGCGACGGCAAAGGCTTTGTTGGGACAAGATGGTTATAAATATATCGGCGTACAACCGTATCTGGTGGAGTCGAAAAATTTGTTGAAAGCATGGAAGGATATAACACTTGAGCCGGCTCCGCCTGAGATTGAGAGCATTATTTTAAATAAATTTACGTAAAAATAGGATACAACCACTTTATTTCATGAAAATTCCTTGAAAGCGTTGACTTAAAAAACATTATTGTGCTATATTTTACGTAATGAATAGCGTGAAAGCGGTTCAACATGGATGGTCTGTTTCATTTTTACGCGTAAGCAGCTGCTTTCTGGACGCTTTCTTAGCTAAAAAAGCAATTCATTTAAATCATAGGGGGTTATAAGAATGAAGAAGTTTTTTAAAGCACTTTCAGTGACGGTTTTGGCTTTAACACTTGCCGCATGTGGCAGCGCTAACAACGAAGCAAATACCGGAAATACCGGCAATGCCTCAAAGGGTGACGGCACGTTAAGCTTTGCTTTCCTGCCAAACACGCAAAATAATACGTTCCAGACAGCGATGACAAAAACATACGAAAGACTGGCTAAAGAAAAAGGCATAAAGTTTACCATGTTGGATCCGGATTATGACTTGAACAAACAAATGAACCAAATGTCTGACGCTGCAAACCAAGGATTTGATGCGGTGTTCGTCATTCCGGTTGACTCTGCAGGAATTCGTCAAGGATTAGAACAATTAAAAGCTAAAAATATTCCGGTATTTAACGTGGATACAGCGGTAATCAAGGATGACCAGGAATTAGTTAAGAGTGTAATTGCTACCGATGCTTTCATGGCGGGTAAATTGATGGGAGAGCAAATGGTAAAAGACTTTCCAAACGGCGGAGAAATTGCGATTTTGGATTTCCCTTCCAATGAAAGCTGTGTTCAACGTGTTGCCGGCTTCATGGAGGGTCTAGGAAATAGTAAATCGAAATTTAAAATTGTTGCACAGCAAGACGGTAAAGCCGCATTAGATGCTTCATTGCCAATCGCTGAAGACATTATTCAGGCCAATCCTAATTTAGCGGCCATCTTTGCGATCAATGACCCTTCCGCACTTGGTGCAGCTGCAGCTGTAGAAGCAAGCGGTAAAAACATTAGCGTGTACTCCATTGATGCTTCTCCAGACGGAAAAGCTGCGATAGTGGATGGATCCTTTAAAGCAGTAGCGGCTCAGGTACCTATTCAAATCGCCGAAAAATCTTTCCAGGCCGCTCTTGATTTGTTAGAAGGAAAAGAAATTGAGAAAGAAATGCTGCTGCCTTCTCACGTGGTAACCAAAGAAATGGCTGAAAAAACAGCCGGCGAGTGGCAGTAATTCAACGATAAAGCCTTTAAATTCGTATAGTTTCATTCTCGTAGAATGCAGGTTTATCTTGCATTCTACATTTTTTAACTTTCGGAGGTGAACATCATTGGTTGAAAACGTCCTGGAAATGCGTTCGATTGCTAAAAGCTTTGGACAAACACATGCTTTAAACGGAATCAACTTCGAGCTTAAATCCGGAGAAATTCACGCCTTGCTCGGTGAGAATGGTGCAGGCAAATCCACGTTAATCAAAGTTTTGGGCGGGATTCATCAACCCGATCGCGGTGAAATTTTGATCAATGGAAAAGCGGTACACATCAAAGGCGTTCACGATGCACAAGCCCATGGTATTGGTGTCATTCACCAGGAAATCGTTCTCGTACCCTATCTGAGCGTTGCAGAGAACATTTTTTTAGGAAGAGAGCCCGTTACGAAGTTGGGATTGATCGATAGAAAGCAAATGAACGCTCAAGCCCAAGAAATGGTTAAGGAATTGGGACTAAACCTTGATGTGAACACCTTAGTCGGCGAGTTATCGGTAGCTCACCAGCAGTTAGTAGAAATCGTAAAGGCGATTTCTTTTAATGTAAAAATTTTAGTAATGGATGAACCTACGTCCTCGTTATCGGATGAAGAGGTCAAACATCTCTTTGTAACGATGGAAAGATTAAGACAAAATGGCGTGAGTATGATTTACATTTCGCATAAGTTTGAAGAATTGTTTACCATAACGGATCGCATTACCATCATTAGAGACGGAACGTATGTTGGAACCGTGATTACGAAAAACAGCAGTCCTGATGAGCTCGTGGCGATGATGGTAGGCAGAGAGTTAAAAAGCTTTTATACAAGAACCTATTCCCGTCAAGATGAGGTTGTGCTGAAAGTCGAACATTTGTCAAAACAGAATGTTTTTGAAGATATTAGCTTTTCCGTACGCAAGGGTGAAATCCTTGGCTTCTCCGGCCTGATGGGTGCGGGAAGAAGCGAGCTCATGCTGGCTATATTTGGCGCTTATGGTTATGATAACGGATCTGTTTCTCTGAATGGGGAAGAGCTGAAGATTAAAAGCTGCAGTGATGCCATTGAACAAGGGATTGCACTGGTTCCGGAGGATCGCAAGGATCAAGGCCTCGTATTAATGAATTCCGTTGGTTTTAATATGACGCTGTCTGAGCTGAAACACCTTATGAAAAATAAACTGATTGTTAGTGAGGAAAAAAGAAGCGCATTAATCAGCGCTTATATAAAGAGTTTAAATATAAAAACGGCTTCGCCTGATGCTGAAGTTTCCAGTTTATCCGGAGGAAATCAACAAAAAGTGGTATTAGCTAAATGGTTAGCTACGAATCCGAAGCTCTTAATTCTTGATGAACCGACAAGAGGCGTTGACGTAGGCGCAAAGTCTGAAATTTATTCCATTATTAACGAGCTTGCTAAACAGGGGCTGGCTATTATTTTAGTTTCCTCTGAGCTTCCTGAAATCATCAATATGTGTGATTCTGTTTGTGTCATGCGAGAAGGAAAATTAACCGCACAGTTAGCCCATTCCGAACTAACTCAAGAAAATATTATGCGCTATGCAACAGGAGGATAATGTAGCATGACTCAGAAAGCGGAGAGATTAAACAACCCCATGATGTCAGTGATTAGAGGGAATATTGGGATTATTACTGTGTTATTGCTTTTATTTATCACGTTATCATTCACTTCACCAGTATTTTTAACCCATGACAATTTGATCACTGTTTTGAGACAGATCTCGATTAACGTCTTTTTGGCTCTTGGGATGACGCTGGTTATTATTCTCGCAGGGATTGATCTTTCCGTCGGGGCCAACGTTGCTTTGTCAGGAACCTTAACGGTAGGGTTAATTGTTACCACGGGAATGCCTGTTTATCTGGCCATTTTAATCGGTCTCTTAATCGGTGCGGCTATCGGATTCGTTAACGGGTGTATAGTAACCCAATTTAAGTTGCCTGCTTTTATTGTTACATTAGCTACGATGAATATCGCGCAGGGGATTGCGTATCTATACAGCGGCGGTCAATCCGTAAGGATCAGAGATGAAGCTTATACCTCGATTGGAACAGGACAGCTCTTTGGGTTTGTTCCGCTGCCGGTCCTGTATATGTTTATCTTAATTTTTATCTTTTCCGTCTTATTAACTAAAACGAAATTTGGAACCTATGTTTATGCGATTGGCGGGAATAGAGAAGCTGCACGTCTTTCCGGCGTACCCATTAAAAAGGTAGAAATCGGTGTCTATACGATTACCGGTTTGCTTGCAGCCTTTGCAGGAATCGTCCTCTCCGCAAGAATGTATTCCGGCCAGCCTTCTGTAGGGGCAGGATATGAAATGGATGCTATTGCTGCCTGTGTATTAGGCGGAGTTTCCATGGCCGGCGGCAGAGGCAGAATTAGCGGAACCATTTTTGGCGCCATGGTGATTGGTGTGATCAGTAACGGTCTTAACCTGCTGGGAGTAAGCTCTTTCTGGCAGCTCGTTGTCAAAGGCTTAATTATTTTGGTTGCCATCCTGGTTGATGCTCAAAAAGGAAAAAAACTGAGCTTTTCTTTTAAAGCCGCTAAACATTAAGACGAATCCGCCCAGAGATTGAATACAAAATGAAAAGAGGTTTATCTGTGGACAACAATAAGCAAAGCTTCAAATATAAATTTCAGATTATGCTCAATAACCCGGATCATCTGCCAAGGAAAAAGGAGCCTGTCATCACGAAATTGAATTTTACGGATAGTCACGTTCATAAGGATAGTCTTGTCTTATATGACGATGCGGACAATGCCATTCCTTTTCAGCTGATTGATGCCAGGGTGGAAGGGGACTATATTCAAGAGGCTTCGATTGTATATCTAGTGGATATGGATAAGTTAGTTACCTCTTACTGGCTGTATGCGGATGAAAAGCCTGCTGCGGTTGAGAAGGCGTTTAAAGGTATCGAGAAGCTGGAAGTCACCCAAGACGACGGGTTTAGAAGATTAGACACCGGTTACTACATTTTGGAGCTTTGCTCCGGAACGGCTGACGGAACTTCTTACGGTAAATGGGGGATCCGATATTTTGAAGCCAAAGCGGAGGGGAAAAATCTGATTAAGGACTACTCCAATGCGATTGGCGGATTCTATGGACCGTTCTTCACACCGAAAAATGGGCTGATCAATCCTCCTGAGCATACTACGGTAGATTGTATCGTTGAAGAGGAAGGTCCGTTGTATTGCAGATATCTGTTTAAAGGCACCGTGCCTGATGGGTTGGATGAGAATCTGAAGGGAAAAAAATTCACGATCACGTGGGAGTTTTTCTATAATTCCCCATGGTTTAGAAGAAAGTATGATGTAGACGATTTTTCAACCACGGTAGATGGTATTCCTGTCATAAACAAAATTACGGTGGGCGATGAATTTGAGAGCGGCAAGGGGGATAGGGTCTTTACAACCTTTGCTTCCTATGGCGGAACTTATTACAGAGAAGGCGATTTATACGCCAACATTTTGTCTAAAGGTGTTCATGAGCTGCTCGAGCATGCCGATGAACAAAGTAATCCGAACATCAAAAAATATAAAGATAATATCGGAGAGGATATTAATAAAGTTTCCTGGGATTATTTCTGGAGGCTGTTCTGTGTAAAAGAAGGAATTCTTAGTGCGGAAGAAATCAAACACCATATCTCTACCATTATTCCGGAGTCTCACACACAAGTACATCAAAGTGAGAGAAATGAGAATGTATTGTTTGATCGATTTGTCGATGTAAACAGCGCTCCGGAACAAACCATCTTCCCGATGAGCGCCAATAAAACAGCCGAGTTAAATGAAGAGACTGGCTATGCCATGGTATGGTATACGAGCAATGTGGTAGCCCGTTACCAAATCGTGCAGCGTAATGATTCCGGATGGGTCAATTGGGGCACGAATGGTGAAAACGAGCATCCGGAGTTACCGACGGGGTCAACGATTTATTCGGCTTATGGACAATTCGGCAATTGGGAATTACAGGCGGATACCATGGAGAAAAATATCGATTCCAAGCAAGGTCTTGCAGCTATACTTAAATAGTACGTGATACAAGGAGCGGGTTATATTGTTTGGTTCGATCGAGGCAGGGGGAACAAAGTTTGTCTGTGCCGTGGGAGATGAGGACGGTCAAATCGTCAAAAGGGTGACGTTTCCTACTACAACACCGGATGAGACCATGAACCAAGTATTCGAATTTTTTGATTCCTATCATCTGAAAGCGATGGGGATCGGTTCCTTTGGTCCCATTGATGTGAATCCGAATTCTCAAACCTACGGCTATATTAAGAATACACCGAAACGGTCATGGGCCAATTATAATTTTGTTGGTGCAATGAAAAGTCGGTATGAGATTCCTATCGGATGGTCAACCGATGTCAATGTAGCGGCTCTAAGTGAAGCAACGAAAGGAGCAGGCGCAGGACTAAAAAGCGTTCTTTATTTGACCGTTGGCACGGGAATCGGTGGCGGCGCGGTCGTCGACGGGAAGATGTTGGAGGGATTCAGCCATCCCGAAATGGGACATATCAAGGTCGAGTCCCACCCAAAGGATGAGTTTCAAGGGTTATGTCCATTTCACCATAACTGTTTAGAAGGGATGGCGGCAGGACCAACGATTGAAGCAAGATTGAAGCAAAAAGGCAACGAGATCGACCCGAATCATGAAGTGTGGAGCTTTTTGGCTCATTATTTGGCGCAAGCTCTATATGCCTATACCGTTGTATTAAGCCCTGACATCATTATTTTAGGCGGTGGTGTCATGAAAAGCGGACAGCTTCTCCCAAAGGTGAAGAAAGAACTGGTCGAACGTATAGCCAATTATGTGGAAACCCCGCCGATAGATAAGTATGTAAGCTTACCTGCATTAGGCGACGACACAGGTATAACCGGAGGACTGCTTCTAGCTAAGAAGGAATATGACAAAGTCGGTTAAATAAATCAAAAGATGCCTGTCCCCCAATAAAAAGAAGGGACAGGCATCTTTTGCCGTTTGGCGTGCCCAGCTAAGCACGCATCTTCTAGCCGGTGAAAGTCCGGTCGCGGGAGGAGCCAAGTCCCCGCGTAGCTAGGATACTTGCGTATGGCGAAATCTGTGCGTAAAAGCGTATCGACGA
>NZ_JBVASZ010000063.1:0-11730 GCF_057814255.1 Paenibacillus sp. F024
AAGGGCTGAGAAGTTTGCTTTCTCGTTATTTAGAGCTTTGTTAACCTTTTGGAACCGCCGTATGCGGACCCGCATGTACGGTGGTGTGAGAGGTCGGGGGCTAGGCGCCCCCTCCTACTCGATTGGGCTGTTATTCACGGCTGTTAAAGATCGAAATGTATTTAATAAGCTCCAGCAGGGAGATCAGTGCCGCGGCCACATAGGTGAGGGCGGCTGCGTTCAATACCTTTGCCACTCCGCGTTCTTCGTCGTTAGTGATAAAGCCTTCAGCAATCATCAGGTCACGCGCACGGTTGCTGGCGTTGAATTCGACCGGCAGCGTCACGAGCTGGAAAGCGACTGCGGCGGAGAAGAAGATGATGCCGACGCCAAGCAGGAAGTTAAACTGCTGGAAAAAAAGACCGGCCAAGATTAATAATGGAGCGACTCCCGACGTCAGATTCACCATCGGGAACATCCGGTGGCGAAGCACAAGCATCGGATAGGACTGCTGATGCTGGATCGCGTGTCCAACCTCGTGACAGGCAACCGATACGGCGGAGATGGAATTTTCATAGTACACCGGCTCCGACAAACGTACGGCGCGAGCCATCGGATCGTAATGGTCTGTCAGCGCTCCCGGTACAGCTTCAACCGGAACATCGTATAGCCCGTTGGCGTCAAGTAACCGGCGGGCGGCTTCATAACCGGTCATTCCGGAATGAATCGGAACCTCCGACCACTTATTGAATGTTCCCTTGACCCGAAACTGCGCCCATAATGAAAGACCGAACGCAGCGATGATAAGGTAATCTAAAGGGTGAAAAAACATAGCTTCATTCCTCCATTGTCTATTTATTTTTAAAGGGGACCTTTACCCAACAGCAACAACAAGGCTTCAATACATGCAGCCGTAGGCTGTGTCAGTGACTTGTGAAGAGTTTTCAACTGGGACGGCTTCAGTTTCTCAAGCAGCGGTCCAATCTCTTTCGCTTCTTTTTCCAGCTGCTGTAGTAATAACTGTAGCGACGTCAGTTTATCTGTCACTAATTCATCATGGCTAACCTTATTCCACTGCTGCAGAGTTGCCTTAATTTCCTCTAAGGTATACTTCTCCCTCTTCATACTTTCAATACGTTTGAGCCGCGTTAAGGTTTCGTCGCTGTATAATCGGTAATTGGTGTCCGATCTTTTCTCCGGTTGGATCAATCCGAGCTTCGTATAATAATCCACTGTTCTAGGACTCACCTTGGATAAATGCGCCAGTTCACCAATTTTGTAAAGCTTCATATCCCCATGGATTCTCCCTCCGTTTTCTTCATTAAAATGAATGTTTAAGGTCCATAGAACTAATAATACTGAATCCGAACCATACAGTCAAACGTTATGCTTTGGACTTTATGCTGTACGGGAAGCCAGCGTCTGAAAAGAAAACAAAATAGTCTAACGAATGATTATATGTTTGGAATATTATGAATATTCAACTTGCTGCAGTGTATAAAACCGAATAATGAACATTATATGTAAGGTTATCTTTCGTTTTTTATAGGCTTTTTTGAAAAAAACCTATTGCCAAATGAAAACCTCGTGTATATAATGACATTATGAATTTCAAAAGATGTTATAAAAACTAACATTAAGAAGGAAGTGGTCATGATGTTAAAGAAGTTACTTTTTTCCACGGGCCTAATGTCAGTTTTGGTTCCTACAATGGCATTTGCCGAGGATGCTACGCCGGCACAGCTGCAAGGAGCTATTGATGCAGTTTGGGTCATGCTGGCAGCCATCCTGGTTATCTTCATGCAGGCGGGATTTGCTTTGCTGGAAGCAGGCTCTACCCGAATGAAAAACGCGGGTCACGTTGCAGGCAAAACGATTCTTACCTTCGGCATTTGTGCCATCGCCTTCTGGGCACTAGGCTTCGGCTTGGCCTTTGGTGACGGCAACGGATTTATTGGAATGACAGGATTCTTTGTAGACGGCTCGGAAGCACAAGCAGCGGCGGCATTCGGAGCGTTATCCTTCTCGGATGTTCCGATCGGAATCAAGTTTTTGTTCCAGCTGGCTTTCGCAGGGGTATCGCTGGCGATTGCCTTCGGCGGGTTTGCCGAACGCGCTAAATTATCGGTATACTTTATCTTTAGTGTACTTTATGTAGTTGTCATTTATCCGATCGTTGCTCACTGGGTATGGGGCGGCGGTTGGTTGGCAGGTCACGGTAAACAGGATTTTGCGGGCTCCACGGTCGTTCACTTGCAAGGCGCAACGGCAGCTCTTGTAGCTACGCTGATGCTTAAGCCTCGGATCGGTAAATACAATAAAGATAAAACATCGAATTTGATTCCTGGTCATAATCAGGTCCTGTCCGTTCTTGGTGTCATTATTCTCTGGATCGGCTGGTTCGGCTTCAATCCGGGTTCCACTTTAAGCGCAATGGGTGACGGATTCTTTGGATATATCGCTATGACAACAAATTTGGCGGCGGCAGCCGGCGGTGTTGCGGCAATTATCGTAGCGTGGATGTACTTTGGCAAGGCGGATATTCCTAGCATGCTGAACGGTGTGCTTGCGGCATTGGTTGCCATTACCGCATCCTGCGCTTTCGTTACAGTTAGAGATGCGATCATTATTGGTTTGGTTGCCGGCGTGATTACATTCTTTACGGCACAATGGTTTGACAAAGCAGGGATTGACGATCCGATTTACGCCTTCTCCGTACATGGTATTGCCGGCGTATGGGGAACACTGGCCAACGGAATTTTCGCTACGCCGGAGCTTGTCGAGAAAGTTGGCGTAGGTAAGCCGGGACTGCTTTATGGCGGTGGCTTTGAGCAATTGGGAGTACAGGCAATGGGTGTATTCAGCGCATTCTTCTTCGTACTCATTCTTTCCTGGATTATTTTGTCGATCTTGAAAGCGACCATCGGTCTTCGTGTTACCGAAGAAGAAGAAATCATCGGCCTTGACTTGTCTGAGCATGGTACGTATGGCTACCCTGAGCAGATGAAAAAGGCGTCTCAAGCCGGTACAGTGAGTTCATAAAGCCAACCTAACGCACTTAGTTTATCGTTGAAGGGGATGTCGGTATGGAACGTCTCTCAGTGGAAATGATTCGACAGGAAGCGGCCGAAGCTCAAAGTCTAAAGGAGCTGAGGGTTTTTCGGGATCAGGCGCATGAGGAGTTTCAGCGGCATCTCCTTTTTGCCCATCCATTGGATTGGAATAGAGAAGCAAATGAAATGCATGACACCATCATCCGCCGGGCTATCCGGTTATCCGAGCTGCAGCTGGCTCGCGAGACTGGTGAAGCACCGCCGGTTCCTTACGCATTTTTGCTGTTCGGCAGCGGTGGACGCGGGGAGCAAACGCTGTGGAGCGATCAGGATAACGGACTGGTCTATGCCGACCCGGATCATGAGGATGCCATCGTCAAGGCGGAAGGTTATTTTGCCGAGCTGGCACGACGGATTTCCGTCAATTTGGAAGAGGTCGGATATCCGCCTTGCAGCGGCGGCGTCATCTGCACCAATGACAAGTGGCGCAAATCAGTGAGCGGATACAAGCAAATGCTGCGAGGATGGCTGGAAGATCCGCAATGGGAGAATGTGAGGTATTTGCTCATCGCTGCCGACATTCGAACGATATATGGAGAGTCCGCTTTGGGTGAGACCATCTTCGCCGAGATTATCGAATATATAGGTTCAAACTCCGGTATGCTGGAGCACATGCTTCGCAATACACTGCACCATAAAGTATCTATAGGGGTATTCGGACAGCTGATTAAAGAGCGTTACGGCGAGGATGCAGGGGGTGTGGACATCAAATATGGGGCCTATATTCCGATTGTGAACGGAGTTAGGCTGATGGCATTGAGCTCGGGAATGGAATGCTCCTCAACCGAACGGCGCATTCAGGAGCTGGTGGCAAAGGGGCACGTGGAGGAAGAAATCGGGCACGATTGGCTGGAGGCGCTGACTACCGCTCTGAAGCTTCGTTCGATGACGCCTTATCAATTGGAAGGCAGCCATTACACTACCCGCGGGAAGCTGACGGCGGACCAACTGACTAAGGAACGAATAACGGAGTTAAAGCACTGCCTTCGGATCGGGATCGATTTGCAAAAGTACGTGAAAAGCAAATTCTCAAAAAGATAGAAAAAAGGTTAGGAGAGATCTTCAATGAAGGATATGAAGCCGGCCGGAAGGATGTGGCATCTGTACAAAACGGGCGGTTTGACTTCTGCTCTGACCTCGATGTTCGATGTGCAGAGCGCCCAGCAGATGGCTTTCATTCGATCCATCATGAAGGAGCAACGGAAAAATTCATTGTATGACATTCCTTTGAGTACGGTGGAGCTGGTTGTTTTCGATCTGGAAACAACCGGCTTTTCTCCCTACAACGGAGATGAAATCATTGCATTCGGAGCCGTTTCGGTAAACGGAAGCCAGATTGCGGAAAGCCAAACCTTTTATAGTCTGGTTCACCCGAAGCGTTCCATCCCGGACGAAATTGAGAAGCTGACCGGAATCACGAATGAAATGGTCAAAGATGCGCCGGACCTGCTTCATGCGCTTAGGGGATTTCTTGAATTTGTACAGCAAAAGGTGCTTGTTGCGCACGGCTCCGGTCACGATAAGCATTTTCTTAATTCTGCACTGTGGAAAACCTCCAAGGTGAACTTGTCCCACAGATTGCTGGATACCATGATGATCGCCAAGTGGTTGAATCCTAAGCTTAAGGCCTACGATCTGGATACGCTGCTTGATCTGTACGGCGTTGAGGTAACCCAGCGTCATCATGCCCTTGAGGATGCCATGATGACGGCGAAGCTGTGGTCCAAGCTCATGCAGGAGGTAGAAGCAAGAGAGATCCAGACACTCGGCGATCTATATACACAGCTGAGTTATCATTAACCCTTTTCCGGTAGCGTTTGCAGCCCGTGAATAAGGGATTTTTTTTGCCGTACATCAAAAAATTTCAAAAGGGTATGAAATACAAATCCAACGCTCACCTTGTCGGACATATTTATAAACCTTCACTTCGGGAATTTGAGGATCCGCCAAGGAGACAATCCAATGAAATGCTGAGCCTCTCCAAGGCGACCGCATGTCTTCAGCCGAGGGAACCGGCGGGGTACGCGGATGAGAATGCACGATACCCACAGGCTTTAGATGCCTAAGGTGCCCCGCAAATAATGCTTGAATCATTCCCTGCGGTTCCATCAAAAAATGCCGCTTCGGCTCGTTGTGGATATTGGCTACGGGTACAAAAAGCGTCGTCTCCCGTTCATGAGCTCCAAACAGAAACCCACAAGCCTCCAGCGGCATTTGAGCTGTACAATAGTCAAGCATTGCGGACCATGGTTTACGGTGAATGCCCAGGATTTGTTTTTTATTCATCATGCAATGGCGACCTCGTTAACATCGAATTATGATTACCATTATACATGATCCTCGGGTTTCCACGCCTATTTATCCCCCGATTTTGCCCTCGGGTTTAATTAGGAAAAACACCAAGCCAAGTGCCAATAAAGCCAAAGCCGTAACGGAAATAAATACCGTCTGATGCGATTTTTCCATCATCCAGCCGAATAAGGGCGGACCCGCCGCTACACCTAAAAATCTCAGACTGCTGTAGATGGAGGTAATCATCCCCCTCTGTTCGCGTTCTACAGAACCTGTAATCATGGTATTGAGACAAGGGAGGAGAAGCCCTGTACCGATACTGCTGAGCGTGAGCAAACCAATGAACAAATAAATATTTTTGTTAAAGAAAAAAATACATAATCCCAAAGAAACGGTCATTAAAGCAAGACCGATGTTCATCAGCCATCGCATCAGCGTCCCGTTTTTCTTGATGACCGAGCCGGTTGTATAAGAAGTTGCCACCAGTCCGAGCAGAGGTATGGCCAATACGAATCCTTTTTTAACGCCGTCAATGTTATACGGTTCAACTTCAAGGATGTCGGATAAATAAAACAGTACGCCGAACAAGACAAACAACGCCAAGGAACCAGCAAAGAACGACGTGATCAGCCAGCGGCCTTTTGCTTTCAGTACCTTTCCGATATTTTTCATGTATGCCCCCAGTTCAGGGGCCTTCTTTTCTTTTTTCGGCTCTTTCAGTAAAAATATAACGGCCAGCAAGGACAGCAGACAGAAGAGGGGGAAGGCGAAAAATGGCGCGTACCAGACTAATAATGCCAGCAGTGAGCCCAAAATCGGGCTGATCACCTTTCCCGCCCCGTTTGATGCTTCGGTTAAGCCGAGCGCTTTGCTTTCCGTCGCCTCTTTATACAGATCGCCGGCTAAAGCCATCGCGATGGGAGCCGTACCTGCCGCTCCCAGTCCCTGAATCGCTCTTGCGATAATGATTACTGAGTAGGAATTCCATACGGCCCCGAAGCCTGCCAGCACGCCTGCAGCCCCATATATAATTAATGAGGGAATCATAATGGCCTTTCTGGAAAAACGGTCGGATAAATATCCGGAAACGGGAATCACCAAGCCTGCCGTAACGGAGAACAGGGTAATGACCAGGCTGCTCTGAAACTGGCTGATTCCAAGCCGCTCCTGCATATCCGGCAGGATGGGAACGAGCATGGAATTGCCCAAAACAAGCACCAGCGGTACGGTCGCAATGGCGATAAATTCCCAGATCTGTCCTTTGGATTCCTCTTTTTTCCGACCGCTCTTTTCCGCATTTTCATCCGACTTCTCCTTTTCATAATCCGGCTCAATATCGCTGTCGAACATAATCTGCAGCTTTCTTTTTTTCGTTTTTTCCATGACGAACCAGCCCCTCCGAATACATAGAATGTAGATCTAATGTACCCTTCCCTTTTCGAGGTCATGCTTTCCGGCTTATTCCAGCATCAGCAAGAGCACCGTATGCAAGCTTTCTGTAATTTAAGGGAATACTAGGGACACAACCATATCGGATCGGACTGGGGGATGATAAAGATATGAGAAAAAACGGAATGCTGCTTCTGATCGTGCTGCTATTGGCAGGACTTGCCTTTTATCAACACCTTCGGACACCCGAAGTATCTTCTCAAGCTGTATCTGCTGCGAACCGGCTGGCCATTAATCAGCCTGTGCCCCAAATGACATTACAGGGTTTGGACGGTTCGGATTATCGGCTTGGCGGAGCGCGGGACAAACCGTTAATGATTAATTTTTGGGCATCCTGGTGCGGGCCCTGCCATGAAGAAGCGCCTGATTTAAGCCAGGTATATAAACGGTACAAAGACAAATTCGATTTGTATGCCGTTAATGTCACCAAAGACGACACGATAAGCCTGGTGCAAAGCTTCGTGAAGAAATATCAATATACGTTTCCTGTCCTGCTGGATTCCAAGGGAGAAGCGGCGTCCGCTTACCGGATTTTGTTTGTGCCGACCAGCTTTCTGATTGACCGAAAGGGGAGGCTGATTGAAGTGATCCATGTGCTTCCTCCGGAGGAGCTGGATAAAAAAATCAGGCGGCTGATCGAGTCGGGAGCATGAAAAAAGCTGCATGCCGTTCAAAGAACGGCTGCAGCTTTTTTCATGCTCCGTATTAATGGTTAACGAGTCCGACGCGTTCCCGCTGTTCTTCCTTTTTGCTGATCGCAGGCGTTTGACTGAGCAGGGCATAACGCATGCTGTCGACAAGCGCCTGCCAGCTGGCTTCGATGATGTTCTCGGATACGCCGACCGTGCTCCAGTTATTTTGGAAATCGGAGGATTCGACGAGCACCCGAACCTTGGCTGCAGTTGTATCCTTCTCGTCCAGAACGCGAACCTTGTAGTCTGTTAAATGCATATTTTGAATTCCCGGGTAAAACTGAACAAGACATTTGCGAAGCGCATTATCCAGGGCATTCACCGGACCGTTGCCTTCCGCGGCATTATAAATCGTCTCTCCGTGCACTCTTACCTTTACGATGGCTTCGGAATGAACCGGCTGATCAACGGATTTGGCCACCATAATTTTAAAGGATTCCAAAGCAAATACTTCCTCCAGCTGTCCGTAAGCTCCGCGAATAAGCAGCTCCAATGTAGCATCGGCTCCTTCGAATTGATAGCCTTGATGCTCCATTTCTTTGATTTGCTCGATTAATTGCTTGGTCTGCTGATTATTGGTATCAAAATCAAGACCCAGCTCCTGGGCTTTGAATACCAAATTGCTTTGTCCTGCAAGCTCGGAAACAAGTACGCGCTGCTTGTTGCCTACCAGCTCCGGCGTAATATGCTCGTACGTGCTGGAGTTTCGCAAAATAGCCGACACGTGAATGCCGCCTTTATGGGCAAAGGCTGCGGCGCCGACATACGGCTGGTTCATCGGCATATGCATGTTGGCAATCTCGCTGACGTACCGGGAGATCTTCGTCAAACTCGCCAGCTGTTCTTCACTGACGACATCGTATTTTAACTTTAATTGAAGATTGGGAATAATCGATACGAGATTCGCGTTTCCGCAGCGTTCTCCATATCCGTTGATCGTCCCCTGAACCTGGGTGGCTCCGGCCATAACGGCGGCCAGACTGTTGGCTACACCGACCTCGCAATCGTTGTGGGCGTGAATGCCGATCGGACAGGATACCTCTTGACGGACAGCCGTAACAATGGCCGAAATTTCGTGAGGGAGCGTTCCGCCGTTCGTATCGCAAAGGGCAATCCAGTCGGCTCCGGCTTCTTCCGCTTTCTTAATCGTGGCAATCGCGTATTCGGGATTGCTTTTGTAGCCGTCGAAAAAGTGCTCCGCATCATAAATGATTTCCAGCCCGTGGCTCTTGAGATAGTGGACGGAATCATAAATCATGTTCAGATTTTCTTCGAGTGTCGTTTGAATAGCCGTATCTACCTGGAAATCCCAGGATTTCCCGAAGATGGCCGCGGCCTTCACGCCGACTTCCAGAATACGATTCAGGTTGGCATCGTCCTTGGCCAACGTATTCTTTCGGCGAGTGCTGCCAAAAGCGGTGATTTTCGCTTGTTTAAGCCCGAGCTCCTTCACCCGAAGGAAAAACTCAATATCTTTATTGTTGCTTCCCGGCCATCCGCCTTCGATATAGGAAACGCCCAGTTCATCCAGCTTCTTGGCAATTTTGAGTTTATCTTCAACGGATAGGCTGACGCCTTCTCCTTGCGTTCCGTCTCTTAAGGTCGTATCGAATATTTTTACCGTAGTGCCCATCTCATGTCCTCCTATTTCCAATCACCTATGTCCAGCTTAAGAAATTCAAAATAGATTTCATAATTATAGCACATTGTTTCTTGTAAAGGATATGATTAAAATAAAAATAGAACCTATTTTTTCGATGGGGAGTATACTGAAAATAAGTCGGAGGTGACCTTAGAACATGCCGGAAAGGAAGCAGGGAAGCGGGGATGGTTATCCCGTGAACGGCAGAGTCATACTCCATATTGATATGAATGCATTTTACTGTTCCGTGCATGAAGCCGTGGAGCCTGAAAAATATAAGGACAAACCGATTGCCGTTGCCGGCAGTGTGGAGCTGCGCAAAGGCATCATCGTCACATCCTCCTACAAGGCCCGCAGCAAGGGTGTAAAGACGGGGATGCTTGTGGGGCAAGCGCTGAAGCTCTGCCCTGAGCTGATTTTGATCCGGCCGGATTTTGAGCTTTACCGGAGCTTCTCCAGACGCTTTATGAAGATCGCTTACGAGTATTCCCCGCTGGTAGAAGGCATGTCGATTGACGAATGCTACGTCGATATTACAGGCTCCAAGACGTTCGGGGCACCGCTGGAAATCGCATCGGCCATCCAGGAGCGCATTCGCAAAGAGCTGCACCTTCCGTGTTCCATCGGGGTGGCTCCAAATCGGCTGCTGGCCAAAATGGCGTCGGATATGAAAAAACCGAACGGGATTTCCGTGCTGCGCAAAAGAGATGTACCGTCCATACTGTGGCCGCAGCCATGCTCTTATCTATACGGCATCGGCAAAAAAACCGCCGAAAAGCTCAAAAGGCTGCATATTCATACGCTCGGCCAGCTGGCACACGCCGATTCCTCGCTGCTTACGAATCATTTTGGCGTGCTGGGGCTGGTTCTCAAGCGTGCGGCCAACGGGGAGGACGATTCCCCGGTCAATCCGGAGCGCGAACAAAGCAAGTCCATCGGGCATACAACAACCCTTCCCGTCAACTATACTGACCGTGCCGATATTCACAGGGTTTTTCTTAATTTGGCCGATCAGGTTGGACGGAGGCTGCGAAAGCAAGGATTAGTGGCACAGACGGTACAAATCACGATCAGGGATCCCGATATGAAAACCATCACGCGGGCGATAAAGCTGAGCGAACCGACGGAGAACGCCTCGGACTTTTACAGCCGTGCTTGCCGGTTGTTTGACGCGAATTGGAAGGACGGAGAGCCGGTCAGGCTTTTGGGAATCACTTTGCAAAGCCTGACACCGAAACAAGAAGCCGCCGTTCAACTGGATTTATTCAGCTATCAGAAGCAGCCTGTGAAGGAAAAGCTGCTCCAAACCCTTGATACGCTGCGCGATAAATTCGGAGAAGGCGCCGTATTAACCGCGGGAATGCTCGGTGACGACCCGTCCACGCTGATCCGGAACGCGAAAATCCGCGGTACCTCCCTGCAAATGGATCACCTCAGATTAAAGGGGCTGGAGGAAGAGGAATGAAAACAAAGGTGATCGGCTTCGCCGGCTTTGCAAACAGCGGCAAGACGACGTTAATCCGGAGATTGACGGAATATTATGAAGCCCGGGGGTCGAATGTAGCGGTCATAAAGCATGATGGGCACGGGCATTATAAAGAGGTGCCCAATACGGACTCGGCCCAATTCATTCAATCGGGAGCCGCGGCTTCCATTGTCATATCACCGGATGCTGTCCGGATGTATGAGCGTCGAACCGTGTCGCTCTCCGATGTGATCGAGGGACTGCGGGAACGCTTTGAGCTCATTATAGTAGAAGGGTTTAAGCGTGAGCCGCACGCGAAGATCGCCGTCTTCCGCACAGAGGAGCAAGCGGAGATTGTCCGCTCTCTGACGGTTCCGCCCGTCGCTTGGGTAACAACCGACATCGGCCTCGCTTCACAACGTATTCCTGAGGTTCCTGTGTTTCATCCCGACGATATTGATTTGATTGCGGGCTTTATCGAAAACCTATAACGATACATTATCATCCTATTTATTACTTTCTATTTGAACTTTACGGGCATTTATATTATATTTTAGGATGAGGTTAACAATAAGGGAGGAAGATTAGACATGGCTAAATACACATGGGTGGACAAAGAAACCTGTATCGCCTGTGGTGCTTGCGGCGCTACAGCACCTGACATTTATGATTACGACGATGAAGGTCTTGCGGAAGTAATCTACGACAACGATGGAAACAAAGGCGTAACCGAAATTCCGGAAGATCTTTACGATGATCTGCAGGATGCGCAGGACGGCTGCCCTACCGATTCCATCAAAGTAGCGGACGCTCCTTTCAATAACTAAGATACAAGAGCCTTTAACCAAAAGCTTATTTCTATTACAGAAATAGGCTTTTTTTTCGTTTCGCGTGCCCAGCTAAGCACGCATCTTCTAGCCGGTGAAAGTCCGGTCGCGGGAGGAGCCAAGTCCCCGCGTAGCTAGGATACCTGCGTATGGCGAAATCTGTGCGTAAAAGCGTATCGACGAAAGTACCTGTCGGAGACAGGGCGAGCGACATACCAGGCCGTAACATAAAGTGAATCCTGCCGCGTCGTCAAAAAGGCCTCGCAAGAGG
>NZ_JBVASZ010000064.1:0-9422 GCF_057814255.1 Paenibacillus sp. F024
GAACTGAACCTGTTTAATGAGGCCGAAGTGCTGGCCACGCCCCAGGGGCAAGAACCTGAAATGGAGAAGGTCACCTACGAACGCCGCAAAACAAACGGCAAGCGCGAGGCGGATCTGTCCAAACTGCAGGTTGAAACGGTGACGTACACGCTGAAAGAAGGAGAGCAAATCTGCCAGTGCTGCGGCGGATCACTACATGAAATGAGTACGGAAACGCGCAGCGAAATCGGCATCGTGCCTCCGCAAGTGAAGGTCATTCGGCATGTGCGGCAGGTGTACGCCTGTCGCCACTGTGAACGTAACGAACTGCAGACGCCAATCATCACCGCGCCGATGCCCAAACCGGTGTATCCGGGCAGTCTGGCCTCGCCGTCCATTTTGGCGTATGTGATGTGCCAGAAATACGTGGACAGCCTGCCGCTGCATCGGCAAGAGCAGCAGTTTGCCCGCTTAGGGTACATCCTGTCGAGGCAAACGATGGCAAACTGGATGATCTACGGCGCGGAGCAGTGGCTGATACCGGTAGTGGCGGTAATGAAGGCGTACTTGCTGAAGCAAGATATGCTGCATGCGGACGAGACGACGTTGCAGGTGCTGCGAGAGCCGGGGAAGTCGGCAGAATCCGCCTCGTATTTGTGGTTGTATCGGACAGGGCGTGACGCACAGCCCGCCGTGGTCTATGACTACCAGCGGACGCGAGGCGGGGAGCATCCGCGGAACTTCCTCTCGGGCTTCAACGGCTATCTGCATGTCGATGGTTATCCGGGTTACCACAAGGTGACGGGCGTCACGCTGGTGGGGTGCTGGGCGCATGCGCGGCGCAAATATGATGAAGCGCTGAAAGCAGCGCCGGAAGAACGTCACCAGGCACGCGCAGAGCGAAGCCGTCCGGTGCTGGATGCTTACTATGCGTGGCTGCGCCAACAAAAATCCCGGACGATGCCAAAAAGCCTGATCGGCCAGGCGATTGCTTACAGCTTGAACCAATGGGAAAAGCTTACGGCATTCCTGAAGGACGGGCGGCTGGGGATCGATAACAACCGCAGCGAGCGTTCAATCAAGCCGTTTGTGATCGGGCGTAAAAATTGGCTGTTCGCCAACACGCCCAGAGGTGCTGCGGCCAGCGCAGCGATCTACAGCGTGATCGAGACGGCGAAAGAAAACGGGCTGCATCCGTTCCGGTAACTCATGTACCTGTTCGAGCAACTGCCGCAGCTTGCCAATCCGTTGGATCCTCAGGCACTGGAGCCCTTTATGCCGTGGTCCCCGTCGCTTCCGGACTCTTGTCGCCTCACCTAATCTTTATCCATCATACATTCGCTCCCATCTGACTGCTAGGTGGGGGCTATTTGACGCTGCTATGAACGTGACTTGTCAAGTCCCCGTATTTGATCTGCTAGAGCACTGAGCACGAAGGCAAAATGTGAGCGACGGTTGGCACACTGCTATCCGTGGGTTGGGTACCACATGGTAAGCCTACGTCAAAGGGGCTGCCGCTAACTCACTTCGCATTTCAGGAAAGATTTCATCCTGATGCAGCGTCAAACCGCGGGTTCTCCCTTATACCTGTCCTTTGCCTTCGGGTTCAATGCTCTAACGGGAGCTTGTCAAGCGAACTCCTTGACAAGTGGATTAATTTTACCGACACTTTCAATTCCCTCACCCCGTTTTGCGGGTGAGACGCCACACGGCGAGTGTGGGAGTGCAGGGGGCAACGCCTCCTGCGTATCCCCCAGCGGGGGACGGAAGGGGGCTTCGCTTCCTCTAACATTCAAGCATCCTCTAATGTGCGCGCAACGGCCCAGATGAATCCTGTCAGTTCCCGTGCTACAGCGCCGATTGCTACATTCGCAGGCCTTCCTTTCCCATAAACCAACCGCTTATACTTGCCATGTAGGCGTTCTTGCGCTTTCCACGATATTGCTTGAACTTCGGCGGACTGTCCATCCAGTCGTTCTGCTAATTCTCCTTTGACGGCTGGGCTATAACGGTAACTCCAGGAAGCTTCAACGATGGCTCTGCGTAAGTGGGAATTCCCTGCTTTTGTCATTGATCCCCGCCGTACAGTTTGACCCGAGGAGTGCTCCCGGGGCACCAATCCCAGATACGCCATCAGTTGCGCAGGAGATCGGAATCGCTCGAAACTTCCAATTTCTGCCGCAATCGTAACGGCGGTTAACAGGGCAATTCCACGTAACGATTGCAAGACATGAATGACCGACGCTTTTGCTCCTTTCGACGCTTCTTCCATGATGGCAGACTCCAGTCGTTTCTGCCGTTGTTCAGCCTCATGGACAGCATATTTGTATTCTTTCCACATGGCTTGATGGGCGGGTTGCGTTTCAAACTTGAGCGTGTCCAGCCAATTCCGGTGCTTCTGCGTCCAGCGTCGTTTGATCGTGACGGGAGGATGGATTTGGTGACGCAACAAAAACTTGATTAATCGCTGTCTGGCACGATGTAAGTCCTCCCTTGCATCAGATCGTGCTCGAATCAGATCGCGCAGTGCTTCATCCTCACGAGTTGGGACGTAAATAGATGTCAGCTCCCCGGCACGAAATAGCCGCGCCAACTGCAGCGCATCACGGCGATCCGTTTTAATGCGATCCCCTGCACGCTTGGGAATCAGTGTAGGTGCGATTACACAACATTGTGCCCCCATCGACGTAATCCACCGATAGGCTTCATAGCCGGTTGGTCCGGCTTCATAACAAAAGGCCAGCGTTTCTTTATCTCCCAGTTGTTTAATCAATTTTCGAAGCGCCTCAGCGGTATGTGGAATCGTACCGTACCATCTGGGCTCTTCTCGACCTGCTTCAGCAACGGCAACAGCAATTTTTTCCTTTGAGACATCTAAACCAATGAATTTTGTGGTAGACTGCATACTAACAGCTCCTTTTGCTTAGTAGCTCTGAAATGGTTGGTTTCCTTACTTTCCATTTTAACCTACGATTCTCAGCAAATACGGAGCTGTTTCACGTTCATCATAACTCACCAATGTCTTCTCGATGTGGCTCCATCAAGAAAAACTGGTATTACATTCAATTCTTGGATCACTCCCATATATCTTCCTTCATCAATTCATCCTCTTTAGCCCCTTTTTGAACTTGGACAGTCAACCCCTTATTCCGATACAATAAAAGTAGCCGGAGGGGAACAGGATGATGAGAAATCAGTACGATCTAAACTTCAAGAAAAGCATAGTGAGTAAAGGGCTTGAGATCGGGAACATGACAGCGGTGGCCCGGCAGCATGAGCTGGATCCCAAGATGGTGTTGCGTTGGGCCAGAGAGTTGAAACGCAAGGACATAGATCAATTAGATGGTGATGGTAAAAAACAACCAAAGTACGTACCAACAGCAGAAGATTACGCCCAGCTTGAGAAAGAACTCGAGCGCATGAAGAAACTCTATGCCGAGTAAGCACTGGAGCGTGAGATTCTCAAAGACCTACTAAAAAAAACGAACCCTCACTTAAGGATAAAATAGAGATTGCTCAGAAATACATCGGTGAAGGACACTCGGTATGTCAGGTGCTGCGTGTGCTGGAAGTGGAACGATCGACGTATTATGCACATCTTCCAAAGTCGAGCCACCAGCAAGGCGCAATCCACAGAAAAGGCCGTCCCGTACCTGATTTATCGTATACACAAGCTGGGAAACCAGTAAGTGACGAACAGATTCAGGAATGGATTATGGAGTTCCTGTCCGGAGAAGGATCGGTCTACGGCTATCGAAAGCTAACAGTACTGCTTAGACGCAGACATGAGCTGGTAATAAACAAAAAGAAGGTTTACCGGCTGTGTAAGCATCTCGAGGTGCTTCGTCCACAGCGGCAGTTAAAGTTGAAGCATCCGAGACGATTCGCGAATAACCGCGTCTTAACCACGTCCAATGAGCTGTGAGAGACGGACATTAAGTATGGCTGGATTGCCGGCGAACAACGCTTCTTCTTCCTGATGTGCATTATTGACGTGTTTGACCGGACGATCATTTCCTACCACATTGGCTTGACCTGTGAAGCAAAAGATCTCGTGCAGATCACACAGGAAGCGCTCATGAAGCGACAGCTCTTCAGTCAAGAGGCCAAGCCGATCACTCGCTCAGATAACGGCCCACAGTTTATAAGCCACCGCTTCGAAGAGGCTTGTGCGGAGTTCAAAATGACACATGAGCGCATTCCTCCAAAGACACCGAACAAAAATGCACATATTGAAGCGTTTCATGCAATCCTTAAACAAGAGTGCTACCAGCGCAATGAATTTGAAACGTATCCGCAGGCCTATGAAATTGTGAGTGAATTCATTCAAGAATACAACCAAAATCGCATACATGGCAGCATTTATGATCTGTCGCCCTATGAGTACAGAGCAGCTTTGAAAGCAGGTTCCGTAAAGCCGATTGAGGTTAAGGTCTAATAAATACCGGGTAATAACGAGCAATTCGGAGCATTATGGGATGAAATGAATAAGAGGTGCAGTGTCCAGACTAAGGGAGTTTAACCGCATCCACTACATACCGAGCATCTTCAGCAACTCCACCTATCAAAGCTGAACCTCTACGGTATTGCCAAGGTAACCCAAGGAAAAAAAGTCCACGAATGGAGCTTTTACCTCTCTGATGAATCGGTTTTCCTTTATCATCGAATGCCTTATTTATATCGATCCAGTTATAGTCAGAAGTAAATCCAGTGGCCCAGATTATATTCTTCACTTGAACCGAGCTTTTATCTTCAAATAAAGCGACATCCTCTGTCATCTTGTACGTTCTCGGTTTTAGAACGACTTCGCCATTCTCAATACATTTTTTTAGCTCATATCCAAAAATCGGATCATACTGCTTACTGATCCATCTTCCAAGCTTAGAATCGATACTTGCACTTAGAATTCCCAGCTTTTTGAACCACTCAAAAATACTTTTACCAAAAAACTCAAGGGGAAGGAATTTCATTTTGTGACCGACAGATAGTATTACTTCTCGTTCTTTCGCAAGCTCGACTGCGATTTGTGCGCCTGAATTTCCAGCTCCAATCACAAGAACTTCTCCTTCTTTTAATTGAGAAGGATTTATGTAGGAAGAACTGTGGACTTGGAAAATATCATTACTTAGATATTCAGCCATCTTGGGAATAATCGGTTTCTGGAAAGGACCTGTTGCGACAATAATATGCTTGGCTGTATATTGGCCCTGATTTGTCATTACTCTAAATCCAGTAGATGTTTGTTCCAAGAGGATAATTTCCGTATTCATTTGAACCGGTATTGAAAAATATTCTGCGTAGTATTCTAGATAATCTGCAATTTCATCTTTACCTGCATACCCATTGGGATCGCCTTTTAAGTTTAACCCTGGCAAAGAACTGTACCAGCGGGGAGTAAACAAAACCAATGAATCATAACGATTTCTCCAACTATCCCCGACGCAAGTCCCTTTATCTAGAACAACAAAACTGTAATTATTTTTCTTCAAATAATAACCCGCCGCGAGTCCAGCCTGACCGGCACCAATTACAACCACATCATATTCACGTTGCAATTCCATCACCTTCAAATAGATTATTTTATTATATGAGAATTTATTCATGTATAATTATTGTTAAATTTTTGCTGGTTGTCAACAAAAAAACAATCTCATGCGAGATTGTTTATAAATTAATACATGGTGGTGTTCTATGCTACGGCGAACATCAATGAGAGGTATCCGCATACTACAAAGAACGCTGAAGCTGCCAACGACCAAAGGGTTCTTTGTTTTTTCCAAGCCATATATAAACCGATGTATAATCCAAGAACCGCTATAAGAAAGAGAGTTATACTTAAAGCATCAGGAGAAAATGAAAGCGGAATGACTTGCTTCAAATCATTTCCCGCCACAGACAAGAACAGAGGCGACGGCCCCACCTCTTTTATAAATTCCTCAAGATCTTCATGCACAGGAGATTGCTGGCCCATAAAGGCCGTAACCGCAAAGAGAACAACAACGAATATGCCTTCCGTTTTCAACCAAGGTAAAGGATTGGAGGCAACTTTGCGGAACAGGAACGTATTTAGTAACGCCAATCCTAATATAGGAACAATCAGCAAATGTTTTATCAACATGGCCTGGCCATAAGATGATATCCAAGAGTTTAAATAATTGGGGGTTACTTTGCTCATCAGCAACAGGCCGGCAGCTATTGTAACCAAGACACACCCAATGGCTAACGGCGTAAACCAACGCAGGAAGGCTGTCCAGTGAACAACCTCCTTAACGAACCAACCGATGACCAGCATGACCCCGATCCATACAATTGCAGCTAAAAAATGTAATGTATGTGCGGCAAAACCAATCCATTCATGGACAGTTGCTGAATGACTCGCCCACCCCATGGCCAAAACCAAGAAAAAATTAAAGACGGAGATACCTATCCATTTATAGCTCAACATTTTGGAATCGGGCTTTAAGCCCAGAAAATACAAGATTCCCATCGCCGCAAATATTGTAACAAACCATGCATTGCCGATTTTATAGTCGCTAAGGACTGTGAACGTAATATATCCGATCTCATACCCCAAGTTAACTCGAAAAAATATTATAAGCTTGATAACCTGCACCGATGATAACACGACGATTCCGAGTACTGCCCACGTTAATATCGTATCGGACATCTGAATGATAGGCTTCTTCCGTTCCGGAACGATCGCAAGCACACATGCTCCTGTTAACAAAGCGAAACAGACATAGAGCAAGGCTTCAGAAAGAACATAAATCAATTATTTCTTCCTCCTGGTTAAGACAACCAGTGAGATGGCAACCAAGATCGCAAGGGCTCCAAGCAAGTACACGACTGTGTTAGAAGACGGTGCTGTATCTTCAGGGTGATCTATCTGTCCGGTATTGCCCCCGCTGGACTGTGGCGTCGCCGGGGCAGTCGTCGTATCCGGTTGTTTTTGCTCTGGTTCCGTTGGTGTTTGAGGCGGCGTTTTAGGTTGTTTTGCCGGTTCTGCCACGGGCTGTTTGCTTTCCGGTACATTTACATTGAAAGAAAACTGCCCCTTAATCGGATGACCGTCTTCTCCGACAATCGTCCATTGAACCTGATAGCTTCCATTCGCTAAAGGTTGGGCCAATTTCCCCGACATCGTTTTTTCTTTTATTTGTATATCCGTTACGTCTACATTTTGATTGCTGCTGTCCAAGAGCTTAAACGTGCTCAAGTTTTCCACCTTACCGGCAAAGGTCAACGAAATTTCCTTTAATTCGGTAGTAATCTCTTCTCCATCTTTTGGATTAGAAGCTTCAAGTCCTGTGTGAGCCGTAACGCTAACCGAAAGAATCAAGGAAAGAAACAAAGAGAGCAGGGTTAACCAAAATGTTTGTTTGAATTGTCGACTTTTAAGTAACATAGCCATTGCTTATTCCTCCGTTTATCGATTCAAATATTTCAAAGGGTTTTGCTGCGTACCGTTTTTTCGAATTTCAAAGTGAAGATGGATGCCGGTTGAATTCCCTGTGCTTCCCATGACGCCGATCTTTTCGCCCTTTTCAACCGTTTGTCCGCTTTTCACCTCAATCTTACTTAAATGGGCGTATAAGGTTTGATATCCGTTTTGGTGATCTATAATGATGCAGTTTCCGTACCCGGATTTTTCCCCTGCAAAAGCGACTTTACCACGATCAGAAGCTAGAATAGAACGATTGGACGAAACTGCATCGGCTCCGGCATGCAGCTTACCCCAACGTTTTCCAAACTCGCTTGTCAGTTTCGGCGAAACTATAGGCCAAACAAACTTGCCTGTCCCGTTACCAGGAATCACTTTCGTGCCCTGTCGCACGATTTTATCGACTGGTTCTTCAAGCACAACCTCATTCTCAGGTACTTCCTCCACCAGCTCACCATTGATTTTTGTCAGACGGTATGTAATTTGCTTGATACCGTCTTTTCCTTCCTGGACTACCTGGGAAACGCCGACTCTCATAGACGGATCGTTCTGAACTTGTGTACCACGGGGAATGGTTAATGTATCCGTACGCTTTTCCAACGATTGCACCGAGAGAATTGGTTTGGATACCGTCAAATCCAATACATCCCCGATATTAATAAAATCATCTTGAATCCAAGGATTGTTTTTATAAAGAAGGGCCAAAGGTATATTAAACTTTTTCGCAATACAAGAGACACAGTCTCCTTCTTGTACCGTATACTTCACCGGTTCTACCCCGCCTGTTTCCAATGTGCTGCGAATTTGATCAACCGCACTGATTTTATCCGGTGATGTTACCGTTTTTTGCAAACTCACTTCTTGTACAAACTGAAGCGATTCTAAAACAGGTTTGCCTGTCTTATCGTCATTATCCGCCGCGGAAAGCGAACGCACTTCATTCGCATTTAATGTATCTGGGTGATATTTACGTTTAATCCCTTCAAGTAAAGCCTGGGCTGTATCATAATCCTTGACAACCCCGATGGCTTTGCCGCCTATACGTATTTCAACACCTACTGCAGCTGGCGTCAAACGTTTTTCCAGTTCGGTAATGACAAGGTTATTATCATAATCCTTTCGGATCGTTCTCTCCAATTCAAACCGGACTTGCCCGCCTTGCAGCTTCATGCTGGCATGCGGGAATTGCGCGGATAAAGCTTGTTCTTTCTTTTTGATCCATTCTTGTACTATTTCTTGATTGCTTACAGAACCAATATAGGTTTGATCAAGATACACACGATATCTATCAATCGCGCTTGCATTAACATAGGCAACAATTCCAACAGCTCCGAGAATAAGTGCAATTAGCGTGAAAATCCACTTTCGACGATGGTAGTTGAAAAGATCGACAGATAATTTCACAACAACCTCCAGTACGTAAACAATGTTGTTCTTTCACCTTATTCTTAACATATCACATGGCCATTGGAATAAAAACGATGTTTTATAGTTTTATTTGACAAGTTTATGAAGCAAGCAGCACAACAACGATAACTGCCATTGAAACCAACGTACCCAAAATACCTCCGAGTAACCAAGACTCTTTCTTCTTCATGAAGAAGGACAATAATAAATGTAATACAAACGGTGCCAGATACACAAACAATCTTATGCTTTCAGGAAGTCCGATAAATTTGTCTACCGCAAATGCTATCAGCAATACAATAATGATCTGGATTGCACTGTTTCTTACTTGCTTAAAGTCCAACACTCCGGAAATATGAAAATGCATGAATTGTCTCTCTCCTTGTAGTTATGGACGAACTCCTGTCCATAGACAGGAGTTCGTTTTGCATGGAACGATCTATTAAGGCTTGCTCTTTAAAAGTCTCATCCCGTTAGAATTCCTGTAGAACGAATAATTTGATCTTTGCAAAAAAACGAGCGCCTCGGTACGATGGGGTTGCGCACGAGGTCATAGCCTCAAAAAACCCATCATCCAGGAGGTCGCTCTACTATG
>NZ_JBVASZ010000065.1:0-9001 GCF_057814255.1 Paenibacillus sp. F024
AATTCGGACGCCTCCATGTGCAAGGTTTTTCGCGGGTAAGTCCCTGTTTTCCTTGCACTTGAATTCGACAAAAGAGGTCCTAAACCCTTGTGGCTGTCGGACTTTTGATTCGTTCAGCAAGCCCTAATTATGTCATAGCTACATGACTTCTCCATCTTTCAGGATGGTCGATGGTTGAAAATCTAAGAACGAGTGAGAAAACGCGAGAAAACATTAAATAATAGTGGGAGGAAACAAACAATGGAAAATCCCAATGGTCGTTTTTTGCTTAAATGGGCCAGCACGCGGAAGTTGGGTAGGCAAAGATATGTCTTTCGAAATGGTTTCATTGGCTTTGGAATAACACTGACTGTTTTGTTTACGCTTGTGGAATTCGTGACAAGAGGGTCGCTCGAAATGAGTTACTTAATCTCGAGAGTAGTGCTGCTCCCAACCCTCGGTATTATTATTTTTAGCAATCGATGGGATTCACAAGAGAAAAAATACAACAGGCTTCAAGTCTAGCGTGTAGGTGGATATTTGTATTCAGTTTGTATTTATTTTTCAGAGGAGCGTGTGGTACGTTGCGCAGACGGTGGATTCAAATGGGGATCTTGATGTGTGTAATAGCGGCCGGGGCGTTTGCATTTTGGAGTTCTGCCGCGAAGGACTCGGAAGAAGTGAAGAAAGGGGCAAAAGCTCCTGATTTTAAATTGGCGTCTTTGGATGGGAAAACATATGAGTTATCGGATTTTAAAGGGAGTGGTTTGGTCCTGAACTTCTGGGGGACGTTCTGCCCGCCTTGTGTAAGAGAAATGCCGGCCTTGGAGAAGCAGAGCAAGGTTTGGAAAGATAAGCAGGTACAGATTGTTGGTATTAATCTGAATGAAAGTCCGATAACAGTACGTTCGTTTCTACAGCAGTATAATATAAGCTTCCCTATTCTTATGGACCGAGATGAAATAAGGAAGAAATACAAAGTCTCTTCTTATCCGACAACGTTTTACATTGATGCAAATGGAATCATACAAGACATATTTGTCGGAGAAATGACGGAACGTGATATTCAAACCCGTATTGAAAAAATAGTAAAGGCAGATAAAAATTAATAAAGCTCTAATCAAAAGACGAACCGTCCAATGGAACAGTTCGTCTTTACTCTTGCTCCTCAGACCTTACATTCAGCGTGTTGTAAATTTGATTTCTCCACTTGGATCGTCGTGTGTTGGATTTTAAACGTTTGTTCAATTGCTTGAACAGCGCTTTGTAATACTTCTTGGCTGTCTTTGGAATCTTCAATTAAGATATGGCAGCTTAATGAGTCCAGGCCTGAAGTAATTGTCCATACGTGAAGGTCGTGAACATTAATTACGCCATCGATTTTTTCTAACGTATGTTTCACTAGATTTAAATCAATCGTTATCGGTGTACCTTCCATGAGGATGTGAACAGCATTGCGTATGACCCCCCATGCGCTTTTCAGAATAAGTACCGCAACGAGGACGCTAATTATAGGATCAGCGATATACCAATCAAAGAAAAGCATTAGCAATCCGGCTAGGATGGCGCCGACAGAACCTAAAGCATCTCCGATGACATGCAGATAAGCACTGCGTACATTAATGTTATCTTTGACATCACTTTGCTTGAGCAGCACCCATACGCTCGAAAGATTGGCCAGCAATCCAAACAAAGCGATTAAAATCATCGATCCGCTGGAAACGGTTGGCGGATCGAAAAATCGTCCATACGCTTCTTTGATGATGAAAGCTGCAATGACAAACAGCGTCACTCCGTTAAATAACGCGGCTAATATTTCAAATCGATAGAACCCATACGATTTCCGAGGAGAGGCAGGCTTTACAGCAAACCACATAGCAATCAAACTTAGAGCTAAAGAAGCGGCGTCACTGAGCATATGGCCAGCATCCGAAAGGAGGGCCAAACTGTTAGTGATCAAACCTCCAAAAAATTCTAATAACATGATTCCGCTCGTTATAATAAGAGCAATTGTTAATCCTTTTTTATTATTGGGTGCATGCGAATGTCCATGCCCGTGAGCATGTCCGTGGTTATGTCCATGCCGATGAGCATGGTTGTGATCGTGGTGGTCATGATCATGATGCGAATGAATATTGTTTGACATCGTACATTCCTCCATAATAACATATGAACAACTATTCATATGTTATTATATTCCACATTGTCGTGAAAGGCAATATTTAATGTTAACATACCTTCTTATTCTTATTGCCTTTGGATAAGCCGTTTGTTCTTATGTATGGTAGCCATATTCTTTCTCGTACTTTTATTTTTATGTTTCCCCTGCCGTTGACGTCCCATCCTTGGAAATGGTTTATCTTTTGTTATTCCCGGATATTCATGTCTAATGCTGGCGGTAAAATAAAATGATTTCTGTTATAATAAACTAATCGTAAGTTTTATCGTCAAAAGGTGGGAAACACAATGGAGAATATCATTCAGGAGCAATGTGAAGATACATGTGGGGGAACATCGAATATCCATGTGCTGCAAGAGCAATTAATATCGGAACAAACAGCGTCAAGTTTAGCTGAAATTTTCAAGGCTCTAGGGGATCCTACACGCCTTAAGATCATCCATACCCTTCTCAAACACGAGCTTTGCGTTCATGATATCGTTCAAGTATTAGAGATGGGGCAATCCGCAGTTTCTCATCAGCTCAGGTATTTGCGAAATCTTCGTATCGTCAAGCGGCGAAAAGTAGGAAAAACCGTTTTTTATTCACTTGACGACGAACATATCGAACAAATTTTTGTACAGATGCTTCAGCACGTTAAACATAGCTGAGGAAGGGAGCGAATGAAGATGAAACAAGTTGGATATCGTATGCAAGAGGAAGGGGTAAACCGATTTCTGGGCTCTTTAGAATCACGCATCATGGAATTAATGTGGGAATCTGAGGACTGGATGAATGTTCATCAACTTCGGGAGGGTTTAAAGGAAGAATACGACTATTCGGTTAATACGATTATGACGGTTTTAAATAGACTAGCCGATAAAGGTATTATTAAGAAACAAGCTGGGGGAAGAGGCCGAAGTAAACTTGCTCAGTTTAAGGTTGTAGTATCCAGGGAAGCCTTTATTAAAGAGCAAACAAGAAATGTAACAGAAGGTTTAGTCAAAGATTTCGGAGAAGTGATTGTAGCTCATATGATTGATGTTCTGGAAGAGGTGGACCCTCAGCTGCTGCAAAAAGTCGAGCTGAAATTACAAGAAGCGAAACAGAGGAATCAGCATGAAAAAAATTCAAAATCCAGCTGAGTTCGCTTTTGGTGTCTTCGTGGCCGTTGCTTGTATTATATGGATTCAGCTCGCTTGGTCCTTCTTTCATCAGTTTAATGACCTCAATTGGATACCTGATTTTATGCGGCTTTCCCGCTTTGTTTGGCAGGATTTCTGGTTTGCCCATTCCTTTGGGGAAACGGTTTTAACTTTTATTTCAATCATCACAATTAGTGCCCTGGTGTTTAACGGATTCAAGGATGTTTTCGATCATTTGCGCTGGAATCGGTTCGTCCGACAGCATAAGGATGAAAGGTTATCTGAACATTGGAATCGGAAATTTGCTTTCCTGGGAATGCCGATCCTCGTTATTAAGGAACAACAGTTTTTGGCATTGACATCGGGTATAAGTAATCCAAAAATAATACTTTCTACAGGACTAATTCAAGGTTTAGATGAAAAAGAAATGGAAGCCGTTCTCCTTCATGAAGCTTACCACGTTACTTATCGCCATCCCATTAAAAAATGGTTACTGAAACGATTAGCGCGAGTAATGTTTTATATCCCTGTTCTTAAAGGTTTATCGAATTATTACGCCATCTGGATTGAGCTTTTGGCCGACCGATTTGCGATTGAGAGAATGGAGGATTCAACACCAATTGCTTCCGCACTTGTTAAAATGATTAATTTGGGCTCTATACATTTCGTTCCAATTTGTGCTGATTTTTCAAAAACGGCGATCAATTATCGGTTAAAGCAAATTTTAGATTTGGAAGAACGACAAGGTGTGGAGTTGTTCTCTAACAAAACTTTAGTATCATCCGTTGGAATAGGAATGCTTGTAACAACTATCGTAATATTCAGTTGTTTATAACTAAAGCGAGGACAAACCTCGCTTTTTTATTTGTCCAAAAAAAGAACATATTCCCAAATGTTCATATGACGTATTGACACTCTCCTTGGAATTGAAATAACATTAAAACGATGCGTTGTAGTTATTTCGAATGGTAGAGGATGATTAATTTGAGCAAGTCTTTAACTTTCTTGGATTGGTGGAACCCCTATGCTTGGCTTGTGGTGATTTGCTTACTGATCGGTTATTTACTAATTACCGGACCTCTCCACAAAGAATTTAAAGGAGGAGAACCGGTACCGACGATCCAAAGGTTTTATTTTGTCTTAGGCCTGATCGTCGCAGGAGGAGCGCTGGGAAGCCCATTAAGCACTCTCGGACATCATTATTTGTTTAGCGCCCATATGCTCCAGCAGTCTCTGCTTTATTTCGTCGTCCCTCCTTTATTATGGGCAGGAATCCCAACTTGGTTGTTTCGAAGCATACTTCCACAGGCTTTTAGACAAAAAATATTGCCTAAGATTACAAATGCAATTTTAGCAGTTTTTTTATTTAATGGTTTATTATCTTTTTACCATTTTCCAGCGATTTACGATTGGATAATGTCAGGAGAACAGCCGTTAGCTGCTGTGTTTGCTCATACTCTTTTATTCCTGACTGCTATGCAAATGTGGTTTGTCGTAACATGTCCTGATCCGGATCTCAACCAACTAAGTCATTTGAAGAAGATAGGTTACGTTGTGTTAAACGGTTTTTTATTATACCCAGCATGTGCACTTATTATTTTTGCTGATAATCTCATTTACAAACCCTTTCATGCTGTACAGCCATGGTTTCCTTTTTTAACGCCTCTTGGAGACCAGCAATTGGGTGGAGTCATCATGAAAATTATGCAGGAGGGCGTATTCGGTATAGCTCTAGGTATTCTTTTTTCTAGATGGTACCGAAAAGAACGTTCTGACGAGCAGGAAGAATAAGGAATATTTAAGCAATTCATAAAATCTTAGCTGGAGGAAACTGAGATGTCAAAAAATAAACACATGAATTACTCGTCGAAGCCAACCGGAAACTCTACCAAACCTCTTGTTATCATAACGTTAACAGTTATTGTTTTACTTATAGCTCTATTTATATTCTCAAACATGGCGTCAAATAAAAATCAACCATCTACAGTATTTCAAGAGCCACCTTCACTTGTAAATCAGCCAGTTCTCGGAAACGATGATGCTCCTGTAACCCTTATTGAATTTGGAGACTATAAATGTCCGTCCTGCAAAGCTTGGAGTAATGTTGTTTACCCACAGTTGCAAAAAGAGTACATTGATACCGGTAAACTGAAATTTGCGTATATCAATGTATTATTTCACGAGCAGGAGTCCGTACTGGCCGCTCTCGCCGGGGAAGCCGTTTTTGCGCAAGACCTACAAGCGTTTTGGATGTTCCATAAAGCGTTGTATGAAGCTCAACCCCAAGCAAATCATGACGGACTATGGATAACGGAAGAGAAAATTTTGGAAGTTGTCAAAACGGCAGCTCCAACGATTGACCTGACAAAACTGAAAGAAGATTTGAAAAATCAAGAAGTAGCCTCAAGGGTTAAAATAGACAATGAATTGGTGCAGAAATTTGGGGTTAAACAAACGCCTACAGTCATGATCAACGGTACGGTCTTGGAAAATCCGTTTGATATAAATATGATCAAAGAACTGATAGATAAAGAAATAGGGGATAAACAATGATGGAAACAGGTAAACCATCTTTTATTCAAAATTATTTAATATATTTTGCTTGGATCGTATCGGTAGTTGCAACGTCAGGAAGTCTTTATTTTAGTGAAGTATTAGGTTTTATCCCCTGCGATTTGTGTTGGTATCAACGAATTTTTATGTACCCTCTAAGCGTGATCCTTGGTATTGCTGCTTATTACAATGAAAAATCATTGAAAAAGTATGTGTTGCCGTTGTCCATCATCGGTGGCTCCATTTCTTTATACCATTATATGCTTCAGAAAATACCGGGATTTGTAGAGATTAAACCGTGTACGCAAGGAGTTCCTTGCAACGTTGATTACATCGATTGGTTAGGTTTTATTACGATTCCTTTCTTAGCGTTGACTGCCTTCTTGCTTATAATCATGTGCATGCTTTTATTGAAGCCATCAAATTCGCAAAATAATGAAAATTAGACATAAGCACGATTGACATTCAACTTCAAAGAACATATGATAAAATTAATAAATGAATAAGTGTTCATATGTAATGATTAAGGAGTTGGAGAGTATGAGCGACAAAGCGTGTGACGCCCGGATCTCATCAGAAAACGAAACATGTTTGTCGGAAAAAGAATCTTGTGGCTGCGGTCATGATCATAACCATAACCAAGTTACAGCAGTTGAGCAACGTACGACTCATCAGCATGAAGCTTGCTGCGGTTCTCACCATCATGAACACTCAGATCACTCGGAACATGCCAAACATTCGATTCACTCGACGCTAGTCCTTCAAGGGATGCACTGCGGGGACTGTGCCGCGAAGCTCGAAATAGCTGTCTCACGGCTTGCAGGAGTCGATAAGGCCTCTGTGAATTTCGCCACGGCAAAGATGAAAGTGGAGTATCAGGATGAGGGAGTTATTGACGTAATCAAGAAACAGGTATGCCAGCTTGGCTACAGCGTGGATTATCATAATGATGATCACACGGTGAAAACTATTTTCCGAATTGATGGTATGGATTGTGCCGACTGCGCTCAAAAATTGCAAAAGCGGGTAGGCGCACTTCCAGCTGTAAAGGATGTATCAGTTAATTACGGTGCCGCCAAAATGACGGTAGTTCACGATGGTTCAGCTATCACGGATATAAGCGAGGCTGTTCGAAAATCTGGGTATTCAGCAACAGTTGAGAGCGGCACGTCTTCGCGATCTGTTGAAGAAGCAAGTTTCTGGAGTCGAAACCAAAAGGCGGTTCCGACGCTTATATCGGGTACATTATTTATTCTCGGATGGCTTCTCTCATTCTTTGAACTCATTCCGGAATCTACATCGAATGTGTTCTACGCAGCTGCCATGATCTCCGGAGGTTACCGGATTGCCAAGACAGGATTGTATGGCTTGAAGTCCCGTACCATCGGTATGGATCTTCTAATGACGATTGCTGCACTTGGAGCGGCGTTAATCGGGGAGTGGGAAGAAGGGGCCGCCGTCGTATTTCTGTTCTCGCTCGGTGAAACGTTAGAAGCTTATACCATGGACCGAACAAGACGATCGATCCGCGGTTTGATGGATCTTTCTCCAAAAGAAGCTTTAATTCGTAGGGGAAGCCACGAGATGATGCTTCACGTCGATCAGATTGAGATTAACGATATCATGATCGTGAAACCGGGCTCAAAAATCGCAATGGACGGGGTTGTTGTCAAAGGGGCTTCAGCGGTCAACCAAGCACCAATAACCGGTGAGTCCATTCCGGTAGAAAAGCAAACGGGGGATGATGTGTTTGCGGGTACCATCAATGAACACGGTTCCTTGGAAGTAAGGGTGACACGCCGGTCCCAAGACAACACGCTTTCGAGAATCATTCATCTTGTGGAAGAAGCGCAAGCCCAGAAAGCACCGTCTCAACGATTTGTTGATGTTTTTGCTAAATACTACACTCCGATTGTTCTAGTTGTAGCATTAGGAATTGCCATCATTCCTACCGTATTCTTAAATCAACCGTTCGACGTTTGGTTTTATCGTGCGCTTATGATGCTTGTTGTATCTTGCCCCTGCGCTTTAGTGATTTCTACTCCCGTGTCCATCGTTTCGGCCATCGGCAATGCAGCCCGAAACGGGGTACTAATTAAGGGCGGCACTCATCTAGAAAGATTAGGCGCTGTAAACGTTATTGCATTTGATAAAACCGGTACGTTAACGCGGGGCATACCTAAATTAAACCAGATTGTGGCTTTTGGACAATACAAAGATGACGACGTGCTTTCCGTTGCGGCGGCGGTTGAGAAGCAGTCGGAGCATCCTGTGGCTAAAGCGATAGTAAAACATGCTCAAGAACGAAATATTGAAATCCTGGAGAGCTCGCATTTTACTTCGTTTCCCGGAAAAGGAGCCAAGGCAACCATTCAAGGAACAACGTATTATATCGGTAATCCACGGTGGTTTATACATGAGTTGAATGTTTCTTTGGAAACAGCAAAAACTACGATTCAAAATATGGAACAACAGGGTCAAACCGTTATGATCCTTGGTACAGATGTTGAAGCTATCGCGGTATTTGCTGTATCGGATGAAATACGTCCAGAGAGCCGGAAGACACTGCAGGTTTTGAAACAAGAAGGAATAGAAAGAATGGTCATGCTCACAGGGGATAATCGAGGCACGGCACAAGCCGTAGCGGCGGAATTGGGGGAGATTGATGTCCAATCAGAGCTGCTACCCCAAGCAAAGTTAACTGCCGTCCGTGAGCTTATGGAGCGGCACGGGTCCTTAGCCATGGTAGGTGACGGTGTGAACGATGCTCCTGCACTGGCGACTGCAACGGTCGGCATTGCCATGGGGGCTGCAGGCACAGACACGGCCTTGGAGACGGCTGACATTGCATTAATGTCGGATGACCTAAGCAAACTACCTTTTGCGATCCGATTGAGCCGCCAAGCACTAAATATCATCAAACAAAACATTGCATTTTCACTGTTGGTTAAAGCGATCTTTTTAATCCTTATTTTTACCGGAAGTTCAACGCTTTGGATGGCGGTGCTGGCTGATACGGGAAGTTCACTTATTGTTATTGCTCCCTCGAAATGATTTGGTTTTCTCACTCAGACTCATGAATTCGCAGGATTTCACCTTTAGTTTAGCGCGAGATAAGAAGGGAACAGAGGAGCCGGTAGCTTGGAACAACTGAAAGGGCATGCAG
>NZ_JBVASZ010000066.1:0-8690 GCF_057814255.1 Paenibacillus sp. F024
TGTGAACGTAACGAACTGCAGACGCCAATCATCACCGCGCCGATGCCCAAACCGGTGTATCCGGGCAGTCTGGCCTCGCCGTCCATTTTGGCGTATGTGATGTGCCAGAAATACGTGGACAGCCTGCAGATCTAAGGTACCGACGCGGGTGTCCCATTCACGAGTCCGAAACCCGTTGCGCTGAGTCGTTCGTTCCCCGCTGCGTTCGTAGCGATCCGCCCCAATCTGCTGGGTGACTTCCGCCTCCACCAGGGCTTGCGCCAATAGCTGCAATCCTTCTTTCAAAAAGTCTACATCTTGATCCATTCCACTCTTGCGCAACAGCTCCAAAAGTGACATTCTGTTGATAGAAGTCACGATGGATTCCTCCTTCTAAAGTTGATTGGCGTCACTTTAGTAGAAATCACATCGTGGCTTCCTTTGTCAATATGGAGCCTTTAAATTTACACCACTACTTGAGACTATAACCAAGCAAGAGCGACTGTATATCGGCGGAAGACCAATTCCCGGCTTTTCCTTGGATCATAAGCAGCATCCCGTCAGCGATGAGCAGATCCTTTTTCGTTGCCCGTGACATCCCCCTCCTCTTCCTTTGGCAAGTATTTTTAATAGTTACATAAAGAAAGATAGTATAAACTCAGAATGAGAATTCTATATTGCGATTTTTGTTGTCATTCTGAACCAATTAATAATTTTATGGTCGAACGATAATGATTTCACTTGCATCTAGTCCTTCTTTAACATAAAGCTCTGGCGTATTTTCCTCTGGAATATCTTCCAACATAAGAGCTGCCCTTGCTTGTTCAAACGCTGTTTTGAGTGATCGACCAAACCCAATGGACGAATAGAATTGTGCAGCAAAGACCCTTGCTGCCTCATCCCCTATTGAAGTATTCATACCAATCGCTGCATCAACATGCTCTATCACTGCCTGTGCTTGTCCATAAGAAAAACATGTATTGAAAAATACTAGCCTGATTGTATCTGAAGAACTCATCATCGTCTGAACAATTGCTTCTTTTGAAACCAATTTTGCCTTACCCTGAGGATTTTGGAAAACTATTTCGTCTTCATCTGAGCCATGACCACTGAAATGTATTATTGTAGGGTTCTCCTCATTAATTGCTTGCAATACATCTTGCGGTCTAACCGCCCACTTTGTAACAAAAGAAACCGAATCCCTATGTTCCGATTTTCTTATCATCTCTCCAATCTCTCTCGCTTCTTCATCCAATCTCAACGGTGGCACATTAATAGGATTGGATGCCATAAAGAGAACCGATATTTTTTCAGGTATGCTTTGTAATTGCAATAATGTTTGCTGTGTTTGCAAATGCAATTCACTATGCTGCCCAAGTGTATCATCCACCCTTTTCATTTGTCTTTCCGCCTCCTGCAACCTTATCTTTCCTTCACGTTCCTCTGCTTGTATCAACTTACGTTCCTCATCAGCAATCTCTTTATTCTTTTTGGCAATTTTGCCGTCTATTTCCGCTAACCTCTTCTCTATACTAGCTAAAGCTTTTTCTGCACGATCTATCTCTCCAGATTTAGACTTTAAAGTTGACAATGATTTTGTTCGAGAAATAGCCTGTTTTGCTGATAGTATTTTCTTTGTATGGCTTGATATTTTCTTCGCTTCATTAGCTCTATCCGATAGGAGTTTTGCTACGTCTTTCTTTTTTCGCATAATATTACTTCTGTATGTATCTATAGTTGCCATATTTTATTAATCATCCCCTTCCCTTAATCTACAAAGATATCAAAACCTAATAGCTTTATGATGATCTTCTCCCTTATGTTAGCTGCCTATAAAGTATTTCACAAACGTTGCTATGAGCTTGGTAGAGCCTCCTCCATTATATCGTTAATACTGACCTAATTTGGAATATCCATCAACTAACTTTAATAATTCCTTACAGCTTTAATTATCACTGATCCCATTAGTCTGGGGTTAGTAATCCGATAGTTTATCACATTCATCCTTTAAAGCGCATTCAGCCAAATTGAATTACGAAAGGGGTACCGCAGTCAGCTTTCAACTGACTGCGGTACCCTTTGAATGTTCCAGCTTTTTCAGATCTCCTATTTTGTACTGAAATTAAACAACTATTTTTCTTTTGGATTAATTCAGAATACGAACAGACGATTTCACAGATCCTCTATAACCACCTAAATCGACTGCCACATGCCAATGACCTGTGTGAGGGACATTAATTCTGACTGGTGATCTTGTAAAATGACCGCCATAGTATTTATACTGCCTACCATTACGATAATTATTAAAATTAGAGCTATCAAGTAGGAGAACATTTGCAGCATTCCCGGAAAGCGTTACTTCAACAGTCGCTCCGCCATTAAGTGTTCCTAAATCATAATGTGTAAAATTCATTTTCCATCCGCCCTTCAATAAGTAATCTATCTAACAATAGAATCTCTTAATTCAGTATAAATTGTCAATATTTGTTTCATTATTCTCGAAAAATCTCTTCGGAATTCTATCGGTATACGGTTGTATACACTCTCACTAGGGACAGATTTGGCTGCAACTCACGGTATATTATCCAGAACGCATTCATGGACGCTAAAAGCGGCTTTACTTGGAGGGGGGGCATGATAGGCTGGATGCCGGTGCGAATAGTCTTTAGCTATTCACCCATTCGCAAGGACAACATGCCTGCCGGAGGTTCCAAATTAAGCCGCGGCTCACTTACTAGACTCGGAAAAGGGAGAGTACACAAAAAAATATTGACACGTACTCTCCTATAAGCCTCCTAGCTTACCGGTTTAACCCCGTAAATTTAGAGTCTTATACCCTTATTCTAGCGAATGCGTAGTTTTTTATTGATTTTACGTCGTAGCCGCCCTTGACACGGAGCCTCTGCGGGCATGATTTCTCGCGATAGGGCGATGTAGGGAAGCAAGCATCGCGAGGCTAGCAACCTACCATGCCCACCCCTCCATGTAAAGGGCTTTATACTTCAGCTACACCTTAATCACGAGCGGCTTTACGGTTTGTTGAAGAACAGCTTGAAAAAATTCCTCTGGGGATAGATCATATAAACTGCCATGTATTCGTCGCTGATTGTAAAACAAGAGGTAATTGGAAACGACATGGTAAGCATCTTGGTAACTCTCAAACTCATGCCTGGAGAGACAGTCTTGTTCCAAGATGGCGTGAAAAGCCTCAATGTGAGCATTTTTATTCGGTGTTTTCGGCGGAATCCGTTCATGTTCCATGTTAATGATCAATCCATACTGCCGTTTGAGGCATACGGTTAATTTTCGATAACCGTACGTTGACTCTTCCCCAGCAATAAGCTCCATTAGCCATTCTTTGATTTGCTCGTCACTGATAGGGCGTTGTTGTTGGTTAAAGGAAAACCCTGGGAATGGACGTCTACAATGAACCCATAGGGTGAGACACAGGGAGGCGATAAATAAGTTATACTGAAGCCATGGAGAAACGAAACCGATATACCGCAGAGTTTAAGACGAAGGTCGTCCTGGAAGTGCTGAGAGAAGAGCAGACGGTGAATGAGATCGCAGGGAAGTACGAACTCAGCCCAGTCATGTTGAGCCGGTGGAAGGCAGAGTTTCTGGAGCGAGCCTCCATGGTGTTCGGCCGGGAAACAAAGGAAGCCGAGAAGATCAAAAGGAACTATGAGGACAAGCAAGAGCAACTGGAGAAACTGGTCGGCCAACTGACGCTAGAAGTCAATTGGCTCAAAAAAAAATCTGGTCTCTAAGACATCGACAAGAGATCGGCAAGCCATGGTGGAACGGGATAACCGGGAGATCAGCATCAAGCGCCAAGCAGAGTTGCTGGGGATCCATCGTACGAACGTGTATCGGCGGCGGGATGTGCGGCAGGAAGCGCCGGAGAACGTACAACTGATGCATGAGATCGACAAGTTGTACACGAAGCATCCGTATTTCGGCTATCGGCGGATGACAAGCAAATTGCGGGAACAGGGATGGGCCGTGAACCGCAAACGCATCCAGCGGCTGATGCGCCTGATGGGAATTGAAGTGATCTATCCGGGACCGAACTTAAGCAAACGATATCATGCCCAGTATATTCGGCCCTACCTTCTGCGCGGCTTGGCCATTGATCGTCCGAACCAGGTCTGGGGAATTGATATTACGTATTTGCGGATGGGCAAAGGCTTTATGTATCTCTTTGCGATTATCGACTGGTACAGCCGCAAAATCATCGATTACGAGCTCTCCAGCACATTGGAGAAGGCTTTCGTCCTGACGTGCCTGAAACGGGCGCTGGGGCGCTGTCAGCCCGAGATCATAAACAGCGATCAGGGCAGTCATTTTACGAATCCGGATTACTTGGATTTATTGGTGAAGCACCAGGTAAAAGTGTCTATGGATGGTAAGGGCCGAGCGCGAGACAACAGCCGTACGGAACGCTTCTTTCGTTCGCTCAAATACGAGGAGATCTATTTGAACGAGTACGAAGACCCTCGGGCGCTTCGTAAAGCCATTACGGCCTATCTACGCTTTTACCATACCCAGCGTCCGCACCAGTCGTTGGGTTATGCCAAGCCGGATCGCGTCCGCCCCCCCACTACAATCGAAGGAGGACATAACTTATTTTTTCCGAAATTGTGTCTTGACAACGGGGGGCATTACAGTCCGCCGTTATACACTCGTTCCTGCTTAAAATGCTTCTTACGATAATAATACGTCGCTTCACTGACGCCGACGATTCGCAGCACCACTGCAGCTTTAAATCCCCGCGCAATCCATATGTCGGCGATCTCTATTTTGTCCGATAGGCGGGGTTCACCTTTTTTACAAGGTCACGCAGGATCGCAAGCTCCAGATCCTTTTCACCCAGCAATTTCTTCAACTTGTCGTTCTCATGCTCTAATTCTTGGAATTCTTTTGGCGTTGGAGTATAGGCCGTTATTTTCCTGGCTTCCGGGGCTGTCTTTTTCCATCCTGTTTGCTTCGACTGACGAATCCAACGGGATAACATTTTACCGTCAATTCCATGGCGTCTTGCGACCTGACTGGCATTTCCCACTTCAAGCGCCTCTTGGATGAGCTGCTGTTTAAATTCTATGCTGTAACTTTTTCTCTGCATCTTTCATCCCTCCACTTTACTTCATTCACATTCTAGTGGATTAAGAGAAAAGACTCAAAGGTAATTTCGGGGCTTTAGAGCTATATAAAAGACAAGGATCGTTGTAATATTCAACGATCCTTGTCTTTTTAGGCATCCAATTTATGAATAATTGTTTTGTACATATTCATTTTGTGTTTAAATGAAGGTTCTCCACCTTCTAAGTAATTGATAATATGTTTCATTATAGTCTTATTACTAGGATAACCACTTTTTTCAATCCATCCATGTGCATTATTGGATTCTAACACTATTACCTGTTCTGCATCCGCATTGGTTACTATTGTCGAACTGTGTGTAACAACAATTATTTGTCTGTTGTTTTTTATTTGTCGTAAGCTGTTAACAAGATTTTTATAAATATACTGGTTATCAAGATTATCCTCTGGTTGGTCAATGATTAAAGGTGTGTTATCGGCAGTAAATTTACCATATTCAAAAAGAAAAGTTAGAATTGCGACCACTTTCTGACCTAGGGATAATAAGCTGATGTCCTTCATATTTACTCCAATTGAGTTTACTGATTCTCTCGAATTAACGTTGAATTGGAGTGTAAAATCATCAATAATTTCAAAGTATTTACCTAAGCAAAGTTCTAGATTTAATTTGTTCTCGACAAGCTTGTCCTTAATACGTTTATAAACAAACGGAATATCACTCGATGTCAGTTGCCTTATTTCCTCATCGACGTCATCAAAATTTCTTTCTTCACTTGAGGAAAATTTTAAAATAGAAACAACTTGTTCTAGTTTCCTGAATTGGTCACTCATTATTAAGATTAAAAAATCTATAAGCCCCACTTGTTCCACTTGAGTTTGAATAAAACGTTCAATATCACCCCAAGTAATATTTATTTTAGGAAGATAAGAGTTACTTATAAAATGAGCTGTTAAATCATCAAGGTAATACGCGTGATTTTTCTCTTTTGGGGAATAGATAATTTGAAGCTGATTACTATAGTTAGTATTGAACAAGCCTATCTTTTCATCAATAAAAGATTCCCTCGTTAACATACTGGATTTTAAACTAGGTAGTTCAGTGGCAAGAAACTTTTTGAGGTGCATTCTATTAATACTAGCAATCGATTTTAAAACCCGATCTTTCTCAGGGAATGGCAATCCATTAAAGACAACCTCTCGAATGAATGTTCCAATATCATCAGAGTTTATTTGGTTAATAATATTATTTATAGAATAGCTCTTTCTGTAAAAACCACTCATTATTAACAACTTTTCTTCTTGACTGATTTCATTAAATGAAATCACATCCGTCTGATTAATTACTTCGTAAAGATTTACCCAATGATGTTCTAACTTAATTAAACCCTGATTCGGATAATACTGAACAAATGCCTTAGATGAATAAAACTGTCTCCCGCTTGAATAACGGGCAGCCTCTTCAACTTGCGGAATAAATCGAAGCATATATTCTTTATCATCATATACAAAGAGAACATAGATCATCTTATTTTTACAAATAAAGCGCAGCTTTTTATCAGAGTCAGTTTCTAATGTAAAAATAATTTCCAAGATACTAAGAAGAGTGCTTTTCCCGGTACCCCTACCTCCTATTATGCAATTCAAATCGCTTGAAAAATCCGCTAAAAATGAACTGTCATTTTTACCACGAAGATATCCATCCGAACCAGGTTCAATTAAGATTCCTTTGATAAATTTATTTGTGATAGATGGTTTATCGATGAATACACAAAACTTATGATTCAGAAAGGCCTTTCTCAAAGAATTAAAACTCACATCACTCATTTTAATCCAAGTGTTATTTAATCCTAGTTGATTGATTGTATGAGCATCACCTTCAAAAATAAAACAATATTTTTCTTCTGGATCCACTATGTCAAATGATTTTAAACGTTCTAATTCTCTGTTTATACACCGTTTATTAGTAACTCCAATAACATTCATATAAGGCAAGTTAAAAAGCGTATGTTTATACAATCCTGAAGTATTTATCTCAGCAGAGTTAATATGTGCAATATACCCTATTCCACCGATTTCATGGATTTTACCCATCATAGAAAGACTTGTTTCATAGGTGCCTTTTTCTTCAGAAATTATATTATTGTCCACTAACTTTTGTACTTTTGATAAATATTTTTCGTCAAATATACCGACTAAATGTAACTGTTCAGAACAAGAAATCTCAATACCAAGTAACAAATTTATGATTTTCCTATTTTCATCTTTACCTTTTATACGTTCCTTAAAATACTCTTCAAGTGAGTGTTTCAATTTGAAATATCCATTAATCGTATTGTGATCTGAGATAACCGCAATCTCTACACCTGATAAATACAGTTTATGTGCAATCAGCTTATAGGTGATATATTCTTTAATCGATTGATAAGGTGTATTTTTTAATAACACTTTGTATTCGTCAGTATCATAATAACCGGCCGATATTTCTTGTACAAAATGGCTCGTCTGTTCTTCATCAAAATATCCTAATTGATTAGCTATATGAACCACATCAATACTTGTCAGGTTTTTATATTCTTTCCCTGGTACTAATTTATAATCATAAGATGCTGGTGTATGTATATGAAATTCACACTTCAATAGATCTCCAAATTTTTTTCTTTCTCTATTAATTTGCTTATATTTCATCAAAAGAATATCAAACAACGAGATCACCTCTTTGAATACTGACGAATTTTGTCTTTATATAGATGTTATCATATAAAAGTGTGATGAATAAAGTGGGAATTAGCTTTGGAGCCAGTCAGTTAATCAAAAGAGGAGACTATCAGAGATGATATTAGGGATATCTTAAGGGAACTTGAAATACTTGGGTATGAAGATGCGAAGGCAAAAACGATATTGATTAAACATTATCGACAATCAGGCGATCTTAGGGTTTTTAGGGGTTTCCAGAAAAATTGTCTAATTGCCATCTTGAAAGTTGGAATTTCAAACCTAACTTGAAATAGGCGGATAAGTAACCTACTTTGTTCGTGGAGTGGAGTAGCAAAAAAACAGCTGCCGCGGGAAGCCTTCATAGTATAAAAGATTAGGCACCTCAAATTATACCAGGTTAATACTTCCCCTTAGGATGTAATAAACGTATGTTCTCGTATAAGCATGAAATAGAGCCTCCAACTACACGACGATAATATTCACGTAAATGTGTTGAATGAACAAGACGCATTTTGTAGCTCCATAGGGTTGTCTATAATAAAAAGTATGCATTTTTCCCGGTTAAGGTTACATGATTTTTTACAGACCTAAAACTTAAATCTGATTTTCCCACCCAATGTGGGTGGGATTATTTTTAAAAATATTTTTGTCTAAAGCTTTTTCTAAAGCGGCCAACACTTTGTCTTGTACCCTTATGGGAGATTACCGCTATCCAAATTACTCAATGTCTGTAAGCGTCAAACCCAGCACACCTGTTCATAGGAAACAAAGCCTGTCACAATGAATCCATCATACCTGGAGAGGATGGACTTATGATGGAAGAGACGTTGCAGGAAATATGGACGAAGCGCATTGCGGCCTATCAGGAAAGCGGGCAAACGATGAAGACCTGG
>NZ_JBVASZ010000067.1:0-8340 GCF_057814255.1 Paenibacillus sp. F024
CAAGCACTCCCATCACCAGCAAGGCGGCCGCCATCGCGAAATTCAGAAGCTTATTAAATCCAGCGGACAGTTTCTCCATATCAACTCTCCTTCTTATAAGTTAGCACAATAGCTGGAGATACCGCTTTAGGTTTCTCCAGCATTTCCCAGACGCTCTTATTCCTTAATAAACCTTCTGGCATAAGCTACGCTTTGCTTAATCGCCTCATACTCTTGCTTTAATGTTTCCTCTTCTGTTTGCTCAAGCGGCTTCCATAGCTCAAGAATAACATTGATATCCTTCCCCGCAGCTTTAAGGGTTTGGATAACGCCATCGATATCCTGGATACCTTCGCCAAGTGTACATCCAGCCACATAGACCCCCAGATGATCGGGATGCGTATCAAGCTTGTAGTCTTTAAGATGCAGCGATAAACCATGAGGCACCAGCATTTTCAGGGTTTCCTCAGGCCATTCCTTTTGCCTGATGGAATTCCCCGTATCCACGCAAATACCGACAAACGGGCTATTCACTTCCGTAACCAGGGATACAAGCTCGGGTGAACTCATGGTAAAATGATTTTCAATAGCTATAGAAATACCCGCTTTTTCAAATTCAGGCAGCACGGTTCTAAGAACCTGCAGCGCTTCCTCAAAAGTAGGATGCACATCGCCATGATGAATCGAAAGTCGCAATAGCTTTGCCCCGATGGCTTGCGCAATTTCTAAATACCGCACCAGCCGCTCCACAGTAGCTCCTGCCGTTCCTGCTTCGAGCGTCACTCCCAATCGGTCTGCCGTTTCCTTCACTTCCGCAAGCGCTTGCTGGTCATAATCGTCAAGAGGCAAATTATCAGCGAATTGTACGAGATATACCCCAAGCTTATGAGCGGCTTCGATTAATCCTACAGCATCCATAGGATGTTTAGGCTGGAAAGCATGATTTCCTATTGTCCAACGAAAAAGATAACTACCGATCCCCAATTTCATTTCAATTTCCCCCATCAAAGCCCGCTTTTGATTACACCAGTGTTACTGTTGCTTTATGGATTAACCGCTCCGCTTTTTCAACCACATTGTCTACAGTGAAGCCATACGCCTTCATTATTTCTTCACCTGGAGCTGACATACCGAACTGTTGAATTCCGATGATTTCTCCCTGGTCACCGGTATAACGTTCCCAACCCAGAGGATTTGCCATTTCGATAGCTACACGAGCTTTAACTTCCGGCAAAATAACGGAACCCTTATACTCCTGCGTCTGTTTTTCGAACAATTCCCAGCTAGGCATACTTACCACGCGACTTGGAATGCCTTTTTGCTCCAACGCTTGTTTGGCTTCCATCGCCAAGCTCACTTCGGAACCCGTAGCCAGCAGCAGCACTTGAGGATTTTGGCCGTTAGCCGGATCGGCCAGCACGTATGCGCCTTTAGCTACTCCTTCACGAGCCTTTACGTTCGACCCTTCCAAAACAGGAAGCTTTTGTCTTGTTAAGACCATCGCAACCGGCAGCTTCCCTTGTTGTACAGCAAATCGATAAGCTTCCATCGTTTCATTCGCATCCGCCGGCCGCAACGTAATCAAATCCGGGATTGCGCGAAGCGCCGGAAGCTGCTCAACGGGTTCGTGGGTAGGACCATCCTCCCCGACCGCAATACTATCATGAGTCAATACATAAAGTACTGGCTGTTTCATCAAAGCAGATAACCGAATAGCCGGCTTAAGGTAGTCGGAGAAAACAAAGAAGGTTCCACCGTAAGGACGAATACCTCCATGCAGCGCCATTCCGTTCAAAGCAGCACCCATGGCAAATTCCCGAACGCCAAACCATACGTTTCTTCCCGCATAATTGGTTGTCGAGAAGTTCGGCAAGCCGATCAATTTTGTGTTATTCGAAGATGCAAGATCCGCTGAACCCCCGAATAGCGACGGAACATGCTTTGCAATAGCGTTAAGCGCAATACCGGAAGATTCACGCGTAGCCATTTTGGGCGCACCGGGCTCATAAGAAGGAATATCCTGGTCCCAACCTTCCGGAAGCTCATTTTTCACAGCCGCTTCCAATTGTAGAGCCAGTTCTGGATACGCCTTTTTATAGCTATCGAAAAGAGTATTCCAAGCCGCCTCTTTCTTAGCCGCTTCTTCTCCAATGGAAGAGAAGTAGTCTCTTAATTCTTGAGGAACTTCAAAAGCCTGGTGCTCCCATCCATAAGCCCGCTTAGTCAAAATGGTTTCTTCCTTGCCAAGCGGTGAACCATGTGCTTTGGAGCTTCCCGCTTTATTCGGACTTCCATAACCGATGACGGTGCGAACTTCAATCAACGCCGGGCGGCTTACATCGTTTTTCGCCTCAAGAATCGCCTTTCCAATGGCCTCCGTATCGTTGCCATCCTCCACACGAATCGTTTGCCAGCCATAAGCCTGGAAGCGCTGCATTACATTTTCGGTAAAGGAAAGACTGAGGTCCCCATCAAGTGAGATATCATTTGAATCATACAAAACAATAAGCTTTCCTAAACCCATATGCCCTGCCATGGAAGCAGCCTCAGAGGCTACACCCTCCATTAAATCGCCGTCACCGCAAATGGTATAGGTATAATGATTGATGATTTTATAATTATCTCTATTGTAAGTGGCCGCCAAATGCGCCTCACCCATAGCCATGCCCACGCCCATTGCAATCCCTTGGCCTAATGGGCCGGTAGTCGCTTCAACTCCCACGGTATGACCAGCCTCCGGATGTCCCGGCGTTTTGCTTGCCCATTGACGAAAACGCTTGAGTTCTTCCATCGGCAAATCATAGCCGACCAAATGCAGCAAGCTGTACAATAAAGCCGACCCATGTCCAGCCGAAAGGATAAACCGGTCTCTATCAAACCACGAAGGATTTTTAGGATTATGCTTCATATGCTTCATCCACAATTCATAAGCCATTGGCGCAGCTCCCATAGGTAAACCCGGGTGGCCTGAATTCGCTTGCTCGATCATGTCAATGGATAAAGTCCGAATGGCATGAATGGCGGCTTGCTCTAAAGCTGAATTTACATTGGTCATAACATCCTTCTCCCAACAGCTATTATTTTTATTCGGTACTTTCTCCCCATCCTTGAGAAACCTCTCGATACCCGCATCGGTTAATGGATGCTTCCACAAGCTCGGCAGAAGCGAACCAGGAATCATTGTTTTCATTTCACCTGCATTCGCAGTATCCAAGAAAAACTTCATATGACTAAGCCTCCTGCTTATGCCCCAAAGCATCATAGATAGTTTCTATTAATTGAATTTTCTTCTGTTGGGAATACATCGCTACTGTATGGGTTACGATGCGCCCCTTCTCTTCCATTACCCCTTTTAATAAAAAGCTGTTCGTAATTCCGGTTGCGGCAAAAATACATTCTTCTGTCTTCACTAAATCTTCCATTAAAAGTTTAGCCGTCGGATTGGATAGCCCCATCCGAATGCAGCGATCGTACTCCTCTTTGTTGCTCGGAACTAGACGGCCCTGAATCTCTCCGCCCAGACACTTCAAGGCTACTGCGGATACGACACCCTCGGGAGCCCCTCCGATGCCTACGAACATATCGATGTCCGATTGTTCGAAGGCCGTAGCTATAACGAACATGACATCTCCATCCTCAAAAAGCTGTACCCGGGCTCCAGCCGCTCGAATTTGTTGAATCATCTCCGAGTGACGTTCGCGGTTTTGAACCATGACCGTTAATTGCGAAACGTCCTTCCCGGTTGCCGTTGCTAACGCTTTCAAGTTATCTATAATCGGCGCATCCAAATCAATCTTACCGGCCGCCTTTGGGCCCACAGCGATTTTCTCCATATACATATCCGGAGCATGCAGCAAAGTTCCTTTGGGCGCAGCAGCGATCACGGCAATTGAATTTCCTTGACCATTTGCTGTTAGATTCGTTCCCTCTAGCGGATCGACGGCGATATCCAGCTCGAGCCCTTCGCCTATCCCTACCCTTTCGCCAATATACAGCATAGGGGCTTCGTCCAGCTCTCCTTCGCCGATAACGATAACTCCATTCATCTGCATCCGATTCAACCGGGCGCGCATAGCCGTCGTGGCTGCTTGATCCGCCTCGTTTTTCTTCCCCCGGCCAATCCAGCGGGCGGAAGCGATGGCTGCAGATTCCGTAACACCGGCGAAATCCATTAACAAATGTTTCATATTGATTTGCCCCCGATCAAGAGCAAGATGCATTACCTAAAGATCCGCCGCCACGAAGAATTTCATTTTCTCTATCAATGATTTTTTGAACTTTCCCTGTCGATCTGCCATTTACGTCAAAAATACAGTTGAGATACGCTTCTGCGATTCTTTTCGCATTTTCAATTCCGATAATTTGCGCACCCATGGTAATGATCTGTGCATTATTACTAAGCTGCGCTCTCTCGGCGGAGTAAATATCATGAGTAGTCGCTGCCCGAATACCTGGGTACTTGTTAGCTGCAATAGCCACGCCAAGTCCGGTTCCGCAAATCAAAATACCTCTTTCGATCACACCGTTGCTAATGTTTTCTGCTACCTCAAAAGCTACATCCGGGTAATCAACAGCATCACAAGTATGGCAGCCGTAATCTACCACATCATGTCCTAATTGAATAAGATGCTCTTTCACACTGTTTTTCATGTCCAATGCATTGTTGTCGCACCCAATACCTATTTTCATATGAGTAGTTCCTCCTCGAAATGTGAGAAAATAAAGTAAAATTAATCAATAATTTTCGTTTATTTTCGTTTTCTGTTTCAATTCTAGTTGTTGGTTGTTTTTTAGTCAATATATATAATCATTTATTTTTCGTTTTATCACAAAATTTCAATTTTTATTTTCCCGGTTATTTTTCTTATGATGAACTGCTTATGCAAATCTCTTATTATGTAATGGTTAAAGCTGATCCATTGTGTTTTCATCACCGCATGACTTGCTTTTTCAACCCTTCAAGACTTCCTGCCCATCTTACATTATTAAAACAACCATTTATTTTTCTTACCCTAGTCATATGATCTCAATTTGGTAAAACGTTTTTCAAACATTTTGCTGCCGTTCTATTTATCTACCTCTCATCTTAACTCAAATTCGTCATTCAGACAATAATAAACCCCGTGTAAGCGCTATAAAATGTAATTTGTAATAATAATCACTTAATAAAACAAGAAAATAATATTTTTTATATTGACGTACAATGAAAACCTCTATATATTTAACTCAGGGATGTAAAACGTTTTACCGCAGAAAAAGGCGCGAACTCATCAAATCAAACTTGCCAAACCCAATGGAAGAGCTCTTGCGGGGAATCACAGCCGTGTTATGACCTATGTCCACAGTAAATTTTGATGATTTTACTTTCGTTGCAAACGCTTCCTTAATTCGCTTTTATTTATTGCCTAAACCCAATAAAGCCTTTGATGTAACCATGCGGCAAATGGTTGGACATACCGGAACAAACATTAGTGGCCCTCTTATGATAATAACGAAGGTTTTACATCAATTCACGGTTTCTAAAACATTATTATAAATGAAAGAGGTAAATGAACATGGATTTCACAAACAGAGTAGCATTAATCACAGGCGCAGGTTCCCCACGCGGTATCGGAAGAGAGATCGCCAGCCAAATGGCTTCCAGAGGCGCAACCGTTATCGTTACTGATATTAACTTGGCAGGGGCCGAAGAAACGGCGCAGCAGATTAACGCTGCGAATAAAGGCACTGCTCATGCGATTCAACTGGATGTGACAAACCGCGAAGAGATATCCAACGTCATTAAGGAGATCGTGACCCGCTTTGGCCGATTGGATATCCTGGTTAATAACGCAGGCATCACACGTCCTACCCGCGTGCTGAGCATCCCTGAAGAAGAGTGGGATCTGATCTTTAAGGTGAATGTGAAGAGCATCTACTACTTGACGCAAGAAGTGCTGCCTTACATGAAGGATCAAAACTACGGTCGTATCGTGAACCTGGGTTCCGTATCCGGTAAAAGAGGCGGCGGTGTATTCGGCGGTTCGCACTACTCCGCAGCCAAAGCGGCAGTTGCAGGCTTTACTAAAGCGGTTGCAAGAGAAATGGCCGGCTTCGGCATTACTTGCAACAGCGTAGCACCGGGCTTGATCGGCACGGACATTACCGGCGGATTGCTGACGGAGGAAGTAAAAGCAGAGCAAGTGAAGAATATCCCTGTAGGTCGTGTGGGTACAGTGACGGACGTAGCTTATACGATTACCTTCCTCGCTTCGGAGAACGCAAGCTACATTACGGGTGAAGAAGTAGACATTAACGGCGGTATGCATATCGACTAAACTGCATTTCAGTATTCAAAGATCTTATTTGAATAGCACACAAACATAAGGGGGAATTCAAATGTTTAAGAAAAGCTTTAGCGTCTTAACTGCGGTGTTGCTCGGAAGCTCAGTACTGTTAGCCGGTTGCGGCAGCGGATCAGGTTCTTCTTCAACGACAGCAACCCCAAGCACGGGTGCAAACGCTTCTTCCGACAAAAAAATCATCATTAAATTCGGTCACGGCTCTGCTGAAGCAAACGCCAGACATAAAGCTGCATTAAAGTTCAAAGAGCTTGTTGAGCAAAAATCCAACGGACAAATGGAAGTTCAAGTATACCCGGGCGAGCAGTTAGGCAGTGAAGCCGCTATGGTACAAAGCCTTCAGTCTAACCTGCTTCAAGTAACCGCTGCCGGAGCCGGTATTTACGCGAAGTACCATGAGCCGATCGGCGCTACGGAATTGCCGTTCATGTTTGAAAACTTCAAGCAAGCATGGGCCGTCATGGATGGTCCTATCGGTAAAGAAATCGCCGAGCCGTTCCTCAAGAAAGACATCCGCATCCTTAGCTACTGGGAAAATGGCTTCAGACAAGTTACGAATAATGTTAGACCGATTAATACACCTGAAGATTTAAAGGGGATCAAAATCAGAACGCCTGAGATCCCGCTCTCCTTGAGCTTGTTCAAAGCTTTTGGCGCCAACCCGACTCCAATGAGCTTTGGGGAGCTTTTCCAAGCACTTGAGACAAAAATCGTAGACGGTCAAGAGAACCCGCTTACCAATATTTATAACAGTAAGTTTTATGAGGTTCAAAAATATGTATCCATGACAAGCCACCAGTGGAGTCCGCTTCCGCTTTCCATCAGTGAGAAGTTCTGGAAAACTCTAAACGCGGATCAACAAAAAATTATTCAAGACAGTGCTACAGAAGCCGGTCAGCTGCACCGCAGCCTTATTGAAGAAGACGACAAAAAGCTGGCAGCAGAGCTTGAAGCCAAGGGCATGAAGGTGAATACACCTGACAAAGCGCCTTTCAGAGAGATGGTTGCTCCGGTATATAAAGAGTTCGAAGCTAAATTCGGCGCAGAATTGATCGAAAAAATTCGTAAAGCGGCTCAGGAAGTTAAGTAATTTGTGAACAGGTGGTCACAGCTGAACTGACCCCATAAAGTTAGGCAAGTATTCCTTAAGCTGCTTGCGGGGCATGAGCTTGGTATTGTACCGGGCTCATGCCTTTTAATTTTGTCTTCATTCGTTATTTATCCTTGTGAATTAAGGCATCCAGCTTTTTTAGCTCATATTCTCCACATGTAATCGTACTCACTCCGCTTGTAACGCCTCAGTCGATCCTTCAGCTAATCCTTGTTTTATTTTCCTTATCCATTAGTGTTTCGTTATCCCGTACAGCTTAGCCATCTGTATTATCCATTCAATTGACCGCTTTTTTACGACAGGTTCTTCCTTTGCTTTGAAGTTTCAAAAAAGTCTTCCCTCAGTGCTTCTTGGGTCTTATTCCCTCCCATATTAATTCTAGGGATACAATGATTATGGCGTAGGAATTCGTTCTGTCATCTGAAAAGAAGCGGGCGTTTTTCGAAGAAAGTGGTTACAAAATGAAAGCATGGCCGTCAGTCATTCCTGCTAAGTTTAGAAGAACTTGCGCAGATCATCGAAAACGATATCGAGTTTACAGCCAACAGCAACAGCACCTTCATAAAAATGAAACGGCTGCTCCCCAGTAGAATACTGAGCAGCAGCCGCATAAAACCCTTTTAAAGTTATCTACTCGATAGGATGATGACCATCTAAGACCTTTTAGGCCAACCCCATTCTTTAAATCTAATGAATTGATGATATTTGAAGTGCGTTTCTACCCGCGCCGAAGCTGCATCATCATGAAATCCTGCATTAGAAGGAACCCATTCTCGTTCTCTTTCTTATTTAGCTGTAAGCCACTCCACAGGAACCGTAACCAATTCCGGGAACAGAATCAAAAGAATAAGAATAACCGTTTCCGCAAGTAAGAATGGCCATACGCCCCTCATCATGTCATCCATATTT
>NZ_JBVASZ010000068.1:0-7816 GCF_057814255.1 Paenibacillus sp. F024
TGTAGACGACGAGGTAGATAGGTTCGGGGTGGAAGCGCGGCAACGTGTGGAGCTGACGAATACTAATCGGTCGAGGGCTTATCCAAAACAATGATCAGCATGATTTGTTTCGATCCAGTTTTCAGGGCGCAAGTCTTGAATTTGTTTGAGCTTGGAGAGATACCCAAGTGGCTCAAGGGGACCCTCTGCTAAGGGGTTAGACTGCGTAAGTGGTGCGAGGGTTCGAATCCCTCTCTCTCCGTTTGCTAACTATGGCGGCGTAGCTCAGCTGGCTAGAGCGTACGGTTCATACCCGTAAGGTCGGGGGTTCGATCCCCTCTGCCGCTACCATTTTTCGAATTGATTTTGGATGTAAAGTTATGCTATGATTCGACATGTATTTATTACCTGATGGAGGCTTAGCTCAGCTGGGAGAGCATCTGCCTTACAAGCAGAGGGTCGGCGGTTCGATCCCGTCAGCCTCCACCATCATATGCCGCTGTAGCTCAATTGGTAGAGCAACTGACTTGTAATCAGTAGGTTGGGGGTTCAAGTCCTCTCGGCGGCACCAGTAATCCTAATGCGGAGCCGTGGTGTAGAGGCCTAACATGCCTGCCTGTCACGCAGGAGACCGCGGGTTCGAATCCCGTCGGCTCCGCCATTAAAATTACATAAGGCTCGGTAGCTCAGTCGGTAGAGCAGAGGACTGAAAATCCTCGTGTCGGCGGTTCGATTCCGTCCCGAGCCACCATAGGTTTTTAATTCGGAGGCTTAGCGAAGTGGCCAAACGCAGCAGACTGTAAATCTGTTCTCTGACGAGTTCGGTGGTTCGAATCCATCAGCCTCCACCAGTTACATAAGAGCCATTAGCTCAGTTGGTAGAGCACCTGACTTTTAATCAGGGTGTCGTAGGTTCGAGTCCTACATGGCTCACCATTTGGTGAAAAGTAGTGAGACCTGAGAAGGTCTCTTTTTTGTTGTATTAGGAAAGTATATCGACTTCTTTTCTATGGATAAGTAAGCCACGTACAATAAAGTAACCCATAAACTACAGCAGCAGAGACCTGGGATGTGCAAGCTACGAGTGCCTAGGCTGGCGAAAAAATAACCGTAACCCGTTTACATATGCTTTACCTGTGAACATCGGTTAAGGTATTATCCGACAAAAATCAACCGATCATTTCGCAAACAGGGATATGCCGGCCAGATACGGGAGAGCAAATTACGGCAAAGCAGATCCGATTCTCATACAAAACCGCTGCGGCCCCTTGCCGCAGCGGTTTTGTATGAAAGAAGAAGACTATAGCTCCATACGCATTGCTTTTTCTTTAATATAGTCTGCTGTACGGGAGGCCAGCGCCATGACGGTATTCGTCGGATTGCCCGCCCCCGAAGTAACAAAAATGCTGGCATCGCAGACGAACAGATTGGGAATATCGTGCGTCTGGCCGTAGGAGTTGACCACAGAGCTGTCCGGGTCCGATCCCATACGGCAGCCGCCCATCAGATGGGCTGTATCGGGCACGACGAACTCCGGCTTGCCTCCGGCGGCTTCAAGGATGTCTTTCATTGTACCTACGGCATGTTGAATGAGCCGTTTATCGTTATTGCCGTAGCTGAAGGTGACCTTGGCCAGCGGCATGCCGTTGGCATCCTTGCCTTCGCTCAGGGTGACGGTGTTCCCGGGGTCCGGCAGCACTTCACCTACCATGGTGATGCGTGCATAGGCGTTATAGTCAAGCATCGCCTCGCGCAGGCGCGTGCCCCAGACCGGGCGGCTGCCGTCCGACTTGGAGATCCCCTTGGCAAAGCTGAGCGGTCTGACACCGTGGGCATGCAGCGTGTAGCCGCGTGCGACATCGCCTGATAGATGATAAAAATCCTGCGTCGTCGCAAGCACCGGGGTTCCTTTATACAGCCGTACATCATGGTCGAACCGCGCGTAGACGTCATTGCTGCTGTGCGTCATGAACGCTCTGCCCACCCAGCCGCTGCGGTTGGCCAGGCCGTCCGGAAACTGCGCATTGGCCGAGTTGAGCAGAAGCCGTGGTGTTTCCACGACATACGCGGATACAATGACCAGTTTAGCCTTCTGCTCATAAGTCGTACCTTGATGAATGAAGGTGACTCCTGTCGCCCTGCCGTTCTTCCCTACGTTTACCTGAGTGACCATGCAATCGGCAAGGACCTCGGCTCCGGCCTGAATGGCTTTGGGAATGTGAACGATCAGCGTGCTGAATTTGGCGTTGGGCATGCAGCCCTGCGTGCAGAAGCCGCGGTTAATGCAGGGCGGCCGGTCCTCGAAGGGCGCAGACAGGATGGCGAGCGGGCTGACCGTCCAACGGATGCCGAGCTTCTCGCAGCCCTTGGCGAACAACTGGGCGTTCATGCTGATCGGATCACGCTCCGGGTACGGATAAGGACCGTGGAATGATCCCCAGGGGAAATGCTTCGGACCCGATACGGCGATTTCTTTTTCCACTTTATCGTAGTAAGGCGCAAGGTCTGCATACCCGATCGGCCAATCTTCCCCTACACCGTCAAGCGATTTAGCTTTAAAGTCCGTCTCGTGAAAACGCAGGAAGACGCCGGTAAAATGCACCGTTCCTCCGCCTACGCCCTTGCCGGAATTGTTATGTCCCATCTGGAGCGGATCGGCACCGTCCACGATGCGCGTGTCCTGCCAGCCGAGCCGATTCATGGCCAGCTCATCACTGGCAAAGTCGTGCTGCGGATCGCGAAACGGCCCTGCATCCAGCACGACAACACGCATTCCGGACTCGCTGAGCTCCTTGGCCAGAACCCCGCCTGCCGCGCCTGCTCCCACAATGACAACGTCCACCGTCTCGCCCTCATATTGACGCTTCATCCTTTTCTTTGCTCCTCCTTCGCTTCCCAAGGATCGAGCTGCTCCATACGTACGTAGCCGCGAGGGTAAGCCGGTCCGCCGTACCCGATCTCAGACCAAACCTCCGGATGGGAATAATAGGCTTCGATACTCAAGGTCAGCAGCTTTTGGAAAAAAACCTGCTGGGCTACGTCCCGCCACACCTCGCGGGGAACCGCTTCGCCTTGGCTGACCTCTTCCATAAGCTGTTTTTGCTGCTCCTCCTTTAGATGAAAGAAAAGCTCCGTATGTATAGACCGGCATGCGGTCTCCAACGCTTGCAGTCCCTGACGAACCAATGCCGGGGCGGGGGGAATGCCTGGCTTGCGCTGGCTTTCCTCTCCGGAGGTCAGTGACTGATCCATGTGATCAAGCACGAATTGAATGATCTCCGGACGATCGTCATCCATTAACCGGCTGCACCAAGCCCTTAGCATTTCCGCTTCTATTGTCGTAAGGAAAGTATGGGTTCCGGAGACTTGCAGGCGGGAGTTCACAATTTTTCTCGTATGGTCGTCCCATGCATGCTGCTCGTTCATCACATTGTAGGAGGGATAGCGGCTTAGACGTTTCATAGGTGGTTTTACCTCCAATAGTAAGCGATCAAGCCCAGTACGCTGATCGCGATGTACAGCATAGGCATGACGACAGGCGGACCGACCAGAAAATTGCGCATGCTGTAGCCGCCGACACGCAGGCCAACGCCATGAAAGTGATAGTAGAATCCGATAGCGCCGGATAGCACCCCGAGCCACATCAAAAAGACGAACAAGGACAGCAGCCAATCCGGACGGGAGATGGCGATCCATATGGCTGCCAAGCTGTACACGGGCGAAGAAATGACAGGGGACCACATCGCTTTGTGATGGAAATTCTGACGGTAATGCGAAAGCGTGACCTGTACCCAAACGGCCAAAAAGGCCATACCGACGAATAAAAATACAACGCGCTCCAAAGGCCAGCCGGACCAATGCATAGGGATCGCCTCCATCTGAGATTAAGCTTGGGGCTCTGTACGCCCGGGAAAAGTTAAGGAACCGAACGGCATGACGGCCAGTTCCAGGGAAGGTTCCTTCAACAGCTGATTCAAAACCGCTTCCAGATCATCCGCCGGATGGAAGCCCAGAAGCTCCGTCATTGGATGGGGAAGGGAAGAATGCAAATACACCGGATGGCTGCTGAGCACTTCGTCCACGTGAAGTACTTTATGGGCGCCGAGCACAAAGTGCCGCTTCAGCTTAGCCGTCATCTGCTGACGATCCGTTATCGTTTCTACCCAGTATTGGATATTCCGTTGCCTATCCCCTCGGATAGCTCCGCGGCCATCAAGATCGTCCCTCCCGGCTTGGTAAATGCGGCGGCATTGCGCAGAGCTTTGATCGCTTGATAAAGCTGGCGGTCTTTAGGGTCCCCTCCGGGAGCGACGATGACGAGATCGTACCGTTTGCGCACGGGAAGCACGAATCGGGCAGCGGCAAGAGCCGCTAAGGCACGATGGGCCTTGGATAAATGCCCGGCAGCGGCACCCAGCACACACCTGTCCATATCAACGATTACGTTGAGGAGAAAATGAATGGGAACGAAGGCATGCGCCTCTTCAAGATCGCGGTGAATCGGATTATCCGGATCTCCCGCCGCTGCGCGGTACTGAAGGGATAGTCCGTGATTATGCTCGATACAGGGCTGCGAGGCAGCGCCGGGAATCAGCGCCTTCACTCCGCCGGAGATACCGACCAGGGCATGCGGTTCGATGTTGCCGCAAGCGATGCGCAGCGGCGCTTCGACTACTCTCCGGTTGATTTCCACCGGTGTGCCTAGTGAGGTCGTTCCGACACGCACGCAATCCTCGGGCAGAGGAGAATGATTGTGTACCCTTATACGCCTGTACACGGTCTCCCCCACCAGTCTTCGCAGCTCCTGTTCGGTATGCTTTCGATGAACCCCGAGCGCTACGATAATATCGATCCCGTCGTCTTGAATACCTGCCGCCCCGAGCTCATCGAGCAGCGGTTCCAGCAGCAGCGGTGTCGGACAAAGCCTTGTACCGTCGCTGACCAGAATGACCGCCCGGTTATGACCGTCGGCCAGCTCCCGAAGCCTGGGCGAATCGACCGGCGCCTCAAGCGCTTCCCGGATTTGACGCAAAGAGTGGTCATGCCCTCTGTAGGCTCGGTCCTGCACATAAGTAATCGTTTCGTAAGAACAGGTCGAGGGGATTTCAAAAGAGATGGTCCCCGTACCGTAACGTAAGGTTGGAATGACCTTGCCCTCCTTGATCGTGGGTTAGAATCATGATGGATACAGACCTTTAAATTATTACCATAACCTAATAATTTATCCTGAATGGGTGAGGCGCCATTATTCGGCCCCCGTGTCCTTTTTATTTTTACGGCATGGCAGTTATGCTACAATATAGAACAGGGAAACGAAAACATCTTCATAATATATAGAAGGTTGGGAGCCAGGAGATGGATTGGGAACTGGTAAGGGAGCAGCTCGAGAAGACGTTGAACGTTCCGGTCAAACCGGCCAAGTGGTTATGGGAGGACTGGCGGCACGCTGTTCATGAGAGCGGCGCGGGGAGCTTGGCTAAGGATGGGGAAGTGTTCTTTTTCGTACAGAAGGAAGGACAGGACGCCCGTCTCTTAACGGTACAGGAGGATGCGGTCACTCCGATGGAACGCCGGCTTGTCGAGCTGATGCTGGAAACGCGCAAAGCACAGGACAAAAAAAATCCGGTTTCCGTAAGCGAATTGGAGCGCAAGGCGGGGCTGGTGCGCGAGTGGTTCCGCGAGCAGCAGGAGCTCGGATTGGTTCAAGCCGAGATGCCGGATACGCTGGTGTCACAGATGGCTCTGTATTCCGTTAAAATTCCGCTGCTGCTGTACGTCGATCACACGACGGCCCGCCGAGTGCAGTACCATGAGCTGAAGAAGCTGCTGGAATCGTTTTTTGATGCCGAAATCACTTTAATTCCTTTGACAGATAAAGAATGGCTCATGCTGGCGCCGGAAAAAATACTCTCCATAGATGACAAAGCCGAACGCGACCCTGAGGAAGAAACGCAGGAGGATCTGCTTGCGGCGGTGGGCTATGGATTGCATGAAATGCTGGAAAACGAATGGGTGGGCGAGTGTCACCTGGCTGTTCATTACCCGGTTCTTCCTTCCAAGTCGCTCTATGCGGCTATATCGCAGCTTCGGGAAACGATGATGCTGGGACGGACGTATCATGTGGGCGGCAACACGCATTTGCCGTGGGAGCTTCAGCTTGAGAAGCTGGTGCATCTGATCCCCGAGGCGGAGAAGACCGGCTTTTTGGAGCGCGCTGCCAAACGTCTGGACTTGGCGTTCGACCCGGAGACCATGACGACGCTCGAGCATTTCTTCCAGCTCGACTGCAACGTCAGCGAAACCGCCAAAAAGCTGTATATTCACCGCAACACGCTGCTGTACCGACTGGACAAATTCAAGCAGGAAACGGGCTTGGACGTTCGGACCTTCCAGCATGCGGTGCTGGTCAAAATAGCCATGCTATTGTATAAAGTAACGAAAAGAAAGTAATTTTTTTGTGAAGATTGTGCATAGTCATCTTACGGCCGGGTAGGGTATGATTTAACCATATCACGATACTAACCCGTAGGAGGAATTATTCATGGCAGGTGTACGCTTAAACCACGTCGTTAAAAGATATCCTGGTGCTGAAGAAGCAACGGTGAAGGACTTTCATCTTGATATTAAAGATAAAGAATTTCTGGTTCTCGTAGGCGCTTCCGGCTGCGGTAAGTCGACCACGCTTCGCATGATTGCCGGTCTGGAAGAAATTACGGAAGGCGAACTGTATATCGGCGACCGTTTGGTGAATGACGTAGCACCGAAAGATCGCGACATCGCGATGGTTTTCCAATCCTACGCGTTGTATCCTCACATGAACGTGTATCAAAACATGGCCTTCGGTTTGAAGCTTCGTAAATTCAAGAAAGCCGACATCGATGCCCGTGTTCGCGAAGCGGCCAAAATTCTCGATATCGAGCATTTGCTGGACCGCAAGCCAAAGGCGCTCTCCGGCGGTCAGCGTCAGCGTGTAGCCTTGGGTCGTGCGATTGTCCGTGAGCCGCAAGTGTTCCTGATGGACGAACCGCTGTCCAACCTGGACGCCAAGCTGCGCGTACAGATGCGTGCGGAGATCAGCAAATTGCACAAACGTCTTGAGACAACCGTCATTTACGTAACGCATGACCAGACGGAAGCGATGACGATGGGCGACCGGATCGTCGTTATGGATAAAGGCATCATTCAACAGGCGGCTACGCCGGAAGAAATCTACAATCATCCGGTGAACATGTTCGTAGCGGGCTTTATCGGTTCCCCGTCCATGAACTTCATTACCGGCGGATTTACCGATCAAGGCGGCAGCCTGCATTTCAAAGCGTCTGGTATTGATGTATTGATACCGGAAGGAAAAGCGAAGATTTTGCGTGAAAAAGGTTATGTAGGCAAGGAAGTCGTGATGGGCGTTCGTCCGGAAGATTTCCACGAAGAAGCGATCTTTATGGAGGCTTCGCCGAACACGATCGTGAACGCTTATATCGAGGTGGCTGAGAACCTGGGTCACGAGATGTTCTTGTACCTCAACGGGATCGGCACGCAAAGCATAGTGGCTCGTGTTGACGGACGCGCAGGCGTTAAAGAAGGCACGAATGTGAAATTGGCTATTGATATGAACAAAGTTCATTTCTTCGATAAAGAAACAACGGCTTCCATCCTGCTTCATTCTTAATCTGAACGAGCTTTCAAAGGTCAACCTTAAGGGGTTGGCCTTCTTTCATTTGGCGTGCCCAGCTAAGCACGCATCTTCTAGCCGGTGAAAGTCCGGTCGCGGGAGGAGCCAAGTCCCCGCGTAGCTAGGATACTTGCGTATGGCGAAATCTGTGCGTAAAAGCGTATCGAC
>NZ_JBVASZ010000069.1:0-6903 GCF_057814255.1 Paenibacillus sp. F024
CATAGGCAAAAGGAGCGGTCAAGCGCTCTTCTTGACGGCTTCTTTTGCCTATGAGATTCTCCAAGCAAGCGGAAGGGTTATGACTCTCGTTAATAGCCATCCACCCACCCAGTAGCGCGAAGAGCCTGATTTATTCTTTGGAAGTGAATCTGATATCGGCTTCTATTATTTTTACGATCGTCTTCGTACTGAATCTGATCCTCATGAATAAGCTCATCCGTCGGCAGGGTAAGAGTCCGGGCTCCAAAAGCACAGGAATACAATATGTCATTCGAGGAATTACGGTTGGGGTGATTTTAATCCTGATTACCGGGACGGCTTCTATCGTAGGCAGCCAATGGGCCAATATTTTAAGCTCGTTTCCGACTACCCTTTTTCCGCTCATCTTAGTACTGCATTACGAGGATGATCACCGGCTATTTCCTTTTGTCATTTATGGATTTTCGTATAGTATTACTACGTTATTTATGTTCTATCTGGCTTATTTATACATCGTTCCCCAATTCGGTCTTCATGCGGGCTATGTACTGATCTATGCCATATGTGCATTATATTTATACTTGTTTCAAAAAATGCAGGTACGGTGGGGGCTCATGCGTTCAGGATAGAGGCTTCCTCATAAAAAAAGCCCGCTAAACTTTTTAGTTTAGCGGGTGATCTTGTGTTCATAGCCGTGTGATTTATATAGCCAGGGCTGCTTTTTTTGGGACTTTTTTAAAGTGGATTTGCAGCGAGCCAAAAAATATTCTCCCCTGATTGTAGTGAAGCTCACATTTATAGCCATACCTTTGCATTAAGGATTTCAGTGATTGATAATTTGGAAGTTCTTGAACTAAAGACTTAATCTGTTCAACAATATGCTCTGGAATCTCGGAAAACATGGTGGCATGAATTCCGTCGGAAACCGAAAAAAATTGGGGGAACTCTCTTTTATACGATCCGGAAAGGTTCATACAATCCTCGGCTATTTCATGGATTGCATTATTTATTCGATTGAGGTTAATGGTGATATCCTTGTATAAATAGATCCCGAATCCCATACTGTTGGTTAGGGGATTGAGGCTTTTTTTCACTTTCAACAATTGCGCTTCCAAGCACGTTTCCAATGTTTCAGCAAATGTGCTCCACTGAAATGATTTTTTCATGAAAAGAACTCCTTCGTTTCTGGCATATGGATGTCATCAAAGGGTTTCGGGCTGGATCCTTTTGTTATGACGGTAGCAGCCTTTATGTTCATGAAATCGTTATATTTATGGTAATGACAGGTATTTCATTTTGGCAATGGGAAAGCAGCTATTCCTCAATTCAAAGGGCTGCTTCCTTTTTATCAATACTCGGAGGATGGTTATGCTAAGAACGAGCCGTATGAAAGGCATTATATTTGATATGGATAATACCTTGCTGCAATCCAACATTAATTTTCCGGACATGAAGAAGGAGGTTTTTGATTATCTGGTAAGGCAGCACTTCCTTCCTGAGGATTTTCCCGTACAAGAGCATACGACATCCACCTTGATTGAGTGCGCCAAGAAAACGGGTATAACTGATGATATCTATGCCTCCATTATGAAAATTACAGAAAAGCATGAAGTAAAAGGGATGGAAGGCGCGGGCCTTGAACCTGGCGTTAAGGAATTGCTTGAATGTTTATATCAAAATTATGTTTTAGTGATTATAACGAACAATTCATGCTCGGCCGCTTTAACGGCTCTGCAAAAAACCAAAATCCATCATTATTTTGATTTAATTATAGGCAGAGAACAAATGTCTGCCCTCAAGCCCTCCCCTTCAGGATATCATTATGCCCAGAGTCAATTTAAACAGATTTCATCCGACGAATGGATTGCCGTTGGGGATTCCTGGATTGACGGCAGAGCGGCGATGGACGCAGGGATCCCTTTTATAGGCTACAAATCTAACGAAGAAGACATGGCCAAAAAGGGGATAGAGGCGATAGGCAGAATCACAAGCATGAAAGAGATAATGGGCTTCATCAGCTAATCGAAAATTGTCATTCAGGCATGTACGCGATTTGATAACGAATAGGAGGGCTTTTAATTTTGAACACTAAATTTTTTATGGAACCTTCTGAATTCCGGGCTTGGCTTGAGGAGCATTATGAACATACTCTGGAATTGTGGGTCGGATTTTATAAAAAGCATGTGGGCAAGCCCGGCATCACCTGGCCGGAAGCTGTGAAGGAAGCGATTTGTTTCGGGTGGATCGACGGCATTCGTAAAAGCTTGGATGATGCGAGCTATGCCATTCGATTCACACCGCGCAAGCCCCGCAGCATATGGAGTGCAGTAAACATTCAATATGCTCATGACCTTATCCGTCAAGGGTTAATGCATCCTGCAGGTCTCAAGGCTTTCGAGGAGCGCTCAGAACAAAAATCGGTTATATATGCTTATGAGCAAAAGGACGGCGTCGAGCTGGGGGCAGGTTAAGAGCGGCAATTTCAGGCAATGCCCAGGGCCTGGGACTTTTTTCAAAGCCAAGCGCCTTGGTACCGTAAAGCTGCCATTTGGTGGGTGATTAGCGCGAAGAAAGAAGAGACCAGACAAAAGCGGCTTAACACACTGATTGAAAACTCGGACAACGGGAGCACCATACCGCAGCTAACCCGTCGGCAGGGGAAATAAATCACAGAGAAACAAAATCTTTCCCTAGGTAAAATTTATGTTGTAGGGGCAACTTTCTTGTGCTATGCTGATACAATAAAGTGTAATATAAATACTACATTTATACTTTAAATGTTGGTTTAGTGCAACAAAATTTGTCGGGGGAAAGAGGGTTGTTTACCAATGAATGTCACTGTTCAAGAACAATCATCCGCAGAACAAGGGTGGCGCAGTAAACGTTCCGACCCCAGTTTGCCTGAAGCATATAAAAGCTTGGATATTCCGACGAAGGGCAGCTTCTTTCGTAAGCTCCTTGCTTTTGTCGGACCGGGTTATCTCATTGCCGTCGGGTATATGGACCCCGGTAACTGGGCTACCGACCTTGCAGGCGGTGCCCAATTTCAATACTCTCTATTGTCCGTGATCCTGATTTCCAATATCATGGCGATCCTTCTTCAATCTTTGTCTGCCCGTCTGGGGATTGCAACGGGCCGCGATCTGGCTCAAGCCTGCCGTGATCATTTTAGCAAGCCGGTTAATATTGCCCTATGGATTCTCTGTGAATTAGCTATTGCCGCGTGTGATTTGGCCGAAGTCATTGGTTCGGCCATTGCGCTGCAGCTTTTATTTGGTTTGCCTCTTGTGATCGGCGTGATCATCACAGCGTTGGATGTTATGATGGTACTGCTGTTACAAAACAAAGGTTTTCGCTTTATGGAAGGGGTAGTCATCTCTCTGATGGCCACGATTATCATTTGTTTCGGGGCTGAAATGATTTTCTCCAAGCCTGAGGTCGGTGCTGTTCTTAATGGGTTTATCCCAAGTGCGGAAATCGTGAAGAATCCGGAGATGATGTATATTGCATTAGGGATTCTTGGCGCAACGGTTATGCCGCACAATCTTTACCTCCATTCGTCCATTGTCCAGACGCGTAAATATGAAGAAACGGTAGAAGGGAAGAAGGCGGCAATACGCTTTGCAACCATAGACTCAACGGTTGCCCTTATGCTCGCTTTATTCGTAAACGCGGCCATTCTGATCTTATCTGCCGCAGTATTTCACTCATCGGGGCATACCGAGGTTTCGCAAATCCAGGATGCTTATAAACTAATGGCTCCGCTGCTCGGTACCGGTGCCGCCAGCGTACTATTCGCGGTAGCTCTGCTCGCTTCCGGGCAAAACTCAACCCTGACAGGAACATTAGCCGGTCAGATTGTAATGGAAGGCTTTTTGAATATTCGTTTGAAGCCTTGGCTTCGCAGACTCATCACACGTGCCATTGCCATTATCCCGGCAGTCATCGTGATCTCCATGGCCGGAGAACAAGCAACCGGAGAATTGTTGATTCTTAGCCAGGTAATCCTGTCGTTACAGCTATCTTTTGCTGTCATCCCATTAGTTCTCTTTACAGGGGATAAAAGGAAAATGGGTCCTCTCATTGCACCCAAATGGATTCAGATACTGGCATGGATTGTGGCTGTTGTCATCGGATTATTAAATGGATATCTCTTATATGGAACGTTTGTCTTGTAATGCTACCTGAATTATGGGTCATATCAACAAATGATAGAGCACTTCAGTACGATCGTTTATCTCATCTCATACGTATAGAGTGTCTTATTAACAGCCCGCGAATATTCGCGGGCTTTATTTTGTCTAATTTACTATTGACACGATTTGGCAATGAGATTATTATGAAAATAACATAGATATATCAGTTAAATATTATAAATACATCTAGCTTATGATTACAAAGGGTGATGGAATGAAGCAAGGAAAAACCAATTTGGCCTACGAGATCATTAAGGAGAAAATTTTAAGCGGCGAATTGAAAACGCTCTCCGATATTTCTGAGGATAAGCTGCAAGAAGAGCTTAACATCAGCCGGACGCCCATACGGGAAGCACTGCAAAAATTGGAGCAGGAGAAGCTCGTGTATATTTATCCACGCAAAGGGATTATCGTTTCAGGCATAACCGTGGAATTACTTAATGAAGTATATGAAATGCGCGAATTGATCGAACCCTTCGTAGCTAAAAGCGTATGTCACAAGCTTTCGGAAGAATGGCTGTTAAAAATGATGCACAGCTTAACGGAACCGCCCGAAGGAATCACACCCGATGAACGTAAAGCCTATTATATTGATTTGGATAAAGAGCTGCATAATCAAATTATCTACTCGTATCCCAACACCTTTATTCACAATATCATGGGTAACATTTATGACCATAATCATAGAATTTTTGTCCTCACTTCATCTGTTAATGAGAAGCACAACGTCTCGATTCCTGAGCATGTAGCCATTATTGAGGCTTTTCTGGAAAGAGACCCTGATAAAGTCGAAATGAGAATGAGGGAACATATTAGTTCATCCAGAAGAAATGCCATTGAATACTTAATCAAGCAATATCAATAAGGGAGAGGGAGAGTTGAACATGACACAGATGACTGCTGCCAAAGCAATTGTAGAGGTTTTATTGAGAGAGGGCGTTGAAAAAGCGTTTTGTGTGCCCGGTGAGAGCTATTTGAGCGTGTTAAACGCTTTGTACGAAACTCCTCAGATTGAATTGATTTCCGGTCGCCATGAAGGCGGCGTTTCTTTCATGGCTGAAGGCTATGCGAAAGCCAGCGGCAAGGTTGGGGTGTGCTTCGCTACACGCGGACCGGGTGCAACCAATTTATCCATCGGCTTGCACACCGCTCATCAAGACTCCACACCCATGGTCGCGTTCATCGGACAGGTAGAAAGCTCGTTTAGGGGACGGGAAGGTTTTCAAGAGATCGATATGGCGGAATATTTCAGTCATTTGGTTAAATGGACCGTTGAGCTTAACGATGCTCATCGGGTTCCGGAGCTGGTCCACAGGGCATTTCATATGGCTAGATCGGGCAGACCGGGTCCGGTTCTGATCTCCTTGCCTCAGGACGTCCTGGATGAAATCGCAGAAATGGAGTTTCAGGAAACGGAGATGTTATCCAACCCGCGTCCGGATCACCAAGCCGTGGTCAAAGCTAAAGAAATCCTGCTGCAAGCAAAGCGTCCGGTGATTATCGCCGGAGGCGGAGTAACAAGTACGAAATCTGCGAAAGAGTTGGTGGAGCTCGCCGAAAAATTGCAAATTCCTGTGGCAACGGCATTTCGCCGGTTCGATGCATTTCCTAATCAACATCCATATTACATAGGACAATTGGGGGTAGGTGCCGCTCCGTATCTGGTTGAGTGCGTAAGAGAAGCGGATGTCGTTCTTGCCTTAGGGACTCGATTCTCTCAAATTACAACACAGAACTATACGCTGTTGACTTCCAAGACGAAGCTGATTCATGTCGATATTTCACCGGATGAATTAAACAAAGTATACCGACCGGCACTCGGGATTGTGGCGGATACGAAAAACTTTATGCTCGATTTGCTTGCGGAGCTGGGAGAATCCGTTCCAAACGAATCGCGTGAGGTCTATATTCAGGAGCAGCGGAAAAAATATGAACAATATTCCGAGGTCCGCGTCATGTCCGGTCAAGCTTATGTGAATTTGGAAGGGATGATGGGCGATCTGATGAACCATCTTCCTTCCGACACGATATTCACATCGGATGCTGGCAATTTCTATGGATGGATGGCGAAGCACTACCGCTTTCAGGAGGAAGGGACTTTTGTTGGACCTACCTCCGGCGCAATGGGATATGCGCTTCCGGCAGCCATCGGAGCTAAGGTTGCCCAGCCTGAGAAAACCGTAGTGGCCTATGCCGGTGACGGCGGGTTTATGATGACGGTGCAGGAGCTGGAGACGGCTGTCCGCAACAAAATTCCTGTCTTGGCGATTGTCGCTAATAATAACATGTTCGGAACGATTCGTATGCATCAAGAGAAGCAATTTCCTGAGCGTGTCATTGCGACACAATTATCGAATCCGAACTTTGCTCAAATCATGATTAATATGGGCGGGCATGGTGAACTTGTGGAAAAGAACGAAGATTTTGTACCTGCGCTTCGGAGGGCGTTGGCATCTCCGAAACCGGCTTTGATTGAAGTTCGTATTGACCCGCAGCAGGTGTCGGTATCCAAGACTATTGAAGAATTGAGAGCAGTACAGAGCTCACAACAAAAGTAATCCATGGCGGATTGAAAGACCAACGATGATTTTCGTTGGTCTTTTTCATTTGGCGTGCCCAGCTAAGCACGCATCTTCTAGCCGGTGAAAGTCCGGTCGCGGGAGGAGCCAAGTCCCCGCGTAGCTAGGATACTTGCGTATGGCGAAATCTGTGCGTAAAAGCGTATCGA
>NZ_JBVASZ010000070.1:0-6540 GCF_057814255.1 Paenibacillus sp. F024
CAGTATGTAAGACCCCTTGTAGACGACGAGGTAGATAGGTTCGGGGTGGAAGCGCGGCAACGTGTGGAGCTGACGAATACTAATCGGTCGAGGGCTTATCCAAAAATATATGATCAGCAGCAGCTTTAGTTTCGATCCAGTTTTCAGGGCACAAGCCGCCTTGAATAAGTAATTCGTTTGGTGATGATGGCGGAAGGGAACCACGCGTACCCATACCGAACACGACCGTTAAGCCTTCCAGCGTCGATGGTACTTGGACCGCAGGGTCCTGGGAGAGTAGAACGTCGCCAAGCATTATTCCCTGATAGCTCAGTTGGTAGAGCACTCGACTGTTAATCGAGTTGTCACAGGTTCGAGTCCTGTTCGGGGAGCCACTTGCTTCCATAGCTCAGTAGGTAGAGTGCATCCATGGTAAGGATGAGGTCACCGGTTCGATCCCGGTTGGAAGCTCCATAAGGCCCGTTGGTCAAGGGGTTAAGACACCTCCCTTTCACGGAGGTAACAGGGGTTCGAATCCCCTACGGGTCATTCCCATGGAGGCTTAGCTCAGCTGGGAGAGCATCTGCCTTACAAGCAGAGGGTCGGCGGTTCGATCCCGTCAGCCTCCACCATGATATGCCGCTGTAGCTCAATTGGTAGAGCAACTGACTTGTAATCAGTAGGTTGGGGGTTCAAGTCCTCTCGGCGGCACCAGTACCATGATTCACCAATATTGGGGATTAGCCAAGCGGTAAGGCAACGGACTTTGACTCCGTCATGCCTAGGTTCGAATCCTAGATCCCCAGCCATGTATGAGCCATTAGCTCAGTTGGTAGAGCACCTGACTTTTAATCAGGGTGTCGTAGGTTCGAGTCCTACATGGCTCAGTTTTTCAAACGCGCGTATGGCGGAATTGGCAGACGCACCAGACTTAGGATCTGGCGGGAGACCGTGGGGGTTCAAGTCCCTCTACGCGCATCCAATTAGCAAAAGGCCTTAGAACATGTGTTCTAAGGCCTTTTGCTGTTATTGCCATATTCCTTCTTGTATGGATCGGAAGAGAATGCAGTGACCCCACCGTTCACACTTTTATTTTTTAGGTGTGTAAACTTTATTCATCGCAGCTATTGGTGTGATAAGAGCGTTTTTTACATATACGGTATAAGGTATCAAAAACAAATTGACAGATATGATAAGTATGTTATAATGTGAAATATATAAACAATCTAATATATTAGATATTAGTTGTAGATTATAAAACTCTTAGTAGGAAATTGACAGAGATTAACATCAAGGGGTAATGAATTATGAACTTCATGCTCTGTTAAGAAATGCGAAGAGAAGCGAATGAATAACCAAATTATATAAGATGGGAGAGTAACTATGGGCTCTAAACAAGTGGCCATTGTAACTGGCGGTTCGTCAGGGCTCGGACTTTCCGTTGTCCAACGATTTGCCGAAAAAGGCTTGACTGTGGCGATCGTGGATATTGCGGCGGAAAGCGGAGATGCACAGAAGAATAAGTTAAGAGCAGAAGGGCATGATGTGCATTTCTTCCAGGCCGACGTATCCAATCAAGAGGGTGCCAAGGAAGTGGCCGAGAAGGTGTTCAAGTCATTAGGGAATATTCATATTCTGATTAATGCGGCGGGAATCATTCGACGCTCACCTAACGTAAACGTAACAGACCTGGAGCTTAAAGGAGTCCTCGATGTTAATTTAAATGGAACCGTTTACATGTGTCAAGCGGTTCAACCGTATATGGCTCAAGGGGACGGCGGAGCCATTGTAAATTTCGCCTCGATGCTTGCCCATTACGGAAGTAAGAATCTGCTGTCGTATGCCGCTTCAAAGGGAGGCATTGTTCAAATTACCAAATGCTTGGCAGTCGATTGGGCTGAGAATAATATTCGTGTCAATGCGGTTAGCCCCGGTTATATCGAGACACCATTATCATCCGGTGCTACGAGGGATCCTGCATTTAAAGAGAGAATCCTTTCGAGAACTCCGCAAAGACGCTTTGGTTCACCGCAGGAAGTGGCTGCTGCAATCGATTTCCTGAGCTCCAAGGATGCAAGCTTTATTACAGGAGCCATTCTCCCTGTAGACGGCGGACTTCTTGCGGGGGATCCATCTTTATTCCCGCCAGCTTGATGCTTTTATAACCATAATAAATTTTTGGAGGAATGAAAAATGACAACAGCACAAACATTAAATGAATTTGCTCAGATGGTTGGATTGCCGGATCAGGCGATTGATATTAACGAAATCCCTTGGATTCCGCAAAGCGATCGCGTATGGTTCAAACCGGTTCGTTTTGATTTGTCTAACGGACGCTGGATCAATCTGTTAAAAGTATTGCCGGGCGGAGCGGTTAACCGTCATCGTCATACCGGCGGACAGGTTATGGCTTATACCATTCAAGGAGAGTGGAGATATTTGGAGAGAACCTGGGTGGCGAAACCGGGCACGTTCGTTTATGAGCCGCCGGGTGATATTCACACGCTTGTTGTTGATGGCGAAGAAGAAATGATTACGCTTTTCATCCTGGAAGGAACGATCCAATACTTGAATGACGAAGACCAAGTGTATTATCAAGACGATGTATTCACGAAATTGAAGCTCTACAAGGAATACTGCCAAAAACACAATATTCCGGAAATGAACTTGCTGTATTAATATCAGCCTTAGCCTTGATCGCTTGAATGCAAGATTGACGTGAACCACCACACCCCTCGCGTTATAGGCAAAAGTATCTATCGATTTGTTTACGATGGATACTTTTGTTTTTTAGGCTACATGCAAGTCATGCCGGGGAGGTCATTCGTTAAAAACGATAAATATAAAGGATGGGGAACCCCTGATGAAAAAAATTATTAAACCAAGGCCGCCAATTGATGAATCGAAAATTAAACCTTTTCGTGATATGGCCGATGTGTTATCGTTATCGTGTGTGGTCGGAGACGCCATGCAGCGCAATCAGGTTATGAGGCATGATATGAAACCGAAAGCAGCCGACAAGAAGATCATCGGCCCTGCCATAACGGTAAAATTAACCGCAGGCGATATTGTCGATTGCCTGGAAGTATTTGAGGTTGTGAAGCCGGGCGATGTGATCGTCATTGATGCTTTTGGCGAAACGGAAACCTCCATTTGGGGAGGCTTAATGTCTGGCCTGGCAAGAAACGCAGGGGTTACGGGTGCGGTAATAGACGGCAGCTGCCGGGATACGGATGAATCAAGAATGCTGGGATTTCCCGTTACAGCCAAGGTATCCGGTCCAAGGGCAGCTCATACGGCGTATTCCGGAAGAAAAGAACCGGTCGAAATAAACGTTCCGATTTCCTGCGGCGGTGTCATTATTCAACCTGGTGATTTGATTGTAGCCGATGAGATTGGTGTTGCTGTAGTACCCTATGACCAGCTGGAAGAGGTGTATGCTCTGGCGCGCGAGCAGGCTGACAAGGAAATAGCAACCAGAGAAGAAATACTGAAAGGAGCGACGGTAGAGGAGTTGCTTCAAAAATTCGGAAGAATTTAAAGTAAAGGTTGGTTGCGATGTATAGAATAACCATTGATACGGGCACGACGAATACCCGTGTAGTATTATGGAAGCAATATGATGCGATGGACTCGGTATCGGCTGAAGTGGGAGTTAGAAATACAGTTATCAACGGGAATAACGAAGCGCTGAAAATGACCATTGGTGAATTGATTAATAAGCTCTTGCAAAGCCATAATCTCGATTTGGGAGAGGTTGACATCATTGCCGCATCAGGGATGATTACATCAAATGTCGGCCTGGTGGAAGTGCCGCATATTTCTTCACCTGCAGGAATGGATATGCTTTCGCAACATATGTTTTGCAAGCGGTTTCCTGAAATCGTGGATAAGGATATCTGGTTCGTACCCGGCATTAAAAGTGTTTCATCCTCTTCAGAGGCTGCACATGCTGAGATTACGGACATAATGCGTGGAGAAGAGGTTGAGACTTTTGCCTTAGTGGAAAAGCTAAACGTAACGGGTCCGGCACTTTTTATTTTGCCTGGATCGCATACGAAATTTGTCTTCCTTAATGCTCAAAAATATATAACGGAAAGTCTAACGACCCTTACGGGAGAGCTGCTGATGGCCGTGTCTAATCATACGATTATAGCCAATGCGGTCAATAAATCTTATGCGGCCGATCTGCTGCCGGATCGGGTGATTCAAGGGTATCAGCTGGCCAAGCAGTCAGGTCTTAGTCGTGCGGCATTTTCCATACGTGTCATGGACCTATTCTCAGAGCTTAATGTGAACGAGAAAGCCAATATGCTGATGGGGGTTGTTTTTGCCGAGGATCTCCGGGCGATTCTTAATCATCAGGTGATCTCTGCTTCACAGCAGATGCCGGTTTATATAGCTGGAAAAGAGATCGTACGGGATACGCTCTCGCTGCTCTTCACCGTAGAGAATTACGAGGGAGAGGTTATTCCTGTAGATTCCCAAACAATGCAGCATTTGGCGGGATACGGTACGCTTCGTATTGCGGAATACCGTGGATTAATCTCTGGATCAAGAGAGTAAACGTTCTGCGTGGAAGTTGATTTTACAATCAACGTAGCTAGATGTACAATGACTCTTAGAAATCACAATGACAATGGGTGCATGGTATCGATGGAATGAGAACATGCACCTTGATAAGAGGGTGATAACTTGATCATATTTGACAACAGCAATCTTCATGAGCGTGTATATATTTACTTAAGGGATAAAATACTAAATAATGAACTGAAGCCCGGCTCCAAAATCATTTACGAAGATATAATCAAGGAGCTTGGTGTTAGTCGGACACCGCTGCGGGATGCAATTAATAGACTCAAGCAGGACGGGCTCATTGATGTCAAGCCGCGTTCGGGCTCTTATGTCAATCTGCCTAATGTCAAGGATATTGAAGATCTGTATGATGTCCGAAAAGCTTTAGAGCTCAAAGCCCTTACGATCGCAGCACGCACAATGCCAAAAGCTCAAATTCAATTGCTGATCGATGAAGCGGACAGAGCTGAAGAGGCGATTCAAAAAGGGGATATGAAGCCTTTTTTTGAAGCGGACCGAAATCTCCATCGGACGATTATTCAATATTCCAATAACCAATTATTAGTGTCCATCATGAGCACATTGGAATTGAAGATTAAATGGTATGGTGTCATTATCACCAAAAATACGGATAGGCCTCGACAAGCGAACGAATTGCATAAGAAAATTTTGCGGGCATTATTCGATTCCAACCTCGAAAAAGCGATACAGCTAATGGATGTGCATATTGATGAGATCAAGCATCATACTGTTGAGGATTATTCGTAATCGGAAAGCGAGAAGGATTTTAAGCAGAATTTGTACTTAAACCCATTCCTTATTTCATGCGATGCGATTATGACTAACTCTGGGTTCGTAAGGGGCCATGCCTTGAGCATGTCCCATTTTGTGCTGTCTTAATTCCGTCATCCGTTTGCGATAGCATTCATTCATCTGTTTCCGGATCCATCATCACAAAATATACAGAACATTTTTATCCATAGATAAGAATAAACGAAGACCATAATGAACAAAAAGAGTTTGACAGATTTGTGATATGTGTTATAATTTGAGATATCAAAACAAATCTAATATATTAGATATTAGATTTCCAATATTTCGGAAACCATTTTACTTGACTGTGAAGTGATTGTGGTGGACGAACAATCAGATTCACTTAGTTAAGCTAAAATGATTACTGCTCAAAATGGAACCGTTTACAAATTTGGTTTTGGGGTATTCAACAACAGGAGGTAGAAAACAATATGGAAGCGTCTACGACGAGGAAAGCTTCTAGGTTTAATCACGGGATTATCGATTGCGATGTGCATCAATGCGTCAAAAGCTACGACGATTTGAAGCCCTATTTGCCGCGGGTATGGTGGGACAGACTGAAGGCCCACAATATGACATTGCCATTTCTCATGTTTCGTCCGATTCCGCTGGAACGCGATGATGCAAGACCGGATAATGGACTTCCTTCGGGCTCCGATCCGGAATTCGCGAAAGTGGATTTGCTGGACCGCTATCATATAGAAAAAGCCATTCTGACCGGCAACCTGCTTTCCATCTCTGCGCATAACAATCCGGATTACGCAGCGGCACTGGCATCGGCATTCAACGATTATACGATGGACACGTGGATTCCAAGCGATGACCGCTGGTTGGCCTCCATTGTGGTCGCAACCCAAGACCCGCTGCTCGCAGCAAAAGAAATTGATCGACTGGGCTCGCATCCGAGAGTGGTTCAGGTGCTGCTGACCTCGGCATCGCGCGAGCCATACGGGCAGCGACGCTACTACCCGATCTACGAAGCGGCTGTGCGCAACAACCTGATGATCGGGATTCACGGCGGGGGCGAAGGAGACGGAATCAACCCATCCACGACGGCCGCAGGGTATCCGACGACCAACTTTGAGCGTCACAACATCCTGGCGATTCACCATATGTCGCAGTTGAACAGCATCGTTTGTGAAGGCGTTTTCGAACGATTCCCGACCTTGAAGG
>NZ_JBVASZ010000071.1:0-6407 GCF_057814255.1 Paenibacillus sp. F024
AACTCTTAGTTTGGTGATGATGGCGGAAGGGAACCACGCGTACCCATACCGAACACGACCGTTAAGCCTTCCAGCGTCGATGGTACTTGGACCGCAGGGTCCTGGGAGAGTAGAACGTCGCCAAGCACAAAAAGAGTCTTTTTGGATATTGATCCGAAGAGGCTCTTTTTTGTGTAAATTGGCATACTAGTTATGAAAAACATTGAAAATCTTCACGACTTTGTGCTTGACACCAAAAATGGGCTTTTGATAAGATTGCAATAATATCTTTCGGGATGTAAATAAGGAGGATCATTTTGTGTGGGAAACTAAGTTTGCTAAAGAAGGACTGACATTTGACGACGTTTTGCTTGTTCCGCGTAAATCGGACGTTTTCGGTAAAGAAATTGATATTTCAACTCATTTGACTAATCAAATCAAGCTAAACATTCCGTTTCTCAGCTCGGCGATGGATACAGTAACGGAATCCGCGTTAGCTATTGCTATGGCTCGAGAAGGCGGAATTGGTATCATTCATAAAAACATGACGATTGCTCAACAAGCGGAGGAAGTTGATCGCGTGAAGCGCTCCGAGAGTGGCGTTATCACGAATCCATTCTCTCTAACACCGGAGCACCATGTTTATGACGCCGAAGCATTAATGGCTAAATACCGGATCTCCGGAGTACCGATTTGTGATGAGAACAACAAATTGGTTGGTATTTTGACAAACCGTGATCTTCGTTTTGTCCATGATTACTCCATCAAGATTAAAGAAGTAATGACAAGAGAAGAGCTTGTAACGGCTCCTGTGGGAACTACGCTTCAAGAGGCTGAAGTGCTTCTGCAGAAACACAAGATCGAGAAGCTGCCTTTGGTTGATGAGAACATGATTTTAAAAGGCCTTATCACGATTAAGGATATTGAAAAAGCAATTCAATTCCCGAACGCGGCGAAGGATAAGCATGGCAGGCTGCTCGCAGGTGCGGCGGTCGGCGTATCCAAAGATGTGATGGAACGGACGGCTGCACTGGTCGACGCAGGGGTTGATTTGATCGTTGTAGATTCCGCCCACGGGCATCATATCAATATTCTCAATACGGTAAAGAAAATTCGTGAACAATATCCGGACCTGCCGATTTGTGCCGGTAACGTAGCTACCGGTGAAGGAACAAGAGACTTGATCGAAGCTGGAGCAAGCATCGTTAAAGTCGGGATCGGTCCTGGATCGATCTGTACGACACGGATTATTGCAGGAATCGGCGTACCGCAGATTACAGCCATTTTTGACTGTGCTTCGGTCGCGAGAGAATATCAAGTGCCGATTATTGCAGACGGCGGCATAAAGTACTCAGGGGACGTTGCCAAAGCCATCGCGGCAGGGGCCAGTGCAGTAATGATCGGTAGCCTGTTTGCAGGAACCGAAGAAAGTCCGGGCGAATCGGAAATTTTCCAAGGCCGCCGGTTCAAAGTTTACCGCGGCATGGGCTCTCTTGGAGCGATGAAAGAAGGCAGTAAGGATCGCTATTTTCAGGAGAACGAAAGCAAACTGGTTCCAGAAGGAATCGAGGGACGGGTACCGTACAAAGGACCTTTGGCAGACACGCTCTATCAATTGGTTGGCGGCCTCCGGTCAGGTATGGGATACTGCGGAGCGAAAGACATCAACGCGCTCATCAACGAAACAACATTCATTCGTATCACGGGTGCCGGCCTTCGGGAAAGCCATCCGCATGACATTCAGATTACCAAGGAAGCACCAAACTACTCTCTATAAAATTGAACCACACATAACATACAAGACGGAAGCTATGGCTTCCGTTTCTTGTTTTTGTACAGCTTCACAGGCATGTGGTACAATAAAACAGGCTTGTTTATGCATTAGATGAAATTTTAAAACTGGGAGTGAGATGGTTGTTTCGTTATGTAAAAAGAATTTGTTCTGTCGTAGCTGTCACCCTATTGTTAAACGCGTCACTTACTCTGGTTCAGCCAACACCGGTTCAAGCGGCGGATACCCCTGTGGATTTAAAGCTTAATGCAAAATCCGCTATATTGATGGAAGCGAGCACAGGCCAGATTTTATATGAATATAACGCTGACGAAGCCTTGCCTCCAGCAAGTATGGCTAAGATGATGACAGAATATTTAGTCATGGAGGCAATAAAATCCGGAAAAATCGAAAAATCGAGCATGGTAACCACCAGCAAATACGCATCCGACGTCATCGGTTCACAAATTTTGTTGGCCGATGGGGAACAGGCTACAGTAGATGATATGTTCTCCGCATTATCCATATACTCGGCAAATGATGCGGCAGTAGCGCTAGCCGAGCAAATAGGCGGAACGGAAGAGAATTTCGCTAAAATGATGAACGAGAAAGCCAAAGAATTCGGTTTGTCGGAAGAGGCTCATTTTATTAATGCAACGGGGTTAAATCGAGCCGACCTCGGTCAGTACGCTCCGAAGGAATTGCAGGGGGAAACGCTCCTTTCTGCAAGAGATGCGGCTATTATTGCCTACAACATTTTGAAGGATCATAAGGAAGTGCTGGAATATACGAAAATCCCGGCAAAAAAGTTCCGCGAGAGAGATGCAGCACCGATGATCAACTGGAACTGGATGCTGTGGGATAATCGCAACACGATCAATTTTAAGCGGTATGCTTATGAAGGTCTCGACGGTCTAAAAACAGGGAGCACGAAGGAAGCAGGGTATTGCTTTACGGGAACGGCGGAACGCAATGGGATGAGGCTAATCAGCGTTGTAATGGGAACTCCAACGGAGCCGAGCCGGTTTGAAGAGACCCGCAAGGTACTCGATTATGGCTTCACCAATTTCGAATTGAAACAGGTCCTGGGTGCGAAAGCTGAAATAGATTCCATGAAAACAGTGAATATTAAGAAGGGTGTGGAAACACAAGTACCGGTTGTTACGGAAAACGCAGTTTCCATTGTTGCCAAAAAAGGCGCCGCGGCTGACCAGTTCACCATTACAGCGGCACCCGCAGAGGATAGCAAGCTTGTTGCTCCCATTACCCAGGGTCAGGTGCTTGGTACGGTAAAAATCACCTATGATGGCAAAGAACAGACTGCCAATCTGGTGGCGGCCGCTGACGTGGAGCAAGGAAGCTGGATCCGGTTGTTCTTCAGAGCGATTAAGGACTTTTTTGTGGATACTGTCAAAGGCGTCACCGGTTGACAAAATCCGATAAAACGGGTTGTTTATTTGGCGCTCTTGATGTAAAATATTTGTTTAGTTAGTTTGTCCTATTTAGGCGGATCGTGGAAATAAATCGATATGTTGTGGGAGGATTCGGAAATGGAAACAGGTACATCGCGCGTTAAAAAAGGTATGGCTGAAATGCAAAAAGGCGGCGTCATCATGGACGTTATGAGCGCGGAGCAGGCCCGTATCGCTGAAGCGGCCGGCGCATCCGCTGTTATGGCACTGGAAAGAGTGCCTTCTGATATTCGTGCGGCCGGCGGTGTCGCTCGTATGGCGGATCCTACGATCGTAGAAGAGGTAATGAAGGTCGTATCCATCCCTGTTATGGCAAAAGCACGTATCGGCCATTATGTAGAGGCAAAAGTGCTGGAATCGATGGGCGTAGACTATATCGATGAGAGCGAAGTCCTTACTCCGGCGGATGAAGTGTTCCATATTAACAAGCATGAGTTCACTGTACCGTTCGTTTGCGGTGCAAGAGATCTTGGCGAAGCGCTTCGCAGAATCGGGGAAGGCGCATCGATGATTCGTACAAAGGGTGAGCCGGGAACGGGAAATATCGTTGAAGCGGTTCGTCATATGCGTATGATTACAGGACAAATTCGCAAAATCCAGTCGTTGTCCAAAGACGAGCTGATGGCTGAAGCGAAAAACCTGGGAGCTCCGTATGAGCTGCTGCTTCAAGTACACGAAACAGGACGTCTTCCCGTTGTAAACTTTGCTGCAGGCGGTGTGGCTACACCTGCTGATGCCGCGCTGATGATGCATTTAGGTTCGGACGGCGTATTTGTAGGCTCCGGTATTTTTAAATCGGACAACCCTGAAAAATTTGCAAAAGCGATTGTTGAAGCAACTACGCACTATACCGATTACGAGCTGATTGCAAATATTTCGAAAAATCTCGGAACGCCGATGAAGGGTATTGAAATCTCCAAGCTGCACGCATCCGAGCGGATGCAAGAGCGCGGTTGGTAATCCATTTTTTGTTTGGTTCGGGAAGAAGGTAGTGTGAGATGAACATCGGAGTTTTAGCGCTGCAGGGTGCCGTAGCTGAACATATTAACATGATCGAAAAAGCCGGGGCTCAGGGCGTAGCCGTTAAAAGAGTGGAGCAGCTGCAGGAGATCGACGGAATCATTATTCCCGGCGGGGAAAGCACTACGATCGGCAAGCTCATGCGGACCTATCAATTTCTGGATGCCCTACGCGAATTTTCGCGGCAGGGCAAGCCGGTTTTCGGCACCTGTGCGGGCTTGATTGTTCTTGCAAAAAGCATTGCTGAGCAGGAAGAGGCGCACCTGGGGCTGATGGATATCGAGGTGCAGCGAAACGCTTTTGGGCGGCAGCGTGAAAGCTTTGAAACGGACTTGGATATCAAAGGTATCGATAAGGATGTTCGCGCTGTATTTATTCGCGCTCCTTTGATTCTCAAGGTGGGCGATAATGTGGACGTGCTATCAACCTATCGTGACCAGATCGTGGCCGCTAGACAAGGGCATTTGTTGGCAGCCTCGTTTCATCCGGAATTAACCGATGATGAGCGGATGCACGCTTATTTTATAGACATGGTACGTGAGACGAGGTAGGAGGGATCTCCTTGTTGGATGTAAAATTGCTGCGCAGCGATATGGATAAAGTAAAACAGGCTATGAAAAATCGGGGTGGAAGCAACCTCGAGGAGCTGGACCGTTTTACCAGTCTGGATTTAAAGCGCAGAGAACTTTTACAAGAAGTGGAACAGCTGAAAAACCGCCGCAATGTAGTATCGCAGGAAGTGGCTCAGCTGAAGAAGGCTAAAGAAGATGCGAATCATCTGATTGAAGAAATGAAGGTTGTCGGAGACCGTATCAAAACGCTGGATGAAGAAATTCGCGTTCTGGAATCGGAGCTCGATGCGATCGTGCTGGCTATTCCTAATGTTCCTCAAGACGGGGTGCCGGTAGGAGCATCCGAGGAAGACAACGTAGAAATTCGCCGTGTGGGTGAAGTGGCAGGTTTTTCGTTCGAGGCGAAGCCGCATTGGGAATTGGCGCAGTATCTGGATATATTGGATTTTGAATCCGCTGCAAAGGTGACAGGTTCACGCTTTGTATTTTATAAAGGGCTTGGTGCACGACTAGAGCGGGCTTTAATGAACTTTATGATGGACCTGCATGCTGACCAGCATGGGTATCAAGAGATGCTTCCGCCGTATATCGTAAACCGCGATAGTTTAATGGGAACGGGCCAGCTGCCAAAGTTTGCAGAGGATGTTTTTCAGCTGGAAGGAACCGATTATTTCTTGATTCCTACGGCTGAAGTTCCGGTGACCAACTATCATCGGGATGATATTCTTTCCTTGGAGGATTTGCCGAAGTATTTTGTAGCGTTCAGCGCCTGCTTCCGTTCAGAGGCCGGTTCAGCCGGACGCGATACTCGTGGGCTGATCAGACAGCATCAATTCAACAAGATTGAACTGGTGAAGCTGACCGCCCCGGAGCAGTCCAATGAGGAGCTTGAGAAGCTGACGATGGACGCAGAGAAGGTGCTTCAGCTGCTTCGGCTGCCTTACCGTGTTTTATCGCTCTGTACGGGCGATATGGGCTTCTCGTCGGCCAAGACGTACGATCTTGAGGTATGGCTGCCGAGCAGCAATACGTATCGCGAGATTTCGTCCTGCAGTAACTTTGAGGATTTCCAAGCACGCCGAGCAAATATTCGTTTCCGCCGGGACGCCAAAGCGAAGCCGGAATTCGTGCATACGCTCAACGGATCGGGGTTGGCTATTGGCCGAACCGTAGCTGCCATTCTGGAGAATTACCAACAGGAAGACGGCAGTGTATTAATTCCGGAAGTGCTTCAGCCGTATATGGGTAATGTAACGAAAATCAGTAAAAAATAGAACTTGATAATGCTTAAGTTTTTGTGATACAATGCTTGTTGTCACCCGGAGAGGTGGTCGAGTGGTTTAAGGCAGCGGTCTTGAAAACCGCCGTGGTCGTGAGGTCACCGTGGGTTCGAATCCCACCCTCTCCGCCATTTATATCATAAATGGTACATAACAACCAAAAAACAGCGATCCTGAAAAGGATCGTTCAGACTGTTGAGAAAGTCTCAACAGTCTTTCTATTTACAATAATAATTTATCACGACACCGCGGTAATGTGGTATAATATAGGCAATGATATGATTAAGCAGAAAGCGCGGTGTTTCTCATGTTG
>NZ_JBVASZ010000072.1:0-6394 GCF_057814255.1 Paenibacillus sp. F024
CGTCGATACGCTTTTACGCACAGATTTCGCCATACGCAAGTATCCTAGCTACGCGGGGACTTGGCTCCTCCCGCGACCGGACTTTCACCGGCTAGAAGATGCGTGCTTAGCTGGGCACGCCAAACGGTAAAAGCCCAAAGGAGCTCCTCCCCCTTGGGCTTTTATTATGTCTTATGCTGTGCCGGATACATTCCCGACCCTGCAAAAATTATGCATTGTGATAAAGAGCGGTTTTCAATTTTCCTTTTGCCCTTTTCAGCGCATTATCGATTGATTTATTACCTACTCCGTGTAAATCAGCGATCTCCTTATAGACCAATCCATCGAGCAACCCCATTACCGCTGACCTTTCCAAATGCGTTAAATGCGTTTTTATCGTGTCAAACAGTTCCTTATCTCTTGCCTGCTTCATAAACACGTCTTCCGCCGAAGGCGTAAAGTTGGGGATAAGTTCATATCGGCTGATCTTTTCCTGTTCGCTAAATGGCGTTTCGTCCAAGGACAAGCATTGGTTTAAAACCTGTTGTTTTTTTCTTAAGGCTGCTTTTACGGCGTTGATAATATAATGCTTGATGTGTAATTTGGCGAAGCCGGAAAACGCCATGCCTTTAGCAGGGTTATATTTTTTACATGCGATAAATAAGCCGATACAACCGGCTTGATTCATGTCAGCCGGCATGAGACCTGGTGCATAATACTTCTTGCTGCAACAATAAATCATCGGAAGATAACGACTTAGCAGAGAGTTGAATGCGAGCTGATCGCCTTGATTTACGCAGGCAACCAGATCGGAATCCGTAAATTCATCCATCATTGAAGTCATCCCCTCAGTTCTTATGTTGATTTTTTTATTTGCAACCGGATATCATGATCGTCGGACGGTCCGCTAAGGAGATTTCTTCTCCAGTAGCCAGGATGCGAACAACCGGTCTTTGCATATGGCTGGTGATTTTGGTGACGATCGCTTCTTCCCCATGCTGCAAAATGACTTTGGTCCCGGGAGAGTATGCGGGAACCGCACTTACAAAGGCTTGTACAATTTCGGTGCTGTAGGAAATACTGCTTGATGCCATCACCATCTCCATGACTTCGTGAGGCGGCAGCTCATTCGATTGATTCTCGTACAAATTGCAAACAGCACATATTTGGGCATACGGATGGAATGCCTCCCCGCGAATTGCCCGTGGGAATCCCTGCCCATCCAATTTTTCATGATGCTGGAATGCGATATGTGCAGATAATAAACTGATTTCACGAATTCCCCGCAAGATAGAGAATCCGGCCTCCGGATGCTCCTTTTCCTCCACAGCTTTCGCCTTTCCAATATCATGCATCAGGCATCCCAACGCGAGATCACGCAGCATGAGCTCGTTATAGCCGAGATTCTTCCCTACTTGCAAGGATAGTATGGCTACATTCACCGCATGAGCATATGGTCTTAGCGCCTCTGACAACGTTGTAGAAGGTACGGGTAATATCAGGGGCCGGCTTTGAATTTCCTTGATCAGACGTCCGGTACCTTGCAGCAATTTGATCGTAGGTAAAGGTTTCTTTGATTTAACGGCATCAAAAGCCTCTTGAACCCATTGTACAATGTCCATCCATGACGGAACATCCATCATCTCTTCCAGTGTAATGCCCTTGGACTCAGCATCCTCCACAATCAAATTCCGGATGCCGATATGCACAAGTCTTTCCAAATATTTAGGATGAATGGTCTGGTTCGCAGAAAGCAGCATACGGCGTTGACTGTCATATACCGGCTTTGCCAACTGCATGGTTCTCTCGTCGTATTGAGTGATTGGAATCAATCTCACGGCGTTCATTTCCCCTTCTACAATAATTGAACGAATCTATTTCACTTTGAAAGTGGATACGGCATGATTCAACTCATCTGCCAATCCGGCAAGGGATTGAGCTGTCGCTGCGGTTTCCTCCGAAGCTGCCGCCGCTTCTTCCGTTGAGGCGGAGATGCTTTCGATTGAAGTGAGCACCTCCGAAGATTGAGCCGCCTGTTCTTCGCTCGCCGCGGCGATTTCCGCCGCCTTGTGGGCGGATTCATTGACCATTTTGATGATACTCTCAAAAGCTTCACCGGTTTTTTGGGACGAAATAACGCCCTCTCCTACCGCTTTCACGCTTTGACGGGTATTGTTCTGCATTCCTTTAATGATCGATGAAATTTGCTTGGTCGCTTCGCTGCTGCGCTCAGCCAATTTGCGCACTTCATCCGCAACCACGGCAAACCCCCGACCCTGGTCTCCGGCGCGTGCGGCCTCAATCGCCGCGTTCAAAGCCAGAAGATTGGTCTGCTCTGCAATGTCGTCAATGACATCAATAATTTCCCCAATTTTATTCGAATCATCTTCGAGACGCGACATCTGCTGATTCACCAGCTGCATCCCTTCAATTGAAGTACGAACCACTTGGCCGCCTTCCTGCGCAATTCCCACCGTGCTGTTGGACAATTCGGATGCCTGCTCCGCAGCCCGAGCCACAGCGTTAATGGCGTTAGACAATTCTTTGAATAATTCGTTCATCGTTTGAGTATCTTTGGCCTGACTCGTGGTCCCGCCGGCAATCTCCTCGGTCGTCGCCGATATTTGCTGGGATGCGGCTGCAACGCTTTCCGCCGAAGTCATGATCCCGCCGACGGTCGTTCTTAAGCTCAACACCATTTTATTGATCGATTCCGCCAACAGCCCTATCTCGTCTTTCGTATGGATATCCGACGTTTCTCTAAGATCGCCTCCCGCTACTCTTTCAACTAAACCCACCACACGGTTCAAAGGTCGCGCGATCATTTGAGAGATGAAATAACCGAAGCCAATACTTATAAGCAGTGAGACAAGGATAATCGCAAGTGTAATCGTTCGGGAGTTTGCGTAGGTAGCATTGGCTTCCACATTGGCCCTTTCCGCTATCCTGACATTATGGATAATTAAATCCTGCAATATATTTTCCGCTTGGTCACCGGCTTTTCTAAACTCGGGAGCAGTTCTTAAATATTCTTGAACATCACCGGCATGAGCGGATTGTATCGCGTGATCCAATAAGTTATTGTAGGCCTGCCATGCGGGATCAAATTTCTTAAATATTTCCTCCGCTTGTGGGTCCAACCCGGTTTTGCTGTACTTATCGATATTTGCGTCAATTTGTGTTATTAGCTCATTGATCGTTTGTTCATAATTTTTTTTAGCCTCGGGTGTATTCGCAACAAAGTTCATATCCCGGATATTTACTCTAATGCGTTGATATAAAATTTGTGAAGCCGAAAGATCATGGATCGGTATTAGACGATCATTGTATGTGGTCGTGATCTCGTCATTCAATTTACCCATGTTATTTAAACCAAACCATCCGACAAATATTAAAATGATTCCAATCAACACAAATGCTGAAATTAATTTCACCGACGTTCTTAAATTATAAAACCACTTCAAAATAAGTGACCCCTTTTCCAATAAGTACTGTTTTAATCCATTGTGCTCGACGCTTATCGCGTTTCCCCCCCTGAAATCCGATTCCGCCAGTGATGTCCCTCTATTAAAAATAAAAAACCCGATAATCCGTTCCCGCTCAGGAGAAATCAATTCATCGAGTAAACACCAGAAGACATACGTAATGTTAAGAAAGCTTGTCCTATTTAAACAAACTGCGCAAGTTATCCCCTCGTAGTCCAGCCATTTCCGGCGGCCGGGTAGAGACCATGCAGGCCGATGATTCCTGCAGTTATACGAGTTTTTCTAAATGGTTCATGGCTTGTAATGAAAATGGACACAAAAAAGGACCCCAAAGGGCCCAGTTCTACCCATTGGCAACCCGGCTGTCATAGCTTTCGCCTTAGACCCGTGGCTTTGCGCCCTTATCTTTCAATAAGTTTGCCTTTATCAACTTGTATGAAAATAGAATCATAAACGAAGAACAAAAAATAGGCACTAAATACCATGTCCAAAGTTACACGTTATCATAATAAATGTCAATAAACTATAGTATCTTGTTGAAAAATGTACAAAAATTTCATGGCTATTTCGGGAACAATGATTTGCCATGAACCGGATTCCATGGCATTCACAACTCCGGTGAATGTACTGTTTTTAGGTGCATTAATATCGACTAATGACTTGACCCTTATTTTTTTATATCTATGATAGTCCTACTAGATTTTTATACAGGTAGACAAGTCGCTGACCACAACGTTTTCTTGAGGACAACATCCTTTAAAATACAAAAAAATGGTAATGACTCTCAAAAAGCCATTACCCCTATGTTCGAACGTTCTAACCTGACCCGCCATTGCGCTGCTCCACTGCATGATCGAATTCGATTTCCGGGAGCACTACGGTAAAGACAGAGCCTTTGCCATGTTCTGATTCAAAGACGAGCTTCCCGTTATGCGCTTCCACGATTTCCTTTACAATCGATAGCCCTAATCCCGTGCCTCCGATTTTGCGTCTATCGCTATTATCCACCCTATAAAACTTGGAAAAAAGCTTATCCTTCGATTCTTCCGGTATACCGAGGCCATAGTCTCTCACCTCTATAAATACCTGCTCGTGGACTGTACTTAATTGGATATCGATTTTGTCTCTCCCCGGGGAGTATTTGATGGCGTTGCTGATTAAATTATCAAATACTTGGTGAAGCCGGTCTTGATCCCCGAGAATCCAAACAGGAGCCTCGATAACCGACAGCTCGATTTGAAAGCCGCTGTTCCCCTGCCAACGCTGTACAATGTCGTTTAGGAAGAGCCTTAAATCCATCGGTTCAAATTCAAATGTCTGCTTGCCCGATTCTATCCGCTGAATATCCAGGAAATCGTTAATCAGAACAGAAAGACGGGTCGTTTCCTTATGTACCGTCGTTAAATATTTTCTCTGACGTTCGGGCTGCAGCTCCCGGCTCAGCATCAGTTCAACAAACCCCAATATGCTTGTGAGCGGAGTCCGCAGCTCATGGGATACCACACTGACAAATTCATTTTTGATCTGCTCAATTTTCTCTTCCTCCGTCCGATCGCGGAAAACAAAAATGTACACTCTTTTATAGGAGCTTGACCCAGACTCATGTGTTGCGAGCACGTACACTTCAAAGTGCCTCATCTTTTGTCCCGATTCCAGAAGCAGCCGCTCCTTAAACTCCTTATCCGGACGCTGCAGCCATTCGATGATCTTGGCCTCAATCAGGGGTCTGTTCGTCTTAAGAAGCTCGTTCATGCGCGTATTCGCAAATATGATTCCTGCAGAAGCATCATACAGCATTTTGCCTTCCTGAACGGTTTCCATGATGTGTTGGATATGCGTTTTTTCCTGTGTCAGCTGCAGGTTTAAATCGATCAGTTCCGATGCCTGCTTCATTCGCTGCTCATTGGTTGCAGCCGCTAAAGAATAAAGGCTTCTTAGCTCATACAGCATGGTGCCCAATACAATCCCCGCCGAAAAGAAGCTTGTCAGCCGCGCCACATACCATCCTGAGCTGTACCTGGCTCCGGCAAACAGAGTCAACGTCACGTCGACCAGAAATGCGAAGACCGCAACATTCAGCCATAATGTGAGTACGGTTTTCCCGCGCTTTACCCAAAACAAGGCGGCACAGGCTGCTGCGTTCAACAGCCAGACCGAGGGACCTACACCCGATGTAATAAGAATATTGAAGTTGCCCTGCTCAATAATTTTCGGCAGGTGGTCATCGAAGCGGAAAGCAGCCAACGCCAGCAAGAAAACAATCAGAACAACCAGCACGAACATAAATCCCGCCAAATAACGCGCACGCCGCTGCGAAAGCTGCGTTTCACCTAATCTAGCATCGACCAGCATATAAGCAATGATGAACATAGGAAACCCGCCGTGCCAAAACACCCACAGCCAAACGGCCGTTTGTGTTCCGGCACCAAGCAATCCCGTTTCGTTGAACACACCGGGAAATGAAAGGATATGAGGGATTGTGATAAGCGCTGAAAATAAGTAAGCCGAAGCAAGAACGCTGAGGGAAGGCTTCCGGCTCACAAGGAATTCCGTAAACAGCACGTAGGCGGTTACCAAATCAAGGATCAGCACACCCGTAATATAAGCCGGAAGAAAAGGCTGTATCGTCGGCCAGGCCATTCGGGCCCACGGCAGTGTCAGAATCGTAATCACCATAACAACGAGGACAACGGCCAAAGCCCCCTTGCGTTGAAGCGGACTAGCTTGATAAGAGGAAATATTCAGAGGATCGGACGAAATCTGTATCTTTGACGACGGCTCCATGACAAACACCCCGAAAAAATTGGCTCTTCGCGCTACTGGGTGGGTGGATGGCTATTAACGAGAGTCATAACCCTTCCGCTTGCTTGGAGAATCTCATAGGCAAAAGAAGCCGTCAAGAAGAGCGCTTGACCGCTCCTTTTGCCTAT
>NZ_JBVASZ010000073.1:0-5699 GCF_057814255.1 Paenibacillus sp. F024
TTTGCCTCCGGCTTCCTTCAGATTCCGCCTCGCGACGGACACCCTTGCCCTTGGCTACGGTAGGCGCTCGCCAGCCCCCGTTCAGGACTTTCACCCTAAAGATGACGCCCATGCTGGGCGTACTACATGAAAAATTGCGGTCAGCTGACCGCAATTTTTTTGTATCTAAGCATCCTGATCGCGATGATTCAACTACAAGACCCTGCAAGAACGCTTCTGCAGGGTCTTTTGCTGAAATCACATCTTCATCGCCTTGGTATCCCTGCCCCTTAATTTCACTGGAACAATCCGAGGCAGCACCATGAGCGAACGATAGTAATGGTGCGAACGGTATACACACTCTCTTCGGCCTTGATACCGGTATTGGGGAAGAGACGCGTATATCCTCAGCAGCGCTTCTTGGGTCACGTCTTCAGCGTCCTTTGTCGATCGAAGCACGGAATAGACTGCCTTGAACAAACTGCTTCCGTACTGATATCGTACCTACCATCCGCCCGTTTGAAATCAATCGCTTTATGGACGGCAATCCGTGTCACCAGATCTTCAACCACCAGTTCGCCAAACGCCTCCCGGTCGCCTTGCATGATTCGTGCAATCCATGCTTCTTCCGTAATCGTCTCCCCCTCCACTCAGGGTAATAGACGTTCCTCATCGGACAAATCACTGCACTTTTTAAAAAAATTACCGACTTTCTTCCCTGTCCTGCATATGTTATAATAACGATGGTTTGAGTCCCCGTAGCTCAACAGGATAGAGCAGTCCTCTCCTAAAGGACAGATAGTGGTTCGAGTCCTCTCGGGGACGCCATACAACCTTTTGATTCAAGAATCCTAAAGGCCTGATGACAGGCCTTTATTTATTTTTCACGCATAAAAAAACACCTCTGCCGCCACAATAGCGATGAGGTGATCTCTATGGAAAAACGTAACGATCAAACTGAAGAAATATATATTTATAACAACGAAGGCATCAATGACGTTAAAGAAGACGCCACCGGAGAAGACGGCTTGACCTCTTTAAAAGCCGCGGAGCCCCTGCCGAGCCCCTCTGCCAAACATGGTGACCGACTTTAACCTAATGCGGCCGTCCATATACCGGGCGGCGCTTTTTCTTTTAGAGAGGGTTATTCCAGGATGCCGTCGGTGATCACGAGCGGCCCGTCTTTGGTAATGGCAACGGTATGCTCGAACTGAGCCGACAGACTGCCGTCGTAGGTACGGGCTGTCCAGCCGTCGAATTCGATAAACATCTCATGCTTGCCTGCATTGATCATGGGCTCGATGGTAAAAACCATGCCTTCCTGAAGACGAATACCACGCCCCGGCTTGCCTACATGAGGAAACGACGGCTCCTCGTGCATGCTTCGCCCGATCCCGTGCCCTACCAGATCGCGTACCACGGAGAAGCCCGCTCCCTCCGCGTGCTTTTGCACGGCATGCATCACATCGCCCATCCGGTTTCCCGCTACAGCCTTTTCAATGCCGAGCATCAGGCACTCCTTGGTTACACGCATGAGACGCTCCGCCTCCGGGGAGATCGTTCCGACAGCATAAGTACGGCAGGAATCCGCACACCATTCATTGTAACGGCAGACAATGTCCACTTTAACGATATCTCCGTTTTGCAGCGGTTCATTGCTCGGAAAGCCATGGGCGATCACGTCGTTAACAGATGTACAGGTAGCGAAAGGGTAACCCTTAAATCCTTTAACTACCTGCTCGGCGCCCTGCTCTTGAATGAAACGTTCGGCAAAATCATTGATAGCCATTGTAGTAAGACCCGGCTCGATCATCTTGGCAATTTCCTGATGACACTTGGCGAGAATCTCGCCGGCTTTGCGCATAAGTTGAATTTCTTCCGGTGTTTTGATGATAATCATACGCAACCCTCCTGAATGTCCAGCTATCATATCACTTAGACCTATTGTACGCAATTGCCCGTAAAAGTTCCCTTATGGTAAGATGTCCAGACAAGATTTCATTTTGATAAAAGGAGGCTGACCTTTCTTGACACAGGATGCCGCTTGGAAGGAAGAGCAGCATAGGCTGGAGCTTGTGCTGAATGAGGTTCGTAAGCTGATCGAACGCTCCGAGGAACTGTCGGAACAGCGTAAATCGACGGTAGCCGAAGCTCGCAAAGATTTCTGGGACGATGTTACGGTCAACCTGGCGAATCCCGATGACATCATGGAGACCTACACCAGCATTACGCAGCAATCCATGATGCTCGCCGGTCAAGAGCGAAGCCTGCAGCATGCCGAGGATACGCGGTACCGATTGCTGCGGATGTATAACTCGCCGTATTTCGGCCGGATCGATTTCACGGAGAAAGACTCCTCCGATACCGAGAAAATATACATCGGAATCGCTTCGGTTCTGGATGAGCAGACACAAACCTACTGGGTTTATGATTGGCGTGCGCCCGTATCGAGTTTGTTTTACGATTATCCGCCGGGTCCGGCCAGCTACGAGACGCCCGTGGGGATGATCGACGGTACATTGGATTTAAAACGCCAATTTATGATTCGCGGCGGCGAAATGAAAGCGATGTTCGATACGGGCATTACGATTGGTGATGAGGTGCTTCAGCACATTCTCGGGCAAAGTTCCGATGATCATATGAAATCGATTGTAGCCACCATACAAAAAGAGCAGAATCAAATCATCCGCGATGACCGCCACCGGGTACTCATCGTTCAAGGAGCCGCAGGCAGCGGAAAAACCTCCGTTGCTTTGCAGCGTGTGGCGTATCTGCTCTATAAACACCGTCAAACGCTTAGCAGCGACAATATGGTGCTGTTCAGTCCTAACGCCCTGTTTAACAGCTATATCTCCAGCGTGCTTCCTGAGCTTGGGGAAGCCAACATGCAGCAAACTACGTATCAGGAATATTTACAGCTGCGCCTGGGCTCGCAATTTCAAGTGGAAGATGCCTACGGCCAAATCGAAGCGATGCTTAACCCTCAAGGTGATCCGGAAAATAAAATACGCAGAAGCAGCATCCGTTATAAATCTTCCAAAGCGTTTGTCGGCATGGTGGAGCAGTATGCTCAGCATTTGGAGTCTGAGGGAATGCTGTTTAACGACTTGATCTTCCGAGGCAGGGTACTGATTGGCAAGCAGAAGATGAAGGATTATTTTTACAGCCTGGACCGGTCTATTAAGCTGAGCAATAAGATCCATTTGGTCAAGGACTGGCTTCTGAAGGAGCTTAAACGATTGGCCAAGGAAGAACGAAAGCAGCCCTGGGTGAAAGAAGAAATCGAGCTGCTGGATAAGGAAGACTATCAAAGAGCCTTCAACGCGCTTCAGAAGCACAGAGGAGACCGGGAGGTTGCCTTTGAGGATACGAAGCAGGAAGCGCTGCTGCTCAGCAAATACGTCGTACACGAAAGGTTTAAGCCTCTGCGGAAGAAAATTAAACAGCTGCGCTTCATTTCGGCTGCGGCACTGTACAGACAGCTGATATCGGATAGCTCCCGTTTTGCCAAAGCCGTTGTGACCGATGATCGTGAGCTCCCTCCGGAATGGGAACAAATCCGACTCCTGACTCTCGAACAAATGGACTATGGTCACCTGGCTTATGAGGATGCCACCCCGCTTCTATATTTGACCGGTTTAATCGAAGGCTTTCAAACGTATAATACGGTTCGTCATGTCATTATTGATGAAGCCCAGGACTATTCGCCGTTTCAACTGGTATTCCTGAACAACTTGTTTCCAAGAGCGAAAATGACGCTGCTGGGCGATTTCAATCAAGCCATTTATGCACATCATACATCAGAAACCGAAGATGGCATGGCCGGATACGAAGTGATCTACGATCTATATGGTCGTGAACAAGTAGAATTAATTCGTCTAGTCCGAAGCTATCGGTCAACCAAGGAAATTGCTGAATTCAGCAAGGCCATACTGCCCCACGGGGAGCCTGTAGAGGCCTTTAACCGCAGCGGAGAACCTCCTAGGCTGGTTGCAGTACAGGATGATTCGCACCTGACAAACGCCCTGCTTGAGGAAGTGGAGAGCCTCCAAGCCTCGGGTAACGGCACCATCGCCATGATATGCAAGACGGCCCAGGAAGCCCGTGATGCGTACGAGAAGCTCTCGATCCGACTGCCGCAGCTTCAATGGATTACTAAAGAGACCCGGTTGTTCCAGGAAAGCGTTGTGGTCATTCCTGCTTATTTGGCCAAAGGTCTCGAATTTGACTCCGTGCTCATTTATAACGCCTCGGCCCAACATTACCATCGGGAAAGCGAGCGCAAGCTGCTGTATACCGCCTGTACCAGGGCTATGCACAAGCTTACGATTTTCCATACGGGGCTACCAAGTCCCTTCCTGTCTCGCAATTCTTGAAAAACAAAGAGAACCGTCTAAATTCGGTTCTCTTTTTGGTCTGTTCATGGTAAAATGAGGAATCAATTTCATAAACGAGGTGGAAACGAATCATGTCCGCAGATCACTTGTTTTACATCATTTATGACGAGTTTTCCATTTCCATTTGTACTCTTCTTGATGAAGTGATTGATGCGGTTGCCGGTGGTGCTTTATTATACGGGTATACCGATGATGAATCCTTGGCTTACGAAATGATGAAAGAATGCTTTAACAAAGTAGAACTAGAGAATAATAATTAAAGGTCTTTTACAACAGCCTCCTACCTAGGGTAAGAGGCTGTTGTCATGGTTAGCCCTCACCGTTATTGTGACGGCTGTGATTTTGGTTTTTTACCTTCTTCGAGCCGGATAACGGTTCATTCGGCTGACGGCGCTCGTGTTGGTTTTGCCGGCCGCTCGGTGAGTTTACCGGTTGAGGAATGTCTTTAGGCATGTGATTCCCGTCTCCCTTCGCTGGTTACTCTTTATCCATCAGCATCGAGGTATGAGGTGTTTCATCGTGATTCAATGCATCCTGATGCCGGTGATCGTTGGTTTGCTGCTGCACCTGCTGGGCCTGATGGCTGGTAACCACCGTTTTGTCCAAATCTTTAACGACATTTTGCAGATTTTTATCTACGCTGCTTTTATTTTTTGTCATGTTGGCCATTCCTCCATTTAACTGTGCGTAAATGCATGTAGCTGCTGTGCACACTCGTGGATATGCCGTACATAATCGTCAATAAGCGTCTGAATAACGGTAGTTCGTTCATCGATCGTGTTGCCATCACGTTCCACATCAATGAGATCTACCTTTACTTCTCTGGAATCCACATAAGTACATTTGAAATCAAAGCTATAGTTATTCCGGCCCGCCGTAGAAATATGAACGCGAAGTACATTTTCCTCCGCTTCATCGGCTATGACTTCCGCTTTGTCCGAACTATTCAGCACAGTAGGCAGCGTTCTCGCCCATGCCTCCGCCAGTCGCTGACTGTCCATTTGCAGGCTATCGCTTTTGCTCATGAGTACCACCTCCACAATACTAACATGCGGAGCCGCCGACCTTCTTATACCAAGAGTGCCTAAGTAAAAAAAGCCATACTCATTCAACGCAGCTATGCCCGACGATCCCTCTTGGGCTCTCGGGCTCTCTCCCACCCTCAGAGCAACAAAAAACGATCCTTTTCAGGATCGCTCAGATCGTTGAGAAAAGTGGTTTTTTTTGCTTCTGAATTCAAAAGATACGTGACGAGAGGACGTATTTAAATATTCTTTCGTCCTCTGAAACATCAATCGCCCTCTACTTTGCCTTCTTGGCCAG
>NZ_JBVASZ010000074.1:0-5580 GCF_057814255.1 Paenibacillus sp. F024
TCAGACCACTTGATTCAGCTACTAGAGCAGAAGCAACGGCCATTATTCAAAGAAAAATAAATTATCGCGAAGCTAATTCAGTCAAGCAAGCGTCCTGATAGAATTCACTCATAAACTGCGAATAATCTATGAAATGACACGTTCCCCGTTAGGCAGACAGATATTAAAATAAAATCTGTTTTTCTAGTGGGGAGTTTTTTTATGCATTTTAACTATTTTTTTAATGTAAGTTGTAACTATGGAGTAATTATGGTTTAAGGATACATTTTGAATCGTTAATGATTTGTCGTGGGAGGTCTAAGGGGTAAGATGTCGTAATATGTATATAGGACTTTAGAATGTTTTAATTTTTGGTAACTAATTTCTTTATGGATGTTAAGGAGGTATATATGGAGTTCAGTTCATATAGTTACGCAACAATGAGTGAAAGTCAGATATATATAGAAACCTTATGTAATGAATACATAGAAAAGCATATAAAGGAACAAGAACGTGATGAACTTATTCATGAAAATAATATAGAAAAGCGTGATATTAAGGGGTATCACGGAAGAGAAATTCTTGAATTGCTGCAAAATGCAGATGATGCTTACCAGAAGAGTATTGATGAAGGAAATACACCAGACTGTGAACTAGAAGTATTAATTGAGTTTAAAAATAATATACTTAACGTTTCAAACACAGGTACATTTTTTGATAAGGATGGTATTAAGGCTATAGTACAAGGAAATAACAGTCCAAAATCAGGTAAGTATATTGGCAATAAGGGGACTGGTTTTCGTTCAGTATTAAACTGGGCTGATGAAATAAGAATACATTCAGGAGAATTTAATATTAGGTTTGCTAAAGAAATTGCTGATGAACTATTTCAAAAAATTAAATCAGAAAAACAAATTGCTAAGCAGTTAAATAAGCAGCCTAACTTATATATCCCAATATTAGCTGTTCCCCAAAATATTGAACCCTGTCAAAAAGATGGAATGACATCGATAGAAATTTTTGTGAATCCAGTAAAATTGCTAGATGATTTTGGAGTATTACAACAAATTAATAATATTGATCTGAGAATTCTTTTATTTCTCCCTAATATTAGCCGAATTACTATTGAAACTGAAGAGACGAATATTATTTATGAGAGAGAAGTAAATAATGGTGAATTTAGATGTTTAACATTAAAAAAGTATGTTAACGATGAGAACCAAATACTAGAGACTTTTTACGTTTTTGATAAAGTAATTGAGAATGCAATTGAAGAGGATGACATTAAGAAGGATATCCGTTTAGCAATCGCAGTGCCGCAGAATTTTGAAAGTTTCCAAGCAGGAAATATATATTCATTCTTTCCTTTATTAAATGTGGAGTCTCCATTTAATTGTGTGATGCATGCGTCATACATTTTGGGTGACCATCGTGATTCAATAAGCAGAACTGATGCGAATAAGATGATCATTATAGAGCAATTAAAATTTTTAGTTGAGGTTGGTGAAAAATTTACAACTAACCAATATGCTGATACAGCTTTACGTTTGCTGACTCCAGTTAATATTAAGCGAACGAATTGGAAGTTTCCGCTTTCGTTTTCGCAATTTGGAGATTTAGAAGATTATTATTTTCAATTACTTGAACATGCTAAAGTTTTGCAAACAGTAAATGATGAATATATCTCAGTTAAAGATAATCCGAAAATTTTTGATAGTGAGTATCCTCAATTTTTTTTAGGTGAGAAGTTTAAAACTTTTCTAAAGCCTTTACCCAGTGAGAGTGCTATTTTTATTCAATCTCTGTTGAAACGATTGTCTAAAAGTCTAACTGTCGATGAATTTGAACTATTGCCAATAATCAATAGCTTAACAAATGAATGGACAATATCACAAAGGGTTGAAGTATTTAACTGGTGGAATCGTAACTATTCAAAATCATTACCTAAATTGTTAAAAACACAAAATGGTAATTGGTTAAAGTTCGATATGGACTGTTATTTCTTAGTAGGAGAATTTTCTAACAAAGGACTTCCTTCATGGGTAAACGTACCGTCTTTAGATAGTGAGTATCAGCAACTATTATTTAAAGGTGCAGAACAATTACCAGGGGTACGTAAAATTAGAGAAACTGATAAGGAAACACATATTTCACGTATAATATCTCAAAGAAAAATATATCCGTTGGTTAAATTTACCTATCGTGATCGCAGTAATATTATATCTACGGTAAATAGTTCAGTAGATAATTATAGCAAAGCAATAGATTTTGTAAAGTGGCTTTGGAGTAATTATAGAAAAGAAGAGGACAGTTGGACACCTCCAAAAGGTTCAGAACAATCTCCGATCAAATATAATTTCCCAAATGCGAAAGACAACAAAGTACAAAATAGCCAGCAATTATATTTTGGACGTGCGTATGAGAGAGAGTGGGTAAGAAATCTATTCGATGACACATATGAAGAATTTCCGTCTCCCGATCTTTTTTCTATCAGCAATGAGGAAGCTTTAAATTTTGTAAGTTTCATATCAAAATTTGGAGTAAAAAAGTTTCCTGCAATTGCAACAGTGCAGATCGTAACACCATTAGATTCTTACGTAACAGAGTATAAGAAGTTAATTCAACAAAATGCAGATCTGGGATCTTCAACCACTGTTTATGTTCGCTGTAAGTTGCCATTTATATCCCATCTCCAACACATGTTAAAAAATATAACTACAACGGATATTATAAAGTGGATATATGAAGATTATACGCTAAGATCATATTTGACCAGTCCATACTATTCTGAAAATGCTGAGATAACATATCGTGGTAATTTACAACAATATGAAAGAAGATATCAAGGTCCAATTAAAAACTATCTATTGCGCGTGTTTAATGAAGTCAAATGGATTGAAATAGGTGGAAAGAGATATGCACCAAAGCAAATTGTGAAAGACATAAACTCAAGGAATAACGGAAAATTCTCTGATTTAACACCAGTAATAGATGTTCAGTATATTCAGGATATAGCATATCGTTTAGGGATTGATTATTACGAAGCTCTTGGAATCATAGAGCTTTTTGACTTCTGCGACAAAGTTACGGATCTTTCCTCTAATGATTTTTATAGTTTGATGCTGAAACTTCCTGAGTATAACTTTGAAAAAAGTGTAGAGTTGTCAAAGTTAATTTATCGAATCATTGAACAACCAAATTTCACAAAAAAATATGAAGACTCTGAAAATAAGAAGAGGTTTTTTGAGGCTGGTAAGGTATTAGTTCAATACCAAGGTGTAATCCAATACTATCCAGCTAAAGAAGCTTATTTGCCAAGTGCGAAGATAATTAGTAAGAATAATGTGCCAATCGTTGAAAAAGGACAACGTACCAATAATGACAATTTTGTTAGAACGTTTGGTTGCCAATTGTACAATAAAGATTACGCGATTATAAAAGAGTCAGTCTCAGAAAGTAAGAGTAATCCTGACTTTCAACTATATTTCAATGAGTTTCTAAAGTATGCCGCAGCATATAGTGAGCGAAATGAAAATTTTGAACGTGATATTAAAAGACTTTCCATTGTGTTGGTGGATAAAATTTCAATTATTGAAAATGATCAAGTGGCAGAAATTACAGATGAATATATCTGCATTAGGGAAACTGCTGCGAGCTGGTATATTACCGTGTTTGGAAATGAGTTTGAAATTAATCTAGTTTCTGAAGCGATAGAAAATATATGTGCTAACATTGCCAATACAGTAGGGTTTGAATCTGGAAAACTCGGAGAATTATTTAGAGCTAAAGAAAAAACAGATCGAGAATTTCTGATAAAAAAGGAATTTGGCTCGTTAGATGTCATTGCAGATAGGTCTTATAATAATGAGAAGAGAAATAATTTTATAGAAACTGTAATAAAAATTAATAAAAATTATCCTGTCAAAGAAATTAATATTAATTTTGAAGATTTTCACAGCGATCAAAATGCCGAAAAGATCATCAATCTTCTGACGGAAATTGGGGTTGATGTGCATCAATTTAGGGATGAAGGTTTTGTATATTCAATTAATTTAATTCCATACTATAAAGCTAAATTGGTGAGATTTATTAACAAGGAAAAACGAAAATTTAAAAACGTTTTATATACTACGGCAGTTAAGAACGAAAGTTTACAGGCAATTTTCTTAAATACTGTAATGAAGTTTGAGAACTTTGAAATTGAGAACTATGAAAACTCAATTTATTTTGATGTTGAATTAATCGTAAAAAAAGCCTTCGCAAACTGGTACGATAACGAATTGCCTGACAACGAAATAATAGATTCTGATGCTCAATATTCAAAAAACTATGAGTTGCTAAATCCAGACAGACTCTTTGAAGATGACATTGCAAACAATTATGATGTCCGACAAATGATTTATTTTAATAAAACAGAAGAATTTGAAGCTTGGTTAGTTGCAAAAAAGAATGCCCAATCTGCAAACGAAACCGTAACGGATGATGCTTATTCAATGTATAAGGATGTTATTCCTCAAAAAGTAGAACCAGTATTCAGAAATCTTGGAATTATAAAAGAAAGAAATAAACCTAGAGGGAACGGTAGTTATACTCCTAGTTCAGCAGAGCGTAGAAATAGAATTCAAAAGGTTTTCGGTAACAAAGGAGAATTGCTTGTTTATAATCTGTTATGTGAACAATTTGGTGAAGATAATGTATATCCTAGATCGGAAGCATTTGTTGAAATTGGGATATTAAAACCTGGTCAGGCTAGATCAGGACAGTTTGATCTTTCCTATAAAGATGAGAAGGGAATAGAATACTTTGTTGAAGTAAAAGCAGGTGACGGGAATTCTTTCATAATTAGTCCTGGTGAATTGGAATTTGCAAAACAGAACTCGAATCATTATAAACTTTTCTTAGTACATGAAATTGATAGTGAAAACCCTAAATGTACTGAGTTACCTATAAAATTTTGGGAAAATAAAAAATTCCGTAAAACTGAAATTGTTGAAAGGATAGAATTTGAGTTTTAATGTTAACTTTTGATATAAAGAAGCTACTATTTTCTAAGGGCTTTTTTATGCTCTAAAACTGAATGTTATAAATATTTGATTATTACTTAGGGTCATCCAATTACAGTCTTGCCGTACAACGCTTGACTGAGTGAAGCCTAGCACACCTATGCCGCAACTATGATTAGCTCACGTGGGAACTGTGTCAACGAGCAACAGAATAAACATATTCTCCTGGAAAAGGAGGCAGACGGCGTGTGAAGCTAAGCAAACTCGTACAGCAAGCAGACTTTCCTAATAGGCTATGTAGAAGAACATATTACCTCTCCTGACTGTACCCGTGTTACGAGATTTTCACTGGTCGAAGCGAAGGGAAAATCTGCTGCTTATGTGAGCCGTAGACACAGGAAGTCTATGAAAAGATAATGGTTGATGGATGCATGACAATAAATCGGGTTGAGGTGATTCATTGTGTTCATTGTGAGCGTCAAATAGCCCCCACCTAGCAGTCAGATGGGAGCAAGTGTATGATGGATGAAGATTACGTGACGCGGCAAGAGTCCGGAAGTGACGGTGACCACGGCATAAAGGGTTCTAATGCCTGGGC
>NZ_JBVASZ010000075.1:0-4140 GCF_057814255.1 Paenibacillus sp. F024
AAGCTTCCTTGATTTCTTTTACCGCTCTGAGTCCTTCGTTAATGACAACCGGCGTACCGATTTCTACGATATCGATATGGTCTTGAACCTCCGCTACCAGTTGTTTTGCTCCCGGAATATCTACCAAATCCAATGCTAATTGCAATTTCATGTCTGTTTCTCTCCTCTTTTAAATGTTTTTTTTATTTTTGGCAATAATGGATATGATTCGCAATCTTAATTTGCTGCATTAAGCTGCTTTACGAATTCTTTCATCAGCTGTGGAAGGTCGTTCCAAGCATGACCGGAAATCAGGTTGCGGTCAACGTGGCAGCGCGTCTCGATGTATTTCGCGCCCGCCGCTTCCACTTCCGGACGGCAAGCGAAGTAGGCTGTCATTTCACGGCCCTTAATTTCATCAGCGATGACGGAAAGCGCCTGGCTGGCATGGCAGAGAATCATAATCGGCTTGTTCGCTTTAAAGAAGTGGCTTGCAAGACGGCCAAAATCCTTATGCAGGCGAATATGCTCAGGAGCTCGTCCGCCAGGAATAATCAAGGCGTCGAATTCTTCCGGATTGATATTGTCAAAGGAAGCGTGCGCCTCGATGTTATATCCTTTTTTCTCGGTAAAAGTCTGCCAGTCTTCAAAATCGTGAACAACCGTAGCAAGTACTTTTTTATCGGTAGGGGAAGCGATGACTGCCTCGTATCCCTCTTCCAAACAGCGATAGTAAGGATAATATACCTCTAATGCTTCTACAGCATCGCCGGTTAAAATCAATACTTTCTTGGACATTTTGCACACTCTCCTTTATCATAGTAGCTACAATGTACATTCTATACCGTATAGAGAAATTACAGAAGAATGCACTTTTTTGTGCGCTGGTTACAAAAAAGTTACTTTAAAATGGTAAGGAGAATACGATGTCCGATCTGCGAAAAGAAATTTTAGATAAAATTAATAACGGCGATTTTAATTGCGAGAAAGAGTTAACCTTATCGATTATCAGCGGAAAGTGGAAGATCGTCATCCTGTGGCATTTGGGCAGAGAGGGCGCACACCGCTTCAGCGAGCTTCAAAGACTGTTCCCCAAAATCACGCATAAAATGCTGACAAGTCAGCTGAAGGAATTAATCGATGACGGTATCGTCTTTCGTGAAGTGTTTCCTGAAGTGCCTCCAAGAGTGGAATACTCGATGACCGAGCTTGGCATGACATTAATGCCGATCATTGAAATGATGTATGAATGGGGCAAAAAGAGAATCGAAGATATTCAAAATTCAGATCATGCCATCCCGCATTCCAACGCATCCAACTGACAAAACAAAAGTTGACCGGCCTGAACACCGGTCAACTTTTTAGTCAGCTTTTCAAGATAGGAATGAGGACTATACCGTAGCTTTGCTTTTTTCCACAGCATGTCCGCCAAATTCATTTCTTAATGCCGCTACCACTTTGCCTGTAAAGGTATCCTGATCCAAGGAACGGTAGCGCATCAATAAGGACATCGCAATGACCGGCGTTGCCGCTTGAAGATCCAAGGCTTCCTCTACCGTCCACTTGCCTTCGCCGGAGGAATGCATCACACCCTTGATCTCATCGAGCTTCGCATCCTTCGAAAATGCGCGTTCGGTCAATTCCATAAGCCAGGAACGAATGACGGACCCATGGTTCCATACTTTGGCCACCTGCTCATAATCAAAGTCGAATCCGCTTTTCTCCAGCACCTCGAAGCCTTCTCCGATGGCCGCCATCATTCCGTATTCAATTCCGTTATGGACCATTTTCAGATAATGGCCGCTTCCGGCCTTGCCGGCGTACAAATACCCGTTCTCCACTGCAGTATCCCGAAAAATCGGCTCCACTGTACGCCATGCCTCCGGATCCCCGCCAACCATGTAGCATGCCCCATGACGGGCTCCTTCCATTCCTCCCGAGGTCCCGGCATCCATATAGTGAACTCCGGCCTGCTTCAGCTCGTTATAGCGGCGGATCGATTCCTTATAATGCGAATTTCCCGCCTCGATAACGATATCCCCCTTGGACAAGAACGACGTAAGCTCCGAGAGTACGGAATCCACTACGGCGTGAGGAACCATAATCCATATGATTCTGGGCGCCTGCAATGAGGAAACGAGCTGCTCCAGACTGGTTGTGCCTTGTGCGCCGTACGCTTGAAGCATTTTTACAGCATCGCTGTTCAAATCGAACGCCACGACTTCGTGCTTGTGATCGATCATATTTTGACCCAAATTCAATCCCATTTTACCTAAACCGACTAATCCGATTTTCATATGGTTCTTTCCTCCTGCATATCTCTTTCTCTAATTGTGTTCTTATGTGGTTACCAGCTGCGGCAAATCCCGGGCTGCCGGCGCTTCGTCATGCCACCAATGAAATCCCTGTTCGTCCAATAAGGCGTTCGCCGCCGCCGGACCAAACGAGCCTGCCGGATAGGAATGAAGAGGAAGAAGATTTTCTTCGAATGCCTCCAAAAGGGGCTGTACCCAGGTCCAGGCCAATTCCACCTCTTCCCAGTGGGCAAAAAATGTGGCATCGCCTCTCAACGCATCGAACAGCAGAAGCTCGTAGGCTTCCGGCATCCGTTCAGCTGACACCGAGAAATCCATGATCACAGGCTCCAATTGTCCATTTGGATTCCTGCCGTTCAGCTGCAGCATGATTTTTTCATCCGGATTGATTTGAATTGTCAGCAGGTTAGGAGCATTGCCGGCATCCGCATGCGGCTCCTTTAATCTGTCTTTAAATTCAAGGACAATTCGTGTCGACTTTTCCTTCATCCGTTTTCCCGTCCGGATATAAATCGGAACATCCTTCCAGAAAAATTCGTCAATCCATAACCTGGCGGCAACAAAGGTATCCGTCATGGAATTCGCATCCACTCCCGGCTCCTCCCGGTATGCCGCAGCGGCTTTCCCTTGAATTTCTCCCGCTCCATACTGGCCGCGGACGATATGCAGTGCCGCATCCTCTTTACAAATAGGCCGGAGAGATTTCAACAGGCTGCTTTTTTGCTTGCGGACATTTTGCTCTGTGACGGGTGTCGGCAAATGCATGGCTGTCATCATCAGCAGCTGCAGCATGTGATTTTGAAACATATCCCGAATGGCTCCGGCGCCTTCATAGTAACCGGCTCTCTCCTCTACACCCACCGTTTCGCTGGCTGTAATCTGAATATTGGCAATGTATTGATTGCTCCATAGCGCTTTGAGAATCGGATTCGCCGGAATAAGGGTTTCCAGGTTCTGCACCATCGGCTTGCCGAGATAATGGTCAATCCTGAAAATTTCCTCTTCCTCGAAAGCCTGGCTCAAATTGGCGTTTAACTGCCGGGCCGATGCCAAATCGTGTCCGAAAGGCTTTTCGATTATAAGCCGTTTCCATCCTTTACCATCGCCCAACCCGCTCTCCTTGATATTCAGGGCAATGACATCAAAAAATTCAGGCGCAACGGACAAATAAAACATCCGGTTCTGCGGAATGTCGAGCTCCTTTTCCCGCTGTTCCACCTGCTTCAGCAGCTCCCGGTAGCTCTCCTGGTTCGTAACGTCCATAGCGAAATAACGGAAGCAGCGAAGAAACGGCTCCAGCTGGGAACGATCTTGAGGCTTACGTCTGGAAAAGGTGTCCAGCGAATTTTCGACATAAGCCTGGAATTCCTCATCTGTAAACGGCTTTCGTCCCAAATTCATCACCGAAAATGACCGCGGCAGCTTTTGCTCGAGGTAAAGGTTGTACAATGCCGGGAATATTTTTCTTTTGGCCAAATCCCCGGTTGAACCAAACAAAACAAAGGTCATCGCATCCATATCTATTTTCACCTGCTTTTTTCTATTTTTCGAATAAAACAACAGCTTTTTGAAGAGCTTATATAGTAAACAAATAGTCCTCACTATATAAAAGCGAGGACTATAGTCATCATTCATGCTTACGTATGGAGTCTGTAACCCCTCCGATGGCGGTAAGAAATCTGCTCTTAAGCCTGCTTGATCAATTGCTGCATCTGGGCTGCTGCGGCTTTTTTATCTTCTTGTCCGGTAATGCCGCCGCCTACGATAACAAGGTCAGGCTGGGCTTTGATCACTTCCGGCAATGTGCTGAGCTTGATGCCGCCGGCGATCGCCGTTTTTGCATTTT
>NZ_JBVASZ010000076.1:0-3439 GCF_057814255.1 Paenibacillus sp. F024
TTCATAGTAGAGCGACCTCCTGGATGATGGGTTTTTTGAGGCTATGACCTCGTGCGCAACCCCATCGTACCGAGGCGCTCGTTTTTTTGCAAAGATCAAATTATTCGTTCTACAGGAATTCTAACGGAGAACGTTGATCCAGCAGGATTAACGGCCTTTTTTGTTAAATTTCTTATTGAACAAAGGGGGCAGTTTAGTTTTAGATAAACTGTGGATTACAAATAAAGTCGTACCGTTCACAAAAAAGATGTACCATTTTACCCCTTTGGTTATGTTTAGCCAAAGGGGCGTTTTTATGTCTAAAAGAAAAAGAACATCTAAAATTGATATATGGATTAAAGAAGATCGGGGTTCTGGTATAGGTGTTGATTAACAATAAAGTCGTTTAAAAATGGACACCCAAATCCGCATTCTACCTTTTTTTAAACAACTATATTTCCAAAATGAGCATCATATGGTCTCGGCGATAACGCAAAATGAAACAACTTTATTAAAAAGAGTCAGAGTTGTTATTCGCATTAGAATCACCTTGAACAGCTCATTTTTAGATGACTTTATTGTTATCACATAGCTGAAGAGGCAAAATTAAATAAAAACTAATGGGCACAGTCGTCATCATCTTCTGAAAGTGAATATTAGTCATACTGCAACTTCATAAGCTATTAAAATGGAATACGTACTTAGTGTATTGATTACTTTTGTCATTGTGTTTTGTGTCAATTGGAATTTTTCTTTAACGAATCCAGTTGTGCATTTTCCTTTTTCAAAAGTACTTGTTAACTTATTTAATTAACCCTAATTTTGCTGCGACACTATAGCCAGATGGGCCAGATTTAAAACGATTACGAAGTTTAATAAGGTTTGGACCAAAACTGGATTCTAGCGTATCACGATGTTTTTTAAGTATTTCACATATATACAAGTCGTGAATGATGACTTCAGTAATAGGCATAACTAATCCCGGATGCATAGTCCAGGCAGCGCGGCTATCTTCACCAAGTGATACTATACCTGCAACTACCTCTCGATCATCAACGCTTAAAACAATCCAGCGCCCTCCATATTCATTTGTTATTTCTTCGCTTGCGTCATGCGGATAGACCTGTGCAAAGTCAAACACTAAATCTCCATAGGAAACAATTAAAATCTCTACTCCTCTTTTTGCTGCTGCTTGTAATTCCTTGCTTATTTTCTCAGCGTCTTCATTCCATATTTCTAATAAAATACGCCCTGTTGCTTGTTTTATTGCTTCCTTGGTTCGATTTAATATAGGTTCATAACCTGTAATGTTCCAAATGTTTTCTCTATTTAGGGACAGATAAGAGTATTGTTCTAGAGCTTCTTCAGCCACTTCAAATGAAGTTTCAGCTCTACGCTTCTTTAGATTTATTAACTCATTAGGAGGCAAGGGGGTGTATAGTGCTGGATTTTCATGACTTATCATTACTTCTCCACGCTCAACTAACCCTCCTAATACTTCATAAATTTTGGATCTAGGCACTCCTGAATTTAATGAGATTGCATATCCTGAAAGGGGTGATTTTTCTAGCAAGGCTAAATATGCTTTTGCTTCATATTCAGTAAAGTTTAAGTCTTTTAAAATTTTTATCATATCTACTTTCAAAAGCTGTTCCTCCTTGATAATACAGGGATAAAGTCAATGTATTTAAAACAAGTATACCATTATTGCACTTGACAGATACTCTTGAAAAATTATACCTTAATCTTAGTAGCTACATATGTAGCTACTAAGATTAAGGTTCAGGAGGTCTGAAATGAATATAACCCTAGAGAAATATCAACAGAATGCAAAAACAAAAAAAGGAAGCAGTATATATATATATATGCTTCTATAGTTGCCATACTTTTATGGAGTACATCGTTTGTTGGTACCAAAATAGCATATGCTTCTTTTTCACCACTTACACTAGGTGCAGCTCGTTTTGCTATAGCTGCTGTTATTTTAGGTATAATTCTTTTATTTAAAAAAGATAAAATAAAGCCACCAATTAAAGATATAGGATTAATGTCTGTTAGTGGAATATTAGGTACTACTATTTACTTTGGTTTGGAAAACATAGGAGTTGAACTAACTACAGCATCTAATGCTGCACTTATTGTAGCATCTTATCCTGCTATAACAGCGCTAATAGAGTTTCTTTTTTATAGAATAAAAATCCCTTGGATGAAGGGTCTTGGAATTATAATAGCCATGTTTGGTGTGTATCAAATATCGTATAACCCCCAAAGTCAAGAAGGCGATCAACAACTAATTGGTAATATCCTATTAATTGTTGCAGGGTTTGTTTTTGCTTTTTATAACTTTACAACCCGTATAGTCGTAAAAAAATATTCTATGATTACTTTATCTTTTTATCAAACTGTAGCAGGAGCGATTACTTTTATTCCAATAGCTTTTATAGAGAAATCTAGTTGGGAAATGCCAAGTATGGAATCCTTTCTAATGTTACTATATTTAGGAGTATTCTGTTCTGTTATAGCATTTTTATTATATAACTATGGATTACGCAAATTATCTTCTAGTTCTGCCGTTACCTTAATGAACCTCGTGCCTATTTTTGGTGTGCTATTTTCAGTAATCATTCTTCATGAAGTTGTGCGAATAAGCCAAGTTATTGGTGGAATAATTGTTATTCTGGGTGTGGTTTTAAGTGTTAGAGAAACAAATCAAAGGCAGACTAGGAGGAATAGAAAAAAGAAGGTTTACCGCCTTTGCTAGCGAATGAATGTGCTTCGCCGACAAAGACAGTTGAAGATCAAATATCCCAAGCGACTAGCTAACAATCGCGTTATAACAGGCTCTAATCAGCTATGGGAATCGGATATTAAATATGGTTGGCTCTACGGCGAGCAGCGATTCTTCTTCTTGATGAGCATCATTGATGTCTTTGATCGAGCCATCATCGCCTATCATCTTGGACTAATCTGTGAGGCCCAGCATCTTGTTCAGATCACGCAGGAAGCGCTGATGAAGCGCCGATGAAGCGCCAACTCTTTGAAAAAAAAAGATAAGCCGGTCATCCGATCAGACAACGGTCCACAGTTCATTAGTCATCGATTTGAAGAGGCGTGCGAAGAGTTTGAACTGATTCACGAGCGCATACCGCCAAAGATGCCGAATAAGAACGCTCACATCGAATCGTTTCACTCCATTCTCGAAGCCGAGTGTTATCGCCGACATGAGTTTGAGCATTGAGGATTTGAATTGGGAGAACTGTTCTGCGATTGTTAATGGTAAGGGATCAAAGCAGAGAGAAGTTTATTTCACAACGGAGTGCAAAGTGTGGCTGAAAAGTAAGCGTCAAACCGAACACACCTGTTCATATAAAGCAAAGCCTGTCACAATGAATCCATCATACAATGAGAGGATGGATTCGGATGGAAGAGACGCTGCAGGAACTATGGGTTAAACGTATCG
>NZ_JBVASZ010000077.1:0-2604 GCF_057814255.1 Paenibacillus sp. F024
ATACGCTTTTACGCACAGATTTCGCCATACGCAAGTATCCTAGCTACGCGGGGACTTGGCTCCTCCCGCGACCGGACTTTCACCGGCTAGAAGATGCGTGCTTAGCTGGGCACGCAAAACGAAAAAAAGCCCTAATGGGGATACTCATTCACAAGAATGAACCACCCCGATAGGGCTTAAAATTCAAAGCGGATGATGGGAATCGAACCCACGCTACCAGCTTGGAAGGCTGGAGTTCTACCATTGAACTACATCCGCACATTGGTCGGGACGACACGATTTGAACATGCGACCCCCTGGTCCCAAACCAGGTGCTCTACCAAGCTGAGCTACGTCCCGATCATCTATTTTATGCCGGTAGAGGGACTTGAACCCCCACGGTTTCCCTCACGATTTTGAGTCGCGCGCGTCTGCCAATTCCGCCATACCGGCTTAATTCTACGTGCCCTGAGAGATGCGGCCTTGTGGCCGACTGCGACGTGATCCTACCGAGGCTATGCTTCGACGAACTCTACCGTTCTCATCCAGCTCAGTTCACTTGTTTCACTACGTGCCCTGAGAGATTCGAACTCCCGACCTTTTGATTCGTAGTCAAACGCTCTATCCAGCTGAGCTAAGGGCACATATGGAGGCGCCACCCAGATTCGAACTGGGGGTAAAGCTTTTGCAGAGCTCTGCCTTACCACTTGGCTATGGCGCCAATGACTTATAAAAGCGGAAGACGGGATACTCTTCGTTTCACTCCGAGACTGCGGAGCATTCCTAACGAAGCTTATGCTCCGACGAACCCATTGGGTTCTCACCCTGATCTCCATGTAATTAATGGAGCGGAAGACGGGATTCGAACCCGCGACCCTCGCCTTGGCAAGGCGATGCTCTACCCCTGAGCCACTTCCGCAAAAATGATGCGCTCGAGAGGACTCGAACCTCCACGGCTGTTACCCCACTAGAACCTGAATCTAGCGCGTCTGCCAATTCCGCCACGAACGCATGAATATAATTGGTGCGGTTGAGAGGACTCGAACCTCCACGGGCGTACGCCCACTACCCCCTCAAGATAGCGTGTCTGCCATTCCACCACAACCGCATATACAATTGAAAAGTGAGCCATGTAGGACTCGAACCTACGACACCCTGATTAAAAGTCAGGTGCTCTACCAACTGAGCTAATGGCTCAAACTAAATACTGGGGATCTAGGATTCGAACCTAGGCATGACGGAGTCAAAGTCCGTTGCCTTACCGCTTGGCTAATCCCCAACAATAAGGACGACCGGCGGGACTTGACTCCACCGTGGTCTAGCTTTAAATCCCTATATGGAGGCTGATGGATTCGAACCACCGAACTCGTCAGAGAACAGATTTACAGTCTGCTGCGTTTGGCCACTTCGCTAAGCCTCCACAATGGTGCCGCCGAGAGGACTTGAACCCCCAACCTACTGATTACAAGTCAGTTGCTCTACCAATTGAGCTACAGCGGCAAATGGCTCAGGACGGAATCGAACCGCCGACACGAGGATTTTCAGTCCTCTGCTCTACCGACTGAGCTACCGAGCCTTATGTAATTTTAATGGCGGAGCCGACGGGATTCGAACCCGCGGTCTCCTGCGTGACAGGCAGGCATGTTAGGCCTCTACACCACGGCTCCAGACAAAAATTAGTTGCAAGGGCAGGATTTGATATTACAGCCTTTGGACCGGGCTGCTCCACTCTGCGTCATTATGATATATGGTGGAGGCTGACGGGATCGAACCGCCGACCCTCTGCTTGTAAGGCAGATGCTCTCCCGGCTGAGCTAAGCCTCCATGGGAATGACCCGTAGGGGATTCGAACCCCTGTTACCTCCGTGAAAGGGAGGTGTCTTAACCCCTTGACCAACGGGCCTTGAAATTATGTATTAACGACGGAGAGAGAGGGATTCGAACCCTCGCACCACTTACGCAGTCTAACCCCTTAGCAGAGGGTCCCCTTGAGCCACTTGGGTATCTCTCCAAATAGCGGCGAAGGGGATCCAACCCCCGACCTTACGGGTATGAACCGTACGCTCTAGCCAGCTGAGCTACACCGCCATAAATGATTTCAAAACGAAGGGAGAAAGAGGGATTTGAACCCTCAAGACGCTTGCCACGCCTACACGATTTCCAATCGTGCTCCTTCAACCGGGTCGGACACTTCTCCATGGCTCCCCGAACAGGACTCGAACCTGTGACAACTCGATTAACAGTCGAGTGCTCTACCAACTGAGCTATCAGGGAATAGTGGTGGAGCCAAGCGGGATCGAACCGCTGACCTCCTGCTTGCAAGGCAGGCGCTCTCCCAGCTGAGCTATGGCCCCCTACATGCGGCTTACAAAGTTTGAATGGTGGGCCCTAGTGGACTCGAACCACCGACCTCACCCTTATCAGGGGTGCGCTCTAACCAGCTGAGCTAAGGGCCCGAATGAGTTGGAAACATAAGAAAAGCCCACCCCAGGTAGGCTTGCTTGGCGACGTTCTACTCTCCCAGGACCCTGCGGTCCAAGTACCATCGACGCTGGAAGGCTTAACGGTCGTGTTCGGTATGGGTACGCGTGGTTCCCTTCCGCCATCATCACCAAACGAATTACT
>NZ_JBVASZ010000078.1:0-2202 GCF_057814255.1 Paenibacillus sp. F024
GTGAGCGTCAAATAGCCCCCACCTAGCAGTCAGATGGGAGCAAGTGTATGATGGATGAAGATTACGTGACGCGGCAAGAGTCCGGAAGTGACGGTGACCACGGCATAAAGGGTTCTAATGCCTGGGCGTCTCGAGGATTCGCAAGCTGAGGCAGTTCCTCGAACAGGTACATGAGATACCGGAACGGATGCAACCCGTTTTCTTTTGCCGTCTCGATCACGCTGTAGATTGCTGCGCTGGCGGCAGCCCCCCGTGGGGTATTCGCAAACAGCCAATTTTTGCGCCCGATCACAAACGGCTTGATCGAACGCTCGCTGCGATTGTTGTCGATCTCTAGCCGTCCGTCCTTCAGGAATGCCGTGAGCTTCTCCCATTGGTTCAAGCTGTAAGCAATCGCTTGGCCAATCAAACTTTTAGGCATCGTCCGGGATTTCTGCTGGCGCAGCCACGCATAGTAAGTATCCAGCACCGGACGGCTTCGCTCTGTGCGTGCCTTGTGACGTTCTTCCGGCGTAGCCTCCTGCAGTTGTCGTTCTATTGCAAAGAGCTGGTTGCAATACGCTAGCCCTTGGGCAGCTACTATTTCCGGATTGCCTTTGGCTTCCGACGCAGCTTTCAGCGCTTCGTCATACTTGCGACGCGCATGCGCCCAGCATCCCACCAACGTGACGCCTGTCACCTTGTGGTAACCCGGATAACCGTCTACATGCAGGTAGCCTTTGAAGCCCGAGAGGAAGTTCCGCGGATGCTCCCCGCCGCGCGTCCGCTGGTAGTCGTAGATGACCGCTGGCTGTGCACCGCGCCCCGTCCGATACAACCACAGATACGAGGCGGATTCCGCCGATTTCCCCGGCTCCCGCAGCACCTGCAGCGTCGTCTCGTCCGCATGCAGTGTTTCTTGCTTCAGCAAATATCTCTTCATTTCCGATACAACCGGCATCAGCCACTGCTCTGCGCCGTAGATCATCCAGTTCGCCATGGTTTGGCGCGACAACGTGTAGCCCAGACGGGCAAACTGCTGCTCCTGCCGATGTAGGGGCAGACTGTCCACGTACTTCTGGCACATCACATGTGCCATCGCGGAAGGAGAAGCCAAACTACCCGGATACACGGGCTTCGGCATCGGAGCGGTCACGATTGGCGTCTTGATCTCATGGCGTTCGCAATGGCGGCAGGCGTACACCTGCCGCACATGACGAACGACCTTTACTTGCGGAGGCACGATGGCGATTTCGCTGCGTGTCTCGGTACTCATCTCGTGCAGCGAACCACCGCAGCAGGCGCAGATTTGCTCGCCTTCCGCAAGTTGGTACGTCACCGTTTCGACCGGCAGCTTGGACAGATCCTCTTCGCGCTTGCCGGTCGTTTTCCGGCGCTCGTAGGTAACCTTTTCCATTTCAGGCTCTTGTCCTGCAGGCGTGGCCAGAATTTCCGCTTCATTAAACAGGTTCAGTTCCAACTGATCCGGGTCTGTTTTTTCGCTGGAAGCGCCGAAGCGCTTCTGCTGCGCGAGACGAAACTGTTCCTCGTACCATTTGAGTTTGGCCGACAGTTCGGCATTTTGTTGTTCCAGCCTGGCATTTTGCTGCTGGAGTTGTTCCAGGGTGAGCGTTTCCGTTTCGTTTTTCATACCGTTTTATTTCGACAAGCTGTGGGGAATTTCCTGCCTACGGTTTCTATATGTCAGATCGCGACTTCCGGTGAGACAGGGGAATGGGCGTGGCGCTGTGTGAGTGAAAGACCATCGAGCAGCCAGCGCAGTTCCCGCTGCGTTAAGCAAAGTGGGGAACTGCCGCCAGAGGGCCACTGAAAAGTCCCACGTTCTAGACGGCGATAGTAGAGCCAGAAGCCGGCATGATCCCATTGCAGGATTTTGAGTTTGTCCCGTCTGCGATTACAAAACACAAACAGCGCGGTGGAGAAGGGATTTAGTTCAAACTGTCCCTGAACAATTGCTGCCAAGCCGTCAATGGATTTGCGCATGTCTGTGGAGCCGCAGGCCAGATATACCTGTGAAGCAGCAGCCAGACTCAGCATCCGGCCCCCAGTGCAGCGACCACATCGCGGAGCAGTTGCGGTTCGAAGCCCGGACGTACAACAATGCGGGCGGATCCGACCTGTACCCATAATGGATCGTTCTCCGGCTCCGGTGACGTGACGGTCACGGCGCGGAAGGTTGCAGAGGCTGATGCCAGGTTCTGC
>NZ_JBVASZ010000079.1:0-2114 GCF_057814255.1 Paenibacillus sp. F024
CTCTGCAAAATGTATGGACTAAAGACGCTTTTGTAAATCGCATGCGCATGAATGACGAACATCGGAAAGCCGTATGAGGGAAAACTTCACGTACGGTTTGATGAGGAGGGGCTGAAAAAAAAAAAAATCAGTCCTTTACTCTAGAGCCGGCAGGTACACCGACTATGCAAGAGGAAACTCCATTACAAACTGCGTACCTTTGCCGATCTCGCTGGACACCTGAAGCTTGCCTCTCATGGACCGGATAATTCCAAAAACGACCATCATGCCAAGACCGGTTCCTTTTTCTTTCGTGGAAAAATAAGGCTCTCCCAAGCGCTGGATTTGTTCCGGAGTCATTCCGATGCCAGTATCGATAATTGTAATGACGCTCTGATCATCTCTTTGTGTTAATTCAATCCTGATGCTGCCTCCATTGGGCATAGCTTCAATCGAATTTTTTAAGATATTGGAAAAGCACTGGTGAAACTTTTGGGATTCGCCTATGACCTTGGATTCCTTATGGCAGTGAAAATAAATCTGTATGGATTGCATATTGGCGTATGGTGTTATAAGCTTGACGATTTTGCCGATTTCATCAGGAAGATGGAGTACGGCAGGATTGTCAAGGGACGGTTTGGCAAAGGTCAGATAGTCGCCGATCACGCTTTCAGCATGAGCCAGCTCCTCTTGTGCCAATTTCAGATATTCTTTCGTTTTATCCGGCAAAGGCTGACTGAGGACTAACTGCAAAAAACCTTTGGTCACCGTTAACGGATTTCTGATTTCATGGGATACCGCTGCCGCTAATTCGCTTACAATATTGGCCTTTTCGGCTTTGTGCAAATTTTTCTCGATAAGTGTATCCTTTTTCATTTTTTCAATGGAATAAATAATGATAAATAATCCGATGGACTGAATGATAAACAAGTACATGGTAATGGATAAAAGCAAAGGACTAGCCTTATCGAACAGCATAAAATGGATATGGATTAAAATTGAAGAGAACAACGTAAGGGCCGAAGTAAGCAAAAATTTGGATTTAACGGATAAGGAAGCGAACTTGGAATGAACCAAAAATAATGCGATCATTAAAAGTGAGTTCACAAATAAAGCGCCATAAAAACCCAAACCGCCCCAGAAGCTTCGAGTCACGACGATCGTTATAAACAAGATGAGTCCCGTAGTTCTGCCCATATACAAAAATCCGATAATGAACGGAATTTGTCTTAAATCAAACATATGATTCTCAATAATGGTAATCGGGAAATTCATGCACAAAATAATGAGGATGCTTCCAATGGCTCCGAAAATCACATTTTTTTTCATGGGAGTGAGCGGATTCTTGTTTCCCAATAATAAATAGAGGTATATAGGCAGGATCACAAAAAGCAGATTAATCAGTAAGTCCTTTATCACTTCAACGTTCATTCGTGCTTTCACTTCCTAATTGAATTGGAGGGCCTATTATCAAAATTCTACAAATATCGAAGGAATTCCTCTAGCTAGGCATATTACGCGTTTATACTGAATTTAAAATCGGCTATACTATTTTTATCTTCTATAGATGAACATTCAAAGAGCAAATATTCTGCTTGCGTTTTCTAAATGGATATGATAAATTACTACACCTGAGCTGCTGCGAGGCAGTAAGATTATTCTGAGCTTGCGGATGCTCCCAAGATTGGAAAACAAAATATGCTTGCAAAATGAAATTGAATATGGTAAATTAACTAACCGTGACTCCGAAATGGATCAACTGAAACAGCTTCTAGACTAAAGGATTCGTTCCTCAGATTGGATAAAAAAAACAGTTGCCAAACGGTACGGAGATATGGTAGATTGGTCTTCCGGCCGAATGAGACAAGCGGTTCGGTGAAACACTAAGCATCAACATTGTCCTTTGAAAACTGAACATCGAGTGAGTGCGAAATCTTAATAAGAGATTTCAAAATTAAGCAAGTCAGTAACGAATTGAGCAATCAATTCTCTACTATTAAAGTATTACCTTTAATGGAGAGTTTGATCCTGGCTCAGGACGAACGCTGGCGGCGTGCCTAATACATGCAAGTCGAGCGGACTTATCCTTCGGGATAAGTTAGCGGCGGACGGGTGAGTAACACGTAGGCAACCTG
>NZ_JBVASZ010000080.1:0-2083 GCF_057814255.1 Paenibacillus sp. F024
GTAGATAGGTTCGGGGTGGAAGCGCGGCAACGTGTGGAGCTGACGAATACTAATCGGTCGAGGGCTTATCCAAAAATATATGATCAGCAGCAGCTTTGGTTTCGATCCAGTTTTCAGGGCGCAAGCCGCCTTGAATAAGTAACTCGTTTGGTGATGATGGCGGAAGGGAACCACGCGTACCCATACCGAACACGACCGTTAAGCCTTCCAGCGTCGATGGTACTTGGACCGCAGGGTCCTGGGAGAGTAGAACGTCGCCAAGCGGGTATTGATTGACACTTTAATACTCCACAACCATTAACATTCCCCGATAGCTCAGTTGGTAGAGCACTCGACTGTTAATCGAGTTGTCACAGGTTCGAGTCCTGTTCGGGGAGCCATTATTTCTGGAGAGGTGTCCGAGCTGGCCGAAGGAGCACGATTGGAAATCGTGTAGGCGTCACAAGCGTCTCGAGGGTTCGAATCCCTCTCTCTCCGTAGAGTTTCACTAGTATCTATCATGGCCCGTTGGTCAAGGGGTTAAGACACCTCCCTTTCACGGAGGTAACAGGGGTTCGAATCCCCTACGGGTCACCATTACCTTTATATTTCTATGGAGGCTTAGCTCAGCTGGGAGAGCATCTGCCTTACAAGCAGAGGGTCGGCGGTTCGATCCCGTCAGCCTCCACCATAGAATGTTTACTGACGCGGGGTGGAGCAGCCCGGTAGCTCGTCGGGCTCATAACCCGAAGGCCGCAGGTTCAAATCCTGCCCCCGCAACCAATTTTGTGTGGAGCCGTGGTGTAGAGGCCTAACATGCCTGCCTGTCACGCAGGAGACCGCGGGTTCGAATCCCGTCGGCTCCGCCATGTTTGTTTTGAATTGAATGAACACAAGATAAACATCGGAATGATGCGGAGATTATCCGATATGTCCGGCGTTTTTAATTTAAAGACTACGCCGTCGTAGCTCAGAGGCAGAGCAACGCACTCGTAATGCGTAGGTCGGAGGTTCGACTCCTCTCGACGGCACCATTCCAAGCCTCACTTATATTGTATGGCGGTCGTGGCGAAGTGGCTAACGCATCGGATTGTGGCTCCGACATTCGAGGGTTCAATTCCCTTCGATCGCCCCATAACTCTCATTATCGTTGGGGATTAGCCAAGCGGTAAGGCAACGGACTTTGACTCCGTCATGCCTAGGTTCGAATCCTAGATCCCCAGTATTTCTCTCATATCGAGGGACTTCATGAGAGCCATTAGCTCAGTTGGTAGAGCACCTGACTTTTAATCAGGGTGTCGTAGGTTCGAGTCCTACATGGCTCACCAGTATTTTAAACCAAGATAAACGATTAAGCGGAAGTGGCTCAGGGGTAGAGCATCGCCTTGCCAAGGCGAGGGTCGCGGGTTCGAATCCCGTCTTCCGCTCCATAATGAATATGCAGAGACGAGAATCTAATATGATTTAGTCAAACGTATTCGATGGGGCTTGGTTTAGTATTTAATATGCGGAAGTGGCTCAGGGGTAGAGCATCGCCTTGCCAAGGCGAGGGTCGCGGGTTCGAATCCCGTCTTCCGCTCCATAATGAGTTGATTTAACTCATTCATACAGGCCGGTATGGCGGAATTGGCAGACGCGCGCGACTCAAAATCGTGAGGGAAACCGTGGGGGTTCAAGTCCCTCTACCGGCATTGCATAACGGGACGTAGCTCAGCTTGGTAGAGCACCTGGTTTGGGACCAGGGGGTCGCATGTTCAAATCGTGTCGTCCCGACCACTTATATTGCGGGTGTAGTTCAATGGTAGAACTCCAGCCTTCCAAGCTGGTAGCGTGGGTTCGATTCCCATCACCCGCTCCAAATCATATGTTCCAGTAGCTCAGCTGGATAGAGCAACGGCCTTCTAAGCCGTCGGTCGGGGGTTCGAATCCCTCCTGGGACGTAAAACAGTCTCTCGCTTACGCGAGGGGCTGTTTTCGTAGTAGTACGCCCAGCATGGGCGTCATCTTTAGGGTGAAAGTCCTGAACGGGGGCTGGCGAGCGCCTACCGTAGCCAAGGGCAAGGGTGTCCGTCGCGAGGCGGAATCTGAAGGAAGCCGGAGGCAA
>NZ_JBVASZ010000081.1:0-1875 GCF_057814255.1 Paenibacillus sp. F024
CGCCCAGCATGGGCGTCATCTTTAGGGTGAAAGTCCTGAACGGGGGCTGGCGAGCGCCTACCGTAGCCAAGGGCAAGGGTGTCCGTCGCGAGGCGGAATCTGAAGGAAGCCGGAGGCAAATGCACGGGCCAAGGTACACGAACCCAATTCGAGGCTGGGTTAGTCGGATGAGTCACCTACACATGACGAAATCCAAAGCCGCCAAGGACTAATCCTGTAAACTTGGGTGGTCGCGGGCAGACAGATGACGCTCTTATCTGGGGAGGCCTGCGGAATACGCGAAGTGACTTCGTAACCAGAGCCGAAAGGCTCTGCTGAATCCGCAGGAGTCAGCAGAGGCCATAGTACGTGAGTATGGGACGCCGGAAAGCGGAAGGGCCGAACCGAAAGGAGAGAGGAAATCGATGCGTTCGCACGAAGAGCAACGACAGCAGAATATCCCACAAGGGAGCTCGCGGCAAAGGGTAGCGGTGAAGCCGCAAGGGTATGCCGGAGCGCCGAGTTCTTCGTCGGCACAAGTTGCCCCTTCCTCTCGCGAAGACAGTAACGACCTGTTGGAGAAGATGCTCGAAGGAGAGAACCTTCGACTCGCTTACAAGCGGGTGGTGCAAAACGGAGGAGCGCCCGGAGTGGACGGAGTAACAGTAGCAGAGCTACAAGCGTACCTGAAAACACAATGGGAACCGGTGAAAGCCGAACTCCTCGCGGGAACGTACAGACCCGCGCCCGTCAGACGAGTGGAAATCCCCAAACCCGGAGGCGGCGTGCGGCTGCTCGGTATCCCCACCGGGATGGACCGCTTGCTCCAACAAGCGCTTCTGCAAGTAATGAATCCGATCTTCGACGCGCACTTCTCATGGCATAGCTACGGCTTCAGGCCGGGGAAACGAGCGCACGACGCGGTGAAACAAGCCCAAATCTACATTCAAAGGGGATACCGATGGACGGTAGATATGGATTTGGAGAAATTCTTTGACCGGGTGAACCACGACATGCTCATGGCAAGGGTAGCAAGGAGAGTAACGGACAAGCGTATCCTAAAGCTAATCCGGGGCTACCTGAACGCAGGAGTGATGTCGAATGGAGCGCTGGAACGAACGGATGAAGGGACTCCGCAAGGCGGCCCCCTGAGTCCGCTCCTCGCAAACATTCTACTGGATGATCTGGACAAAGAATTAACGAAGCGTGGCCTGCGGTTCGTCCGTTATGCGGACGACTGCAACATCTTCGTAGCCAGCAAGCGCGCTGGTGAACGCGTATTGGAATCGGTGATTCGCTTTGTAGAAGGGAAGCTAAAACTGAAAGTGAATCGAGACAAGAGTGCGGTGGACCGACCATGGAACCGTAAGTTTCTCGGGTTCAGCTTTTTGTCGAACAAGCAGGCGACCATACGGCTAGCGCCGAAGACGATCGCCCGCTTTAAGGAGAAAGTCCGGGAACTAACCAACCGAACCCGTTCCATGTCGATGGAGAGCCGAATTGCGCAACTCAACCGCTACCTCATGGGTTGGATTGGCTACTTCCGACTCGCATCCGCGAAGAAGCATTGCGGAACGTTCGATCAATGGATTCGCAGAAGGCTACGTATGTGTCTTTGGAAACAGTGGAAACGAGTGCGAACTCGTGTGCGCGAGCTGCGAGCCCTCGGCGTTCCGGAATGGGCTTGCTTCGTCATGGCAAACTCCAGACGCGGAGCATGGGAGATGTCTCGAAACACAAATAACGCCCTTCCGACCTCCTACTGGGAAGCGAAAGGGCTGAGAAGTTTGCTTTCTCGTTATTTAGAGCTTTGTTAACCTTTTGGAACCGCCGTATGCGGACCCGCATGTACGGTGGTGTGAGAGGTCGGGGGCTAGGCGCCCCCTCCTACTCGAT
>NZ_JBVASZ010000082.1:0-1839 GCF_057814255.1 Paenibacillus sp. F024
CCCGGGAGTCAGACAGTGAGTGCTAAGATCCATTGTCAAGAGGGAAACAGCCCAGATCATCAGCTAAGGTCCCCAAGTGTGTGTTAAGTGGGAAAGGATGTGGAGTTGCGCAGACAACCAGGATGTTGGCTTAGAAGCAGCCACCATTCAAAGAGTGCGTAATAGCTCACTGGTCGAGTGACTCTGCGCCGAAAATGTAACGGGGCTAAACACACCACCGAAGCTATGGGTCCATTAGTGGGCAGTAGGGGAGCGTTGTAACAGCGGAGAAGGTTGATCGTGAGGACAGCTGGAGCGGTTACAAGTGAGAATGCCGGTATGAGTAACGAAAAGATCAGTGAGAATCTGATCCGCCGAAAGCCTAAGGGTTCCTGAGGAAGGTTCGTCCACTCAGGGTAAGTCGGGACCTAAGGCGAGGCCGAAAGGCGTAGTCGAAGGACAACAGGTTGACATTCCTGTACCACCGTGAACCGTTATGAGCAATGGGGTGACGCAGAAGGATAGTGACGCGAGCTGATGGATGCTCGTCCAAGCAGTGAGGCTGGTCAATAGGCAAATCCGTTGACTGTAAGGCTAAGCTGTGATGGGGAGGGAAACTTAGAGTACCGAAGGTCATGAGTTCAGGCTGCCAAGAAAAGCCTCTAGCCAGGGAGAAGGTGCCCGTACCGCAAACCGACACAGGTAGGCGAGCAGAGCATGCTAAGGCGCGCGGAAGAACTCTCGTTAAGGAACTCGGCAAAATGACCCCGTAACTTCGGGAGAAGGGGTGCCTCGGTAGGGTGAATAGCCCGAGGGGGCCGCAGTGAAAAGGCCCAAGCGACTGTTTAGCAAAAACACAGGTCTGTGCGAAGCCGCAAGGCGAAGTATACGGGCTGACGCCTGCCCGGTGCTGGAAGGTTAAGGGGAGCGGTTAGGAGCAATCCGAAGCTGTGAACCGAAGCCCCAGTAAACGGCGGCCGTAACTATAACGGTCCTAAGGTAGCGAAATTCCTTGTCAGGTAAATTCTGACCCGCACGAATGGCGTAACGACTTGGGCGCTGTCTCGACGAGAGATCCGGTGAAATTTTAATACCTGTGAAGATGCAGGTTACCCGCGACAAGACGGAAAGACCCCATGGAGCTTTACTGCAGCTTGATATTGGACTTTGGTACGATCTGTACAGGATAGGTGGGAGCCTGAGAAGCATGAGCGCCAGCTTGTGCGGAGGCGACGTTGGGATACCACCCTGATCGTATCGGAGTTCTAACCTGGTACCGTAAACCGGTATGGGGACAGTGTCAGGTGGGCAGTTTGACTGGGGCGGTCGCCTCCTAAAGCGTAACGGAGGCGCCCCAAGGTTCCCTCAGAATGGTTGGAAATCATTCGAAGAGTGCAAAGGCATAAGGGAGCTTGACTGCGAGACAAACAGGTCGAGCAGGGACGAAAGTCGGGCTTAGTGATCCGGTGGTACCGAATGGAAGGGCCATCGCTCAACGGATAAAAGCTACCCTGGGGATAACAGGCTTATCTCCCCCAAGAGTCCACATCGACGGGGAGGTTTGGCACCTCGATGTCGGCTCATCGCATCCTGGGGCTGAAGTAGGTCCCAAGGGTTGGGCTGTTCGCCCATTAAAGCGGTACGCGAGCTGGGTTCAGAACGTCGTGAGACAGTTCGGTCCCTATCTGTCGCGGGCGCAGGAAATTTGAGAGGAGCTGTCCTTAGTACGAGAGGACCGGGATGGACGTACCGCTGGTGTACCAGTTGTTCCGCCAGGAGCACGGCTGGATAGCCAAGTACGGACGGGATAAGCGCTGAAAGCATCTAAGCGTGAAGCCCCCCTCAAGATGAGATTTCCCA
>NZ_JBVASZ010000083.1:0-1757 GCF_057814255.1 Paenibacillus sp. F024
GCTCCCTCGAAATGATTTGGTTTTCTCACTCAGACTCATGAATTCGCAGGATTTCACCTTTAGTTTAGCGCGAGATAAGAAGGGAACAGAGGAGCCGGTAGCTTGGAACAACTGAAAGGGCATGCAGGAACAGGGGTGCGGGATGAATCACCCAATTCATTCCATATCCTGCACGTCTCCATATCGCCCCTAGCGATTTTCACTCCCATGTCTCAACGGGTCCAAGCCCTTTCATTCCTTCGTCACATCTAACTAAGGGGTGGAGGTCGGTTTTTCTAACGGAACGGGTCCGAGCCCTTTTGCGTAACGTCTCCCGATACTCCGTGCTTCTTATCCATCCTGCGAATGCATGAGCTGGTGAGTAAACGCTGCTTAAGCTGCTTGTGGAAAGACTTTGGTTGAGTCATAAACCTCGCTGCTCTTGGCCAGACCAATAAGCATGCGGGTGACTTTACCGCATAATTTCATAATGGATTTCATCTTCTTTAGTTTTTTCACATCAACATTGTGGTGGTGAAGAGCTCTAATATCTGGATTGGTCATGACCATGCACATGGTCATGAGATAGAGAAAACGTCGGAGACGAGGGCGACCGCGCTTGCTGAGCACCATTTTTCCACGCCACTTCCCGGAGCAGGCCTCGGCCAGATTTAGTCCCGCATGTCGTAGTAATGCGTTTCCGTGGGCATAGCCGCTCAAATCGCCGGCTTCGCCTAGCACACCGGCCAAACTCGTCGCATTTACGCCGCGAATCGCAAGCAACTTCTGCGCGTATGGAATGCGCTCCAGGATGCTATGAAGCTCGTGCTCAATTTGCTCAAGTTGTCGCTGCGCCAAGTCGTATTCTTCGAGCAGTTGAGCTAAGTGCAGCTTGTAGGCGTGCAAAGCCTGCGTGGCGCCAACGCTGCGTTTAGCCAGCGCAATGAGCTGCTCGGCCCGATGCACCCCCGCATGGCGTTTCACATATTGCTTCCAGCCGGCAATGACTTGCTCCGTCGTTAACCGGCTAATTTCCTTCGGGAGAGGAAATAGCCTTAACGTGGCAATGGCACTGGTGCAGGTGAGGATTTTAAAGACGTGCCGCAGTTCTGGGAACACAATATCTACCCAGCGGTGAATCTGGTTCACGGCGCTGTTAAGCCGTTTGGCGACCGTGTCGCGGTTGGCCATGAGAATCCGCAGCTCCTCGTAAGCTTCCGGGTTGAACCGTACAGGAGAGTAGTAACCGTTTTTCACCATGTCTGCGATGACGAGCGCGTCTTTACGGTCGCTTTTGGATGGGGTATTGTCGCGGTTTTCCTTGTTCTTTTTGACGAGATGGGGATTTACGAGAACGGCCTCAATTCTTTTGGCCGAAAGCCAGCGAGCCAGGCTGAACCAGTAGTGACCGGTAGGCTCCATACCGACGATGACTTTGCTCAGCTTATACGATTTGAGTAAATCTTGGATCCAGCGGCCGAATAACTGAAAGCCTTCTTCGTTGCTACCAAACTCCAGCGGTGATCCGAGCGCAATTCCCCGATAGCTGACCGCGCGAGCGACGTGAGCCTCCTGAGCAATATCTACTCCGACGACTAAATGCAAAGAGGAAATGTTTTCAATGAGTTGATTTTGCTTATCTTGTAACTTAAACTTCATAGTAGAGCGACCTCCTGGATGATGGGTTTTTTGAGGCTATGACCTCGTGCGCAACCCCATCGTACCGAGGCGCTCGTTTTTTTGCAAAGATCAAATTATTCGTTCTACAGGAATTCTAA
>NZ_JBVASZ010000084.1:0-1643 GCF_057814255.1 Paenibacillus sp. F024
TAGGGCTTGCTGAACGGGTCACATTTTACGGCATCACGGGCAAGCGGAATGCAAGGGTCGACCAGAGCCATTGCAAAAAAGGCAAAAAGAGAACCCGGAGTCTCTTTTCGAGGTTCATGACCAGCAGTTGCAGCCCGATCACGGTCTCGCTCGTCCTCTGAAGACGCGCTCGAATACGGCCAAGCCCATAACTGCGCTTGCCTTCACCGAACTTGCCTTCCACTGCGTTGCGTGCGGCTGCATCTGCCTTCGCGATCTTCTTCTGCTCCTGCTGATCGGCGGACGGACGCCCCAACTGCGGTCCACTCAGCCGAATTCCCTTCTCCTTGCAGTAGCGCAAGTTGTCGCGTGTGCGATAAATCTGGTCAGCCAGCACCGCTTTGGGATAATAGCCGAACCTGACGCGGTAGTGTTCCACTGCATCCTGCAGCGTCTGACCTTCGTTGTAGCTGTCCCAAGACAGATACTCCCGGAAGGCATAGCCGTTCACCAGGCTAATCGCCAGCTTCGCGCCGAACTCGACGTTCGCCCGAGCTTTGCCACGCACGATCGGCCTCACGTGCGGCTGTGCGATACTGACAATCCGATCGGGTACGCTATGCGTTCGCTTGTCGTACATCGCTTGCTGCTGGCGATAGAGCTCTTGAATGACCAGCAGCTCCTTGTACATGCGACGCGGCAGTTGCGTCAGGCCGCCCGTCGTCTCGGCGAGTTCGGCGATGATGCGCAGATCACGGGAGACGAACCGCAACTGCTTGCCGATGGCTTTGCGCATCGTGCGCGGCTTCACGCGCCGCTGCTTGGCAATCGCCAGATAGGCTTTGCGGGCACGCTCTCGGTATGTTCTTGGCTTGCGAGTCTTTCCGCGCTGCGGTTCATGCAGAATGTCGATGATGTTCTCCAGCTTTTCTCTGGCCTGATTCAGAAGAGACAGATCCGTCGGGTAGGCGATATCCGCCGGCGCGCAGGTGGCGTCCAGCAACAGTTCACCCTCGTTCGTCAGTTCCATCTGCCGAAGTTGCGGTTCTGCGGACTCGTCCGATGCTGCGGCCGCTCCGTTGCCGGGCTCATCGTCGTCATTGTCCGATGAATCATTCGCTTCACTCGACTTACGCGCTTCTTCCAGAGCGATCCATTCATTGACTTCATCAAGGATCTCGCCGCCCAGCCGCTTGCGGAAGTGTGTCATGAGCGAATGGTGAAACGGACGGCGGTACTGGTATTCGGGCAGACCGAGGAAGTACTGCAGATACGGGTTCTCCAGAATCTGACGAAGCGTCTCACGATCATCGGTGCCCAGCCGCTCCTGGATGATTAGGGCGCCGAGTGCGACACGGATCGATACAGCCTTCTGACCCTTGAGGCTCTTTTTAAAGTTCTTCGCATACTTCTCTTCGAGTTTCCACCACGGAATCATTTGGGCGAGCAACACCCAGCGGTTATCTTCTGCGAGTTTCCCGCCGAACGGCAAAAAGAAGTCGCCTGGCAAGATCATCTGGCTCTCGATTCGCTGATACAATTCGGACGCCTCCATGTGCAAGGTTTTTCGCGGGTAAGTCCCTGTTTTCCTTGCACTTGAATTCGACAAAAGAGGTCCTAAACCCTTGTGGCTGTCGGACTTTTGATTCGTTCAGCAAGCCCTA
>NZ_JBVASZ010000085.1:0-1590 GCF_057814255.1 Paenibacillus sp. F024
TCAGACTGTTGAGAAAGTCTCAACAGTCTTTCTATTTACAATAATAATTTATCACGACACCGCGGTAATGTGGTATAATATAGGCAATGATATGATTAAGCAGAAAGCGCGGTGTTTCTCATGTTGTATACACATCAACCTAATCCTCAGTTGAACTACGAATTGGTATGTATTGAACATATGGTTCCTGAAGATCACTTGCTGCGGCACATTCATAAACATATGGACTTCTCATTTATCACGGAAAAAGTACGCCCTTACTACAGTGAAACGCACGGACGCCCTTCCATCGATCCTGTGATGTTCTTCAAAATGCTGTTCATCGGTTACCTGTATGGCATTCGTTCGGAGCGCCAACTCGAGCAGGAGATTAACTTGAATGTGGCATATCGTTGGTTTCTGGGCATCGGTCTCTCCAAAAAAGCACCAGATCATAGCACCATCAGTTGGAACCGAAAACATCGCTTCGAGGGAACTACGGTGTTCCAGGATCTCTTTGACGAAGTGGTCCGTATAGCCAAAGAAAACCGTATGGTAGCGGGCCGTGTCCTCATCACCGACTCTACTCACCTAAAAGCAAATGCCAATAAGCGCAAACATAACGTTCAAGTAGTGGAACGTTCACCACAGGAATACATCGAGGAGCTGGAAAAAGCCATCGAAGAAGATCGGCGGAACCTCGGAAAAAAGCCGTTGAAAGACCGGGAGGAGGTGCTACAGACCAAGGAAATTAAGGTTAGCACGACCGATCCGGAGAGCGGCTACATGGTTCGCGATGGCAAGCCGGAAGGATTCTTCTATTTGGATCATCGCACAGTTGATCACAAGTTTAACATCATTACGGACGTCCATATTACGGCCGGCAATGTTCACGACTCTGTCCCCTATGTCGAGCGGCTTAAGCATCAGGTCGAGAAGTTTGGCTTTACCGAATCCCTTGAAGCCGTTGCACTTGATTCCGGCTATCTAACGCCTCACATTTGCAAAGAACTACAACAAATGAAGGTATTCGCAGTCATTGGCGGACGAGCATACACGCCAGTCAAAGGACTCATGAAAAAATGGCAGTTTAAGTTCGACGCTGAAAGAAATGTATATGTCTGTCCGGCCAAACACGAACTCAAGTATTCTACAACGAACCGGGAAGGCTACCGGGAATACAAATCGAACCCGAAACATTGCAAGGATTGCCCGCTGCTGGAGAAGTGCACCCGCGCCAAGAACAAGCAGAAAGTCATCACCCGGCATGTATGGGAAGATAGTAAAGAGTGGGTTCGGCTGAACCGGCTCAGCCGATCCGGTAAGTATTTGTACCGCCTCCGATACCAAACCATTGAGCGAAGCTTCGCGGATGCCAAAGAGCTCCACGGGCTTCGCTATTGCCGGTTCCGCGGCAAGGAGAAAGTCCAGGAACAAGCCCTGATGACTGCCACCGTACAGAACATAAAAAAGATCGCCCTCCACCTGGCCAAGAAGGCAAAGTAGAGGGCGATTGATGTTTCAGAGGACGAAAGAATATTTAAATACGTCCTCTCGTCACGTATCTTTTGAATTCAGAAGCAAAAAAAACCACTTTTCTCAACGATCTGA
>NZ_JBVASZ010000086.1:0-1501 GCF_057814255.1 Paenibacillus sp. F024
GCTTCTTCGCTATAGTTCGTTGCTGAGGTCTGCTTAATAGGTTGATTGTCAATACTGCTGAGTAAGAACATTACTAGGGCGGGATGAACAATGTGGACCTCCGCAAGCAGTAAGGATAATCTGATTTACGAAATGTTAAAGTTTGCCGTGGCACTCCAACTAAAGGAACCTTGGAAATTGGTGCACATTGAATTTGACGAGGAAGAAGATGCTTGGCATCTGTTTCTCGATTTTGAACGCGGAGCTCTTTTCGCCTGCCCGAACTGCGGTGCGATGTGCACCGCGCACGATACAGAAATGAAGAAGTGGCGCCATCTTGACTTCTGGACTTGGAAAACGTACATGCATGCACGCGTGCCAAGAACCGGGTGTGATGCCTGTAAGAAAGTAACTTTGGTGCCTGTCCCATGGGCACGAACGAAATCACATTTCACGCTGCTATTTGATGCTTGGGCGATGCGACTGATGGCGGAAATGCCGGTCAACGCCGCGGCACGGGAGCTGCGTGAGCATGATACACGGATGTGGCGGATCTTTCATCACTACGTGGAGAAAGCGATGGCCGATCTGGATTTGACCCGAGTAAAGCGCATTGCGATCGATGAAACCTCTTCTCGTCGCGGTCATCGGTACGTCACCCTGTTTGTCGATGCCGATGCTAAAACTGTACTGTTTGCGACAGAAGGCAAAGGAATGGACACACTGGGACGATTTAAAGAAATGCTCGCCGCCAAAGGCGTTGAAGCTAAGCAAATCGAGGAAGTCTGCTGCGACATGTCTCCAGCGTTTATTCGGGGGATTGAAGATTACTTCCCCAAAGCCGAGATCACCTTCGATAAATTCCACGTCATGAAGCTTGTGAACGAAGCCGTGGATGATGTCCGTATCGCGGAGCAAAAGCAAGCACCGGAGCTTAAACACACAAAATACATCTGGCTGAAGAACGAGTCGAACTTAAAGGCGGAGCAGAAGGAAACGCTGGCGCGGCTGAAAGACAGCAATCTGCAGACGGGCCGTGCGTATCGCTTAAAACTGGCAATGCAGGATTTCTGGAGCACGCCGCATATTCTTGCGGATGTATACCTCCGGGAGTGGATCGGCTGGGCGACGCGGTCGCAGCTTACTCCCATGGTGAGTTTGGCCAAAACCATTAAGCAACACGAGGAAGGCATCCTGCGATGGTTCCACAGTAAGATGACCAACGGACTGCTGGAAGGTATTAATGGCCTTGTCCAAGCGGCGAAACGCAGAGCTCGCGGATACCGTAATGTGGAGAACTTAATCGCCATGGTCTACATGACGGCGAACAAGCTCCGTTTGCCGACGCTCGGTGCCCGCCGGGCACAATAACCCTTACCGCCTTGTGACCCCGCCTCATAGGCAAAAGGAGCGGTCAAGCGCTCTTCTTGACGGCTTCTTTTGCCTATGAGATTCTCCAAGCAAGCGGAAGGGTTATGACTCTCGTTAATAGCCATCCACCCACCCAGTAGCGCGAAGAGCC
>NZ_JBVASZ010000087.1:0-1322 GCF_057814255.1 Paenibacillus sp. F024
GAGGGTACAACGGAATTTTCTATAGCAATTCCATTAAAGGGAGTATTATGAATTTGCTTGAAAAGTCTGCCTAGCTTACGCCGGAGCAGACTTTTTCATGTTTAGTTCGTAGTGTGTCCCCCATGGAGCCGGATGTATCCATCATAGCCAGAATAAGCGCATTGGAGTGCGGCGTAATGGTTTCCTCCCATGTTTTGAAACGAAGGTCGTCCGGGCTGATATGGTGGATCCCCGGGTCTCCGCCGCGGGCGTTGCGGCGGAGATTTTCCAAAATTGTCCGTTTTTTATCGATGTTGGACATGATTCCCTTTTTTCGGATGTCGTTAAATAGGATCTCTTTGGTCGTGACATTGTGCTTTTCTTTCTGCTGCAGGTTGGGAAGCTCCAGCTCCTCAAACAGCATGGACTGCAGTTCTTCCATCTGAACTTCCGCATCGTAATAATCTTCCCCGGGCTGATTACCGGCGCCTTCACCTTTGCCCGAGCCTGAAGCAGGCTGGGGATCGACCCCCAGTACGTCGCCAACCTTGCTGTCACCGTCTCCTTGACCGACATGCTTGCTCTTGTTGTAATTATAGCGAAAACGGTATTCGTCCAGACTTCGTATGGGCACCTTCACAATCTGCTTGCCGTCCGACATTACAATACTTTCGTCCGTCACCAGGTCAGGCAGGTTTTGCTTGATCGCTTCACGTACTTTTTCTTGATGCCGGGTCTGGTCTTGATACCCTTTGCGGTGCAGTGACCAGTCTTCACGGGATACGGTAAATAAAGGTTTTGTCATGCGGAACACCTCCTGAAGGCTTTTTGTAGGAAAGCTGGGATCGTAAGCTATAGAAAGCAAAACAGCAGAGTAAAAAACATACGCAAAGTGGGCTTGCTTGATTTATTCAGTCTACCAAACAGTCGGTGCGCGAAAAATGAAGAAGGGTTGGATAAAGTGCTTGTTACTAAATATATTCAAGTCCCGGGGGGTTATGTGAGTAACTGGGGAGTCTATTTTTACTTGTCAGGAATCCTAGAAATCCGCGTTAAAAATCACGAACGGTACAGACGATATAAATCAAGACTTTAAAAACAGCACTTTTCATCCTCCTTTATCTTTGGTATTTAATGAGATAAAATATTTACTAACTAAGTAATGGTGCGAATACGAAATCATGTTGCTTATGAAAAGAGGATAGCCATGAGTATCTTTTGCTTCTTCGCTATAGTTCGTTGCTGAGGTCTGCTTAATAGGTTGATTGTCAATACTGCTGAGTAAGAACATTACTAGGGCGGGATGAACAATGTGGACCTCCGCAAGCAGTAAGGATAATCTG
>NZ_JBVASZ010000088.1:0-1215 GCF_057814255.1 Paenibacillus sp. F024
CAAGGAGCCAGCCGCCGAAGGTGGGGTAGATGATTGGGGTGAAGTCGTAACAAGGTAGCCGTATCGGAAGGTGCGGCTGGATCACCTCCTTTCTATGGAGTCCATGTCGTCTGCAGGGCGACGGACAAATCTGCAGCGAAGCTGCAAAAGCACTCACTCGTGTTCAGTTTTGAAAGGTGCAATGCCTTTCGATTCGTTTGGTGATGATGGCGGAAGGGAACCACGCGTACCCATACCGAACACGACCGTTAAGCCTTCCAGCGTCGATGGTACTTGGACCGCAGGGTCCTGGGAGAGTAGAACGTCGCCAAGCAAGCCCACCAAGGGTGGGCTTTTCTTATGAAGCTAATACACTATACAAATAAGGGCCCTTAGCTCAGCTGGTTAGAGCGCACCCCTGATAAGGGTGAGGTCGGTGGTTCGAGTCCACTAGGGCCCACCATTCAACTTTATAAGTTGCCTGTATGGGGCCATAGCTCAGCTGGGAGAGCGCCTGCCTTGCAAGCAGGAGGTCAGCGGTTCGATCCCGCTTGGCTCCACCATAATCTACCGCTTGAAATACTCGGGTGGGTATGATATTATTTTCTTTGTCACTGTTTAATTGCGGTGACTGATTTGTTCCTTGAAAACTGGATATCGAAACAAAGCAATAAATGCTGAATCATCCTTAGATCTTTGATCTATAACTAAGTGGGAAACCACATTGGTTAAGCTAATAAGAGCACACGGAGGATGCCTAGGCACCAGGAGCCGATGAAGGACGTGGCGAACGACGAAATGCCTCGGGGAGCCGTAAGCAGGCTTTGATCCGGGGATGTCCGAATGGGGAAACCTGCGTATCGTAATAGATACGTACCATGCAGTGAATACATAGCTGCATTGGAGGCAGACGAGGGGAACTGAAACATCTAAGTACCCTCAGGAAAAGAAAACAAAAGTGATTCCGTCAGTAGCGGCGAGCGAAAGCGGATTAGCCCAAACCAGGGGGCTTGCCCCCTGGGGTTGTGGGACGTCAATGTGGGTTGAGCAGCGTAGGTGAAGCGTCTGGAAAGGCCGGCCAAAGAAGGTAACAGCCCTGTAGCTGAAATGCTGCGAAAGCCCTAGACGGATCCCGAGTACCGCGAGACACGTGAAACCTCGTGGGAATCCGGCAGGACCATCTGCCAAGGCTAAATACTCCCTGGTGACCGATAGTGAAGCAGTACCGTGAGGGAA
>NZ_JBVASZ010000089.1:0-1064 GCF_057814255.1 Paenibacillus sp. F024
GCAGTTTGGACAGATCCGCCTCGCGCTTGCCGTTTGTTTTGCGGCGTTCGTAGGTGACCTTCTCCATTTCAGGTTCTTGCCCCTGGGGCGTGGCCAGCACTTCGGCCTCATTAAACAGGTTCAGTTCCAGTTGATCCGGATGTGTCTTCTCGCTGGAAGCGCCGAAGCGCTTCTGCTGCGCCAGACGAAACTGCTCCTCGTACCATTTGAGTTTGGCCGACAGTTCGGCATTTTGTTGTTCCAGCCTGGCATTTTGCTGCTGGAGTTGTTCCAGAGTAAGGGATTCCGCTTCTGTTTTCATAGCTGTACATTTCGACAGCCAGTTGCCCATATCCTGCTACGGTTTACCCCATGTTTCAGATCGCCGCTTCTGGCGATACGACAGGATGGGCGTGCCGCTGCTTGAGCGACAGGCCATCAAGAAGCCAGCGTAGTTCCCGCTGCGTCAGGCAGAGCGGAGCAGATCCGTCCGAGGGCCACTGAAACGTTCCCCGTTCCAGACGGTGGTAGTAAAGCCAGAAGCCGGCATGATCCCATTGCAGGATTTTGAGTTTGTCGCGTTTCCGATTGCAAAACACAAATAGCGCCGTGGAGAAAGGATTCAGCGCAAACTGTTCTTGGACGACCGCCGCCAGGCCATCGATCGATTTGCGCAAGTCGGTATAGCCGCAGGCAAAATAAACCTGCGAAGCAGCAGCCGGATTCAGCATTCAGGCACCAGCGCGGCTACCACATCGCGGAGCAGATGCGGATCGAAGCCCGGGCGCACGGCAATGCGAGCGGAACCGACCTGTATCCATAAACGGTCGTTTTCCGGCTCCGGGGCTGTGACGGCCACGGCACGGAAGGTCGCAGAAGATGCCGCCCGGGAATGCGGTCTCTGGGCTTTGTACAGCCAATATTTTAACTGATGCACCGTCAGGTTCTGCCCCGCACACCAGGTCTTCATCGTTTGCCCGCTTTCCTGATAGGCCGCAATGCGCTTCGTCCATATTTCCTGCAACGTCTCTTCCATCATAAGTCCATCCTCTCCAGGTATGATGGATTCATTGTGACAGGCTTTG
>NZ_JBVASZ010000090.1:0-1022 GCF_057814255.1 Paenibacillus sp. F024
TTTAGCTTAAGCTCGCGATGGATGAGCATACCAACGATTAAGGCATATACCGCCGCTACGATCGCCGCTTCGGTCGGAGTGAAAATCCCGCCCTTCATCCCTCCCAGAATTAACACGGGCAAAAACAGCGCCCAAATCGCCTCTCGGACGGCTTTGAAGATTTCACCGAACGATCTGCGCGGTTGGACGGGGACATTCGCCTTTCTTGCTATGAAAAACCAGATCGTGAATAGGCTAAGCGCCATCATGACACCGGGTACGATTCCGCCCATAAATAGCTTTGTGATCGATACGCCGCTCATGACCCCAAATACGATAAAAGGGATACTCGGTGGAATAATGGGAGCAATAATACCGCCTGCGGCAATCAAGCCCGCAGACTTCTTCTTGTCGTAGCCCGCTTTGGCCATCATCGGTATAAGAATAGCCGCCAGTGCCGCCGTATCGGCAACCGCCGAACCGGACAAGCCTGCAAACAAGAGCGCTGCAAATATCGCAACGTACCCGAGTCCGCCTCGAATATGACCCATTAAGGATAATGCAAGATTAATAATTCTCTTCGATATGCCGCCGGAATTCATCAGCTCCCCTGCCAGCATAAAGAAAGGAATAGCCATCAAAGAGAAATTGTCGGCGCCGTTAATCAGGTTCTGTGCCACGATTTGGCTGTCGAACATATCCATAAAATACATTAGGCATACCCCGCTTAGCAGCAGGGAAAAAGCGATCGGCACACCCAAAGACATACCGCCTAACAGCGATGCGATAAAAATGGTTAATGTCAAAGTCCTCACCTCTTTTATGGGTTGTCATGTTTCAGCGCTAGGCGATTTCTTCTTCCGATCCTTTGATATCCGTAAATTTTTGAATATCGGCATCTAATCTAAGCACTCTGTAAATATGACTTAGCACAAACAGGATCATGACCGCACTAGCGAAAATCCCGATCGAATAAACCCAGGCCAGGTCAATTCCCAATGCGGGAGAAGGGGCATCTAAATTCAGCATGACCAATTTGTACG
>NZ_JBVASZ010000091.1:0-925 GCF_057814255.1 Paenibacillus sp. F024
TTTCGATTCGTTTGGTGATGATGGCGGAAGGGAACCACGCGTACCCATACCGAACACGACCGTTAAGCCTTCCAGCGTCGATGGTACTTGGACCGCAGGGTCCTGGGAGAGTAGAACGTCGCCAAGCGAATCCGCTTTGAGCGGATTTTCAATTTGATATGAGGGCCCTTAGCTCAGCTGGTTAGAGCGCACCCCTGATAAGGGTGAGGTCGGTGGTTCGAGTCCACTAGGGCCCACCATCCAACTTTATAAGTTGCCTGTATGGGGCCATAGCTCAGCTGGGAGAGCGCCTGCCTTGCAAGCAGGAGGTCAGCGGTTCGATCCCGCTTGGCTCCACCATCAAAAGTTTGTTCCTTGAAAACTGGATATCGAAACAAAGCAATAAATGCTGAATCATCCTTAGATCTTTTGATCTTGATTACGTGGAGTTATATGTTTTTTTAAATATATAACGAAGCATTGGTTAAGCTAATAAGAGCACACGGAGGATGCCTAGGCACCAGGAGCCGATGAAGGACGTGGCGAACGACGAAATGCCTCGGGGAGCCGTAAGCAGGCTTTGATCCGGGGATGTCCGAATGGGGGAACCCGCGTATCGTAATTGATACGTACTCACTACTGAATACATAGGTAGTGTAGAGGCAGACGAGGGGAACTGAAACATCTAAGTACCCTCAGGAAAAGAAAACAAAAGTGATTCCGTCAGTAGCGGCGAGCGAAAGCGGATTAGCCCAAACCAGGGGGCTTGCTCCCTGGGGTTGTGGGACGTCAAGGTGGGTTGAGCAGCGTAGGCGAAGCGGTCTGGAAAGGCCGGCCAAAGAAGGTAACAGCCCTGTAGCTGAAAGGCTGCGAAAGCCCTAGACGGATCCCGAGTACCGCGAGACACGTGAAACCTCGTGGGAATCCGGCAGGACCATCTGCCAAG
>NZ_JBVASZ010000092.1:0-912 GCF_057814255.1 Paenibacillus sp. F024
GCCCAGGCATTAGAACCCTTTATGCCGTGGTCACCGTCACTTCCGGACTCTTGCCGCGTCACGTAATCTTCATCCATCATACACTTGCTCCCATCTGACTGCTAGGTGGGGGCTATTTGACGCTCACCGACAAAGTTTATCGATTGGACGTGCTACAGGAAGCGTGGCGGAGAGTACGAGCGAACAAAGGAGCGGCAGGCATCGACGGTGAGACCATGACTGACATCGCGAAAATCGGCGAAGACCGATTTCTAGCGGAATGCCAAGAGAGACTGCTGAAGAAATCCTATCGCCCCCAGCCTGTACGCCGCCACTACATTCCGAAGAAAGATGGACGTAAACGACCGCTCGGCATCCCAACGGTAAGAGACCGCGTCGTGCAAATGGCAACCAAACTCATATTGGAGCCGATCTTTGAAGCCGACTTTCAGGAATGTTCCTTTGGTTTCCGGCCGAAGCGCGGCGCGAAGCAAGCGCTAGAGCGAATTCGTAAAGCCTGCAACCGCAAAGGCAATTGGGTGGTCGACGTCGACATCCAAGGGTACTTCGATAATATTAACCAAGAGAAGCTAATGAAGCTGGTGGAAATGCGAATCAGTGACAGACGTACTCTCAAGCTTATCCGGCAATGGCTCGAAGCCGGAGTAATGGAGGAAGGAACGGTAAGACGTTCTGACCTGGGCACGCCCCAAGGGGGAGTGATTTCACCGCTGTTGGCGAACATTTACCTAAATTACTTCGATACGTTGTGGGAAAGACACGGGAAGGAAGTCGGAGAACTTACGAGGTATGCAGACGATTTCGTCGTGGTGTGCAAGACAAGGAAAGAGGCGCTTCATGCTTTTAAGCTTATCCAAGCGATTATGGAGCGACTGGAACTGACCGTACACCCGGAGAAGACGCGGATAGTGG
>NZ_JBVASZ010000093.1:0-694 GCF_057814255.1 Paenibacillus sp. F024
TCCACGACGGCCGCAGGGTATCCGACGACCAACTTTGAGCGTCACAACATCCTGGCGATTCACCATATGTCGCAGTTGAACAGCATCGTTTGTGAAGGCGTTTTCGAACGATTCCCGACCTTGAAGGTCGCATTCATCGAGGGCGGATTGGGCTGGCTGCCGCACCTGATGTGGAGAATGGACAAAAACTTCCGGGCGATGCGCAACGAAGTGCCATGGCTCAAGAGAAAGCCGAGCGAATATATCCTGGATCATGTGCGCTTGACGACGCAGCCGATCGAAGAGCCGGATAACAAGGAGCTCCTTCAAATGCTGCAATTGATGCATGCGGAAAAAACGGTCATGTTCTCGACGGACTACCCGCACTGGGACAATGACGCGCCATTATTCGTATTGAACAAATTGCCTGAAGACATGCGCCGCCGCGTAGCCTACGAGAATGCGGCCGAGATGTACCAGCTGCAAGAAAGAGGCTTACTGGCAGGAGGGGTAGCGAAATGACAAAGCATGATGTAGTCGGAGTAGAGGAGCTGGAAGCCGGAGCGTGTAAAATCGTCACGGTTGGGGGCAAAAGCATCGGAGTATACTACAGCGGCACAGAATACTATGCGATCCGCAACGTATGTCCGCACCAGCAGGTCGAGCTGTGCAAAGGGAAATTCACGGGAACGACGCTGGAGTCCAAGCCGCATGA
>NZ_JBVASZ010000094.1:0-634 GCF_057814255.1 Paenibacillus sp. F024
TCCCGAAAGGTCCAGTCCCTGAATCCCATAAAGAAAGGAGGAATCCCACGTGAAGTTGTTTGTCGGGATTGACGTGAGTTCGCAAGATTTAAAGGTGTGCATCATGGATGCTGGCGGCGATACCCTCCAAGCGTTCACGGTGCTCAACAACTACCACGGTGCCTGCCACCTGCGGGATCAGATCCTTGCCCACGCTGACCGCATCAAGCCATCGGAGATTCACATCGGTCTGGAATCAACATCGGTTTACAGTTGGCACCCCGCCATGTTCCTGCATGAGGACAAGCTTCTCAGCGAGCGGCATACGAAGGTATTTACCATTAATCCGAAGCTCATTAGCAAGTTCAAGGAAGCCTATGTGGACCTCGATAAGAACGACCGCATCGATGCCTGGATTATTGCAGACAGGCTGCGTTTTGGAAGGCTGCCGATGACCGTTGTCGCCCAAGAGCAGTACATCGCTCTTCAAAGACTGACCCGCATGCGGTTTCACCTCGTCCACAACCTGACACGAGAGAAGCAGTACTTTCTCCAGCACCTGTTCTACAAGTGCAGTGCGTTCTCCGCGGAGGTGGAGAGCTCCGCCTTCGGCCATGCCATCACTGAATTGCTCCTTGAGAAATACAGCCTGGAT
>NZ_JBVASZ010000095.1:0-615 GCF_057814255.1 Paenibacillus sp. F024
AGGTATGCAGACGATTTCGTCGTGGTGTGCAAGACAAGGAAAGAGGCGCTTCATGCTTTTAAGCTTATCCAAGCGATTATGGAGCGACTGGAACTGACCGTACACCCGGAGAAGACGCGGATAGTGGGGTTATGGACGGGAGAAGAAGGATTCGACTTCCTCGGCATGCACCACCGGAAAACGAAAGCAGAAACGGGACAAAACCAAGTGTACTACACAACCCAACAGTGGCTCTGCCCCAAAGCAGAGAAGCATATCCGGGAAATGGTGAAGGAACGCCTTGCGCCGCCGGGCATGCGGCATAAATCTTTTCAGGAGCACGTGGAATGGCTCAATCTGAGAATACAAGGCTGGAAGAACTACTACACGACGCCGTATAGCACGAAGTGGATGTCTAAGATAGAATGGTATATTCGTGCACGACTAACAAAGTGGTATGCAAAGAAACGCCAGCGTAATCACTGGCGCGGCTCCGGTAACGAGGTTAAATTACTCTGCAAAATGTATGGACTAAAGACGCTTTTGTAAATCGCATGCGCATGAATGACGAACATCGGAAAGCCGTATGAGGGAAAACTTCACGTACGGTTTGATGAGGAGGGGCTGAAAAAAAAA
>NZ_JBVASZ010000096.1:0-578 GCF_057814255.1 Paenibacillus sp. F024
TAACGTCTGTGGCATTCAGAGTTTGACTGGACTTGGTAACCCTTGGCGGGCCCCGCACCCAATCAGTGCTTTACCTCCACGACGCATCTCCCGAGGCTAGCCCTAAAGCTATTTCGGGGAGAACCAGCTATCTCCGAGTTCGATTGGAATTTCTCCGCTACCCCCACCTCATCCCCGAATTTTTCAACATTCGTGGGTTCGGGCCTCCAGTGCGTGTTACCGCACCTTCACCCTGGACAGGGGTAGATCACACGGTTTCGGGTCTACGCCTGCAAACTCATTCGCCCTATTCAGACTCGCTTTCGCTGCGGCTTCGGCTTCTCACCTTAACCTCGCTTGCAAACGTAACTCGCCGGTTCATTCTACAAAAGGCACGCCATCATCCATTAACGGACTCTGACTTCTTGTAAGCACACGGTTTCAGGTTCTTTTTCACTCCGCTCCCGCGGTTCTTTTCACCTTTCCCTCACGGTACTGCTTCACTATCGGTCACCAGGGAGTATTTAGCCTTGGCAGATGGTCCTGCCGGATTCCCACGAGGTTTCACGTGTCTCGCGGTACTCGGGATCCGTCTAGGG
>NZ_JBVASZ010000098.1:0-486 GCF_057814255.1 Paenibacillus sp. F024
GACACGAGAGAAGCAGTACTTTCTCCAGCACCTGTTCTACAAGTGCAGTGCGTTCTCCGCGGAGGTGGAGAGCTCCGCCTTCGGCCATGCCATCACTGAATTGCTCCTTGAGAAATACAGCCTGGATGAGATCAGCTCGATGGATGTGGCGGATTTAGCCGACTACCTCAAGGATAAGGGCCGTAATCGATTCCCTGATCCGGAGGGTGTAGCGAGGTGCATCCAGAAAGCCGCGCGTGCTTCCTATCGTCTCTCAAAAGTCGTCGAGGACTCCATCGATATCATCCTGGGCACTTCTATCGAAGCCATTCGAAGTACGCAGAAGCAAATCAAGGAGCTCGACAAGGCGATTGAACGCATTATCGCCGGCTTACCCGGTGAAAACGTCCTGAAGACGATCCCCGGTATCGGCCCGATCTACAGCGCTGGTATTATCGCCGAAATCGGTGACATCCATCGCTTTGACGATCAAGCCGCTCTGGCGAA
>NZ_JBVASZ010000099.1:0-477 GCF_057814255.1 Paenibacillus sp. F024
GAGGGTATCGCCGCCAGCATCCATGATGCACACCTTTAAATCTTGCGAACTCACGTCAATCCCGACAAACAACTTCACGTGGGATTCCTCCTTTCTTTATGGGATTCAGGGACTGGACCTTTCGGGATGCCCCCAGCGCACTCGCCGTTCAATCACCCTCGCATATGAGAACTCACTTCGGTCCATGAGCTGCCTCGAAGCTGCTATCTTCGAGCATGGGTTGCCGAAGGGGACAGCCAGCGGGTTAGAAGTTCAAGCGAGAGCCGAGGAAGCAGACTTTAAGAGTAGTCGATGCTACAGGAGAGAGAAGGATTTCCCCGAATAACCCTAAGAATTATTGTCTGGAAGCATCTCGAAAAGTCCAGTCCCAATTCAATTTTCAAAGAGCCAACGCTGGAAATTTTGAAAGCGGTCGCCAGTTCCCTGGGGAACTGGAAATTGGCCTTCAAAGCTTTACAACAAATATGATACGAGGAG
>NZ_JBVASZ010000100.1:0-472 GCF_057814255.1 Paenibacillus sp. F024
CAAGGAGCCAGCCGCCGAAGGTGGGGTAGATGATTGGGGTGAAGTCGTAACAAGGTAGCCGTATCGGAAGGTGCGGCTGGATCACCTCCTTTCTATGGAGTCCATGTCGTCTGCAGGGCGACGGACATTAAAATAATACACATTCGTTTCTTATTTGTTCAGTTTTGATGGAGTTTTCATTCCTAAGTAAGGGGCCATAGCTCAGCTGGGAGAGCGCCTGCCTTGCAAGCAGGAGGTCAGCGGTTCGATCCCGCTTGGCTCCACCATTCTTCCAAGAATGAACACTTGAAAGAAACCCGTCAATATGGTAGAATATCATTCGTTGCCGCCAAAAACGGCAGCCGATTTGTTCCTTGAAAACTGGATATCGAAACAAAGCAATAAATGCTGAATCATCCTTAGATCTTTTGATCTATAACTAAGTGGGAAACCACATTGGTTAAGCTAATAAGAGCACACGGAGGATGCCTAG
>NZ_JBVASZ010000101.1:0-453 GCF_057814255.1 Paenibacillus sp. F024
GCCTGCCTTGCAAGCAGGAGGTCAGCGGTTCGATCCCGCTTGGCTCCACCATCAAAAGTTTGTTCCTTGAAAACTGGATATCGAAACAAAGCAATAAATGCTGAATCATCCTTAGATCTTTTGATCTATAACTAAGTGGGAAACCACATTGGTTAAGCTAATAAGAGCACACGGAGGATGCCTAGGCACCAGGAGCCGAAGAAGGACGTGGCGAACGACGAAATGCCTCGGGGAGCCGTAAGCAGGCTTTGATCCGGGGATGTCCGAATGGGGAAACCTGCGTATCATAATAGATACGTACCATGCAGTGAATACATAGCTGCATCGGAGGCAGACGAGGGGAACTGAAACATCTAAGTACCCTCAGGAAAAGAAAACAAAAGTGATTCCGTCAGTAGCGGCGAGCGAAAGCGGATTAGCCCAAACCAGGGGGCTTGCCCCCTGGGGTTGTGG
>NZ_JBVASZ010000102.1:0-440 GCF_057814255.1 Paenibacillus sp. F024
AGTTGGGCACTCTAAGTTGACTGCCGGTGACAAACCGGAGGAAGGTGGGGATGACGTCAAATCATCATGCCCCTTATGACCTGGGCTACACACGTACTACAATGGCCGGTACAACGGGAAGCGAAGGAGCGATCTGGAGCGAATCTTTATAAGCCGGTCTCAGTTCGGATTGCAGGCTGCAACTCGCCTGCATGAAGTCGGAATTGCTAGTAATCGCGGATCAGCATGCCGCGGTGAATACGTTCCCGGGTCTTGTACACACCGCCCGTCACACCACGAGAGTTTACAACACCCGAAGTCGGTGGGGTAACCGCAAGGAGCCAGCCGCCGAAGGTGGGGTAGATGATTGGGGTGAAGTCGTAACAAGGTAGCCGTATCGGAAGGTGCGGCTGGATCACCTCCTTTCTATGGAGTCCATGTCGTCTGCAGGGCGACGGACA
>NZ_JBVASZ010000103.1:0-439 GCF_057814255.1 Paenibacillus sp. F024
GATCAAAGCCTGCTTACGGCTCCCCGAGGCATTTCGTCGTTCGCCACGTCCTTCATCGGCTCCTGGTGCCTAGGCATCCTCCGTGTGCTCTTATTAGCTTAACCAATGCTTCGTTATACATTTCAAAAACCATATAACTCCACGTAATCTAGATCAAAAGATCTAAGGATGATTCAGCATTTATTGCTTTGTTTCGATATCCAGTTTTCAAGGAACAAACGTTGTGTTTCACTGCCGTTTTAACGACAGGAACGTTATCTTATCATGCTCTTGCGGTTGATGCAACCATCAACTTTTGCCAAGAACATCATAAGCTTGAAAGGCATTGCACCTTTCAAAACTGAACACGAGTGAGTGCTTTTGCAGCTTCGCTGCAGATTTGTCCGTCGCCCTGCAGACGACATGGACTCCATAGAAAGGAGGTGATCCAGCCGCACCT
>NZ_JBVASZ010000104.1:0-414 GCF_057814255.1 Paenibacillus sp. F024
CGAGTTTTGTCCGACGGCTTGAAGATCGTAGCCTGTGTGTACGCAAATGTAGTCTACGCCCATGGCGTCGAGCTCTTTCGCGCGTCCTTCGATATCTTTAATGCCGATCATGTCGACCAGGATTTGTCTGTTTTGCTTTTTGGCTTCTTCTACCGCACCCTTGATGCTCATGTCTTCGGCTGCAGCCAGAACCGTAACGATGTCTGCGCCCGCTTCAGATGCCTTCATCACTTCATATCCGGCTGCGTCCATAATTTTCAGGTCGGCCAATACGGTCAAGGAAGGGAAAGCTTCCTTGATTTCTTTTACCGCTCTGAGTCCTTCGTTAATGACAACCGGCGTACCGATTTCTACGATATCGATATGGTCTTGAACCTCCGCTACCAGTTGTTTTGCTCCCGGAATATCTACCAA
>NZ_JBVASZ010000105.1:0-412 GCF_057814255.1 Paenibacillus sp. F024
TACACTACCTATGTATTCAGTAGTGAGTACGTATCAATTACGATACGCGGGTTCCCCCATTCGGACATCCCCGGATCAAAGCCTGCTTACGGCTCCCCGAGGCATTTCGTCGTTCGCCACGTCCTTCTTCGGCTCCTGGTGCCTAGGCATCCTCCGTGTGCTCTTTATAGCTTAACCAACGCTCCGACTTTCGTCTTCGCTTCGTTTAAGATCTTAAAGATCTAGAAAATGATTCAGCATTTATTGCTTTGTTTCGATATCCAGTTTTCAAGGAACAAACAGCTTGAAAGGCATTGCACCTTTCAAAACTGAACACGAGTGAGTGCTTTTGCAGCTTCGCTGCAGATTTGTCCGTCGCCCTGCAGACGACATGGACTCCATAGAAAGGAGGTGATCCAGCCGCACCTTCCGA
>NZ_JBVASZ010000106.1:0-409 GCF_057814255.1 Paenibacillus sp. F024
CTTTATTTTGCTTGGCGACGTTCTACTCTCCCAGGACCCTGCGGTCCAAGTACCATCGACGCTGGAAGGCTTAACGGTCGTGTTCGGTATGGGTACGCGTGGTTCCCTTCCGCCATCATCACCAAACGAGATGTTTCTGCCAGCAAACATCGGGTATTCACTTTCAGGTCAGCTTGTGCCCTGAAAACTGGATCGAAACCAAAGCTGCTGCTGATCATCTTTATGGGGCCCACGCAAAGTACTCAGAATACGCTTCGTCAGCCTATTCTTCACTTTGTGGGGATTGTTTTGGATAAGCCCTCGACCGATTAGTATTCGTCAGCTCCACACGTTGCCGCGCTTCCACCCCGAACCTATCTACCTCGTCGTCTACAAGGGGTCTTACATACTGGGAAATCTCATCTTGAGG
>NZ_JBVASZ010000107.1:0-403 GCF_057814255.1 Paenibacillus sp. F024
ACTTCGGCACCAAGGGTATCGAAACCCCTAACACCTAGCACTCATCGTTTACGGCGTGGACTACCAGGGTATCTAATCCTGTTTGCTCCCCACGCTTTCGCGCCTCAGCGTCAGTTACAGTCCAGAAAGCCGCCTTCGCCACTGGTGTTCCTCCACATCTCTACGCATTTCACCGCTACACGTGGAATTCCGCTTTCCTCTCCTGCACTCAAGCCGCCCAGTTTTCGGTGCGAACCGGGGTTGAGCCCCGGGCTTAAACACCAAACTTAAGCGGCCGCCTGCGCGCGCTTTACGCCCAATAATTCCGGACAACGCTTGCCCCCTACGTATTACCGCGGCTGCTGGCACGTAGTTAGCCGGGGCTTTCTTCTCAAGTACCGTCACCCTCAGAGCAGTTACTCTC
>NZ_JBVASZ010000108.1:0-385 GCF_057814255.1 Paenibacillus sp. F024
TCTATATCATGCACTGATCACATGACTGCCCATGCACTGATCACGTGGATGATCATACACTAATCATGTGACAGATCATGCACTGATCACGTGGCTGATCATGCACTGATACCGTGACTGAGCATGGACTGATCACATGACTATCATGTAGTGATCACGTGACTTAATGGCGCTGATAATGTGACTGATCATGCGCTGATCATGTTTGCTATCATACACTGATCATGTGCCTCTGGAGGCAATAAACAAAGAGCTGAGTAGGCACGAATCAAACAGTCAGCAGGCAATAATCATGGAACTCAGCTGTGAGGAATCATGCCGCTCAGCTGGCAATAATCAAGCAGCTGAGCAGGCAGGAATTACGCAGCACAGCTGGCAATTGTCA
>NZ_JBVASZ010000109.1:0-385 GCF_057814255.1 Paenibacillus sp. F024
TCCATTCGAGTTGCGAAGGAAAGCTGGGGATTGCTCTCGAGTGACTGCAGGGCCAATAGACCTCATCTAGGCTTGTGTCCAGAAGCCAATGTTCCTCTCCAGGGGCGACAGGGATCTCGGGGTTGCATTCCAGACGCACCCGGGGAGACAGGCATTCATCTCGAGTGGAAGCAAAGAAGCCCGCTCTGCTCTCGAGTCGCGACGGGTATCTCTGGGAGCTAACTGGGTGGACTCAAGGGAGTCAAGCCTCCTGAGGCGTTTGGAGAGAGGTCGCGAGATTGGTCGCTAGGCCATGCAGGAGACGAAGGCCCTCAGCACTCGATGACGGGGGAATCTCGGGGTTGTTCTCGAGCGGCGGCCCCAGTGTGCGGTCTCTCACGAGGTA
>NZ_JBVASZ010000110.1:0-380 GCF_057814255.1 Paenibacillus sp. F024
CCTTCAAGGTCGGGAATCGTTCGAAAACGCCTTCACAAACGATGCTGTTCAACTGCGACATATGGTGAATCGCCAGGATGTTGTGACGCTCAAAGTTGGTCGTCGGATACCCTGCGGCCGTCGTGGACGGGTTGATTCCGTCTCCCTCGCCGCCGCCGTGAATACCTATCATCAGGTTATTGCGTGCCGCCGCTTCGTAGATCGGGTAGTAGCGGCGCTGCCCGTATGGCTCTCGCGAGGCCGATGTCAATAACACCTGAACCACTCTCGGATGCGAGCCCAGTCGATCAATTTCTTTTGCTGCGAGCAGCGGGTCTTGGGTTGCGACCACAATGGAGGCCAACCAGCGGTCATCGCTTGGAATCCACGTGTCCATCGTA
>NZ_JBVASZ010000111.1:0-369 GCF_057814255.1 Paenibacillus sp. F024
CTGTCCCAGCATAAGGGTCTTTTCCAATGAGTCGGCTCCTCCCATCAGGTGGCCAAAGTATTGGAGCTTCAGCTTCAGCATCAGTCTCTCCAATGAATATTCAGGGTTGATTTCCTTTAGGATTGACTGGTTTGATCTCCTTGCTGTCCAAGAGACTCTCAAGAGTCTTCTCCAACACCACAGTTCAAAAGCACCAATCCTTCGGCGCTCAGCTTTCTTCACAGTCCAACTCTCACATCCATACATGACTACTGGAAAAACTAGTAGCTTTGACTATACAGACCTTTGTCAGTAAAGTGATGTCTCTGCTTTTTAATACGCAATCTAGGTTTGTAATAGTTATTCTTCCAAGGAGCAAGAGTCTTTTAA
>NZ_JBVASZ010000112.1:0-367 GCF_057814255.1 Paenibacillus sp. F024
CCGCGATACGTTTAACCCATAGTTCCTGCAGCGTCTCTTCCATCCGAATCCATCCTCTCATTGTATGATGGATTCATTGTGACAGGCTTTGCTTTATATGAACAGGTGTGTTCGGTTTGACGCTTACGATTATTCGCAGTTTATGAGTGAATTCTATCAGGACGCTTGCTTGACTGAATTAGCTTCGCGATAATTTATTTTTCTTTGAATAATGGCCGTTGCTTCTGCTCTAGTAGCTGAATCAAGTGGTCTGAATGTGTTATCTTGAATGCCACCAACAAGCGTAGAACTGACTTGCCTTTTCATTTTATTTCATATGAGGGGGTTTTTCGACTGCATTTTTATCGTAGCACTCCAGCATATAAAC
>NZ_JBVASZ010000113.1:0-366 GCF_057814255.1 Paenibacillus sp. F024
TAGGTCCGAAGGGAAGGCGAGAGCTGAGCTGAGGCACCAGTCAGGCACCACTCACGGCTCCCACACTCCCGCAGCCTGCTCCTTCCCGGGCGCGAACGCTAGAAGCTGGGCAGGGCTTGGGGAGGCTCGCCCAGCACAGAGCAGCCTCTCGGCCTGGGCTCTGTGCTATCGCGCCTGGGCGCAGAGTTGGAGCTCCGCCGGTGTGGAAGCTCACTCGGTCCTTCCCAGTACAGGCTTGCAAGCACCCGCCGGCAGCCAGCCTCTTCTCTCCCGCGTTCCGGGCATTGGGCTCCAAACCTGGGACCAAAGTACTGCCCGGAGCTCACTGACCATGGGCTGGTTCCCCTGTGCTGTGGCTGTGCTAGG
>NZ_JBVASZ010000114.1:0-360 GCF_057814255.1 Paenibacillus sp. F024
CTCATGCTGTCTGCGCTCGGGCTGGTCGCGATGCCCGACTTGGCTTCGCTCGATCTCGCCGCCCTCACCCTCGCCCTCGCCCTGCTGACGGTCGCCGCGCTCATCGTCGCGATCACGCTCGGCGTCGTAGGGGCTGGTCAGGGTTCGGCGCCGCATCCGCTCCGCGCCATCGGAGCATCCGTCGTGCTCGCCCAGAGCGATCCGGATGCCGACGGCCACCCTCGTCCGAGGGCGCCGGGAGTCGCGCGCGCCGAGTGACCGTCCGTTCGTGACGGGAGCACGGCACACGCCGACCTTCCCGACACTCAGAACGGACCTTCCCTTGGACATCTATGCCTTCCCGCCCATCGCGGCGATCCT
>NZ_JBVASZ010000115.1:0-350 GCF_057814255.1 Paenibacillus sp. F024
TCCAGCGGCTAACGTCCAGGATTACATTCTATTTAACGTTGAAATTCAACGATGCTTTGCTTTATTTCATTGACCGTGAGCTGGAATATGTCCGGCCGATTATAGTGTCCCATCACATCAAACTCATATCGGCTTTGTATGATCTGCTCTAACGGCAAATCGGCAATCAGCAGCCCCTCCTGATCCCAGAGCGGCTGTGCTACATATTCTCCTAGCGGCCCAACGATCGCGCGTCCTCCTCTGGATAACACGTCAGGCTGGCCGGAAAGCTCGTCCAGGCAGGCTAAATCATCCGGATACGTGCTTTTGGTTGCATATTGATTGGAGGATAATACGAAGCAGCGGCCCTC
>NZ_JBVASZ010000116.1:0-348 GCF_057814255.1 Paenibacillus sp. F024
GCAACCGGATCAGAAATGAATTCAGGCTCGGTCATCACCAATTGTGAAACGCAGGAAAAGTACGGTTGGAGCAATCCGCTGGTGTTCCCTAAGTTCTCAATACTTAATCCCGAGTTTACCTATACGGTACCCAAAGACCAAACGATTTACGGGATCGTAGATATTATGTCTCACGTGATAGAGCAGTATTTCAACCATACCGTAAATTCCCCCATTCAGGACGGGTTTTGCGAAACCATTCTACGGACCTTCATCGCCACAGCGCCAAAGGTGCTGGAAAATCCGAAGCAATACGAATATCGCGAAACGATTATGTACAGCGGCACGATGGCATTGAACGGCACCCTT
>NZ_JBVASZ010000117.1:0-347 GCF_057814255.1 Paenibacillus sp. F024
CTAATCCGCTTTCGCTCGCCGCTACTGACGGAATCACTTTTGTTTTCTTTTCCTGAGGGTACTTAGATGTTTCAGTTCCCCTCGTCTGCCTCTACACTACCTATGTATTCAGTAGTGAGTACGTATCTATTATGATACGCAGGTTTCCCCATTCGGACATCCCCGGATCACAGCCTGCTTACGGCTCCCCGAGGCATTTCGTCGTTCGCCACGTCCTTCTTCGGCTCCTGGTGCCTAGGCATCCTCCGTGTGCTCTTATTAGCTTAACCAATGCTTCGTTATACATTTCAAAAAACATATAACTCCACGTAATCAAGATCAAAAGATCTAAGGATGATTCAGCATTT
>NZ_JBVASZ010000118.1:0-334 GCF_057814255.1 Paenibacillus sp. F024
AAATGCTGAATCATCCTTAGATCTTTTGATCTTGATTACGTGGAGTTATATGTTTTTTGAAATGTATAACGAAGCATTGGTTAAGCTAATAAGAGCACACGGAGGATGCCTAGGCACCAGGAGCCGATGAAGGACGTGGCGAACGACGAAATGCCTCGGGGAGCTGTAAGCAGGCTTTGATCCGGGGATGTCCGAATGGGGGAACCCGCGTATCGTAATAGATACGTACCATGCAGTGAATACATAGCTGCATCGGAGGCAGACGAGGGGAACTGAAACATCTAAGTACCCTCAGGAAAAGAAAACAAAAGTGATTCCGTCAGTAGCGGCGAGC
>NZ_JBVASZ010000119.1:0-321 GCF_057814255.1 Paenibacillus sp. F024
GGATCGGAAAGTTATCCGGCATCGAGGAACCTCCTTCCGGCTATGGCCAGCCTGAGGATGATAAGTCCGATCAGCGTAACCAAACCGTAGGACTGTACCTGTCCGTTTTGCATCCGGGAGCCGAGACGTCCTAGTCCGTTCACGGCATAGCTGGACAAGCGAACCGCACCGTCAACCACATAAATATCGAACACATGCAGCAGCTTGCCGAGCCCCTGCAATGGACGAACGACCGCGGCTTGATACAGCTCGTCGATGTAGAACTTCCGGTTCAAAAGAGCGTAAAGCCAAGGAGCCCGTGCCGAAACGGCATCCGCCGGA
>NZ_JBVASZ010000120.1:0-318 GCF_057814255.1 Paenibacillus sp. F024
GCAGCAGACGCAGAAGCTGAAGCGGACGCTGACGCGGAAGCAGAGGCAGAGGCAGAAGCGGAAGCGGAAGCAGAGGCAGAAGCGGAGGCAGAGGCAGAAGCGGAAGCAGAAGCTGAAGCAGAGGCTGAAGCGGAAGCAGAGGCAGAAGCGGAAGCTGAGGCAGAAGCGGAAGCAGAAGCAGAAGCAGATGCAGAGGCAGAAGCAGATGCAGAAGCTGAAGCAGAAGCAGAGGCAGAAGCAGAGGCTGAGGCAGAAGCAGAGGCAGAAGCAGAAGAGGAAGCGGAAGCAGAGGCAGAAGCGGAAGCAGAGGCGGAAGCG
>NZ_JBVASZ010000121.1:0-317 GCF_057814255.1 Paenibacillus sp. F024
GAATAGAATCAATCGATAGAAATACTTAGGCAATAGATAATCTCTCCTACCCTATTTAAGTATTTAAATACGAGAAATCAGGGAAAGAAAAACCAGACGAACCAGGTTTTTACGTTTATCATTATATCAGAAAGCAGCCTTTACCGTGATAAAAAAGGATTATCAAGTCTTGATTTCAGGTTATAAGCGTTTTTAAACAAGAAAAACGATGGCCGTGATATCCCGGAGCACCATCGTTTTATTTCAGCACACACATTGTGAACCTTGTTTCCTGGTTTGGGAATTTCGGTCCTTCAGCTGGTAAACGGATGGATTCC
>NZ_JBVASZ010000122.1:0-317 GCF_057814255.1 Paenibacillus sp. F024
CTTGTGATGCATTTGATCAGGTGCCTCTGCAATGAACAACTGTTCCTAAGACGATTGTTCAACCCTTCCCCGGGGATTTCTAGTCCATCCAACCTTAGTAAATCGATCAAGTTATGTATCACGTGAACGACGACCTCGTTACTGGCTGCCTCAGGGATCATCAGGTGAAACTATTGATCTGAGTGAGAAAAAAGATTTTCCTGAGAGAGCACCGACCCAAACGCTTGATAACGTATATCGGTTTTGTCCGTAAGGTGGTCTTCACACACCTCATAATAAAATAATAGTTGGATACCAAATTGGGTATACAACGAACG
>NZ_JBVASZ010000123.1:0-314 GCF_057814255.1 Paenibacillus sp. F024
CATTAAGAAGCCTACGGCAAAGATCGCCGCCGTGTTGAGGAGTTGGCTTGTCGGGTCGCCCTGAGGAAAGAACTGCGATGAGAAATAGACGGCGAATGCAGCATAAACGTACCAGTCGTACCATTCGATCAGATTTCCAACCGAGCCTTTTTAGATGTTGCCTGCAATACTTCCCTTTCTTGTCGACTCAACGGACTGAGACATGATGTGATTCCTCCTCCAGAAAGTAACCGTTTTCTTCGATAGGCACATTATTTTTATGAGTCATTGCTTGCATGAATGAGCCCCTTTATCGAAATGTTGTGTAACGCTTA
>NZ_JBVASZ010000124.1:0-313 GCF_057814255.1 Paenibacillus sp. F024
TTGATATGGAGAAACTGTCCGCTGGATTTAATAAGCTTCTGAATTTCGCGATGGCGGCCGCCTTGCTGGTGATGGGAGTGCTTGTTTTTGGAAACGTTGTTTTGCGGTATGCTTTTAACTCGGGGATCACGTGGTCCGAGGAATTATCCCGCTATTTCTTCATTTGGCTCACTTTTCTTGGCGCCATTGGGGCGCTAAGAGATCATCAGCACCTGGGTATGGATGTTTTCGTCAAACGAATGCCCTATAAATTAAAAAAGGCTGCATTTATTGTAAGAAGCATTATTGTCATTTTTCTTCTTTATTTAGTGCT
>NZ_JBVASZ010000125.1:0-311 GCF_057814255.1 Paenibacillus sp. F024
CCGTGCTGCGCAAAAGAGATGTACCGTCCATACTGTGGCCGCAGCCATGCTCTTATCTATACGGCATCGGCAAAAAACCGCCGAAAAGCTCAAAAGGCTGCATATTCATACGCTCGGCCAGCTGGCACACGCCGATTCCTCGCTGCTTACGAATCATTTTGGCGTGCTGGGGCTGGTTCTCAAGCGTGCGGCCAACGGGGAGGACGAGTCCCCGGTCAATCCGGAGCGCGAACAAAGCAAGTCCATCGGGCATACAACAACCCTTCCCGTCAACTATACTGACCGTGCCGATATTCACAGGGTTTTTCTTA
>NZ_JBVASZ010000126.1:0-311 GCF_057814255.1 Paenibacillus sp. F024
GTGAAAGGTATGCTCCGGAGCGTAATGGTATTCCGTCGATTGTCTTGAAGGCATCCACAGCGCCCCAATCGTTGTAACGCCGGCTTGCCAACCGGCCTGCATAACGTCGTCGCTGTCACCAATAAATACGGTCTCCGTCTTGCTCGCGTTTAATGCTTCCATGGCCATAAGCAAGCCTTCCGGCGTGGGCTTGCTTTCTTGAACGTCATCCCCCGTGATGACGACGTCAAATGCTTGGCCAAAATTCAACTTATGCAAGGAGATATCCAATCTTCGGCGCGTTTTTCCGGTAAATAAGCCCAAACGCACGT
>NZ_JBVASZ010000127.1:0-310 GCF_057814255.1 Paenibacillus sp. F024
ACACGGTTTCGGGTCTACGCCTGCAAACTCATTCGCCCTATTCAGACTCGCTTTCGCTGCGGCTTCGGCTTCTCACCTTAACCTCGCGTGCAAACGTAACTCGCCGGTTCATTCTACAAAAGGAACGCCATCACTCATTAACGAGCTCTGACTTCTTGTAAGCACACGGTTTCAGGTTCTTTTTCACTCCGCTCCCGCGGTTCTTTTCACCTTTCCCTCACGGTACTGCTTCACTCTCGGTCACCAGGGAGTATTTAGCCTTGGCAGATGGTCCTGCCGGATTCCCACGAGGTTTCACGTGTCTCGCGGT
>NZ_JBVASZ010000128.1:0-310 GCF_057814255.1 Paenibacillus sp. F024
TAAGGAATTTCAATTCCCATCAAGTGGGAGACGGCAATCACACCATCGCAAATATGCGGAAAAGCGACCATCTCAAGCTTCCCCTTATAGTCTATGACCAAGGTTAGCGTGCGAAGGATATCGAAGCCCGATAAGGGGATTTCCACCACAGCCAGGGGCACATGCTCCCGAAGAAGATTCGCCGTTCCTCCCCGGCTGATAATGATATGGTACCCTTCGTTGTCCAGTTGCTTATATCTGACTAGGGCTTCTTCAAGGTCGCATTCTTTTACCGTGATATCCAAATCCGTCTGTTCCGATGCCAGGCTTT
>NZ_JBVASZ010000129.1:0-309 GCF_057814255.1 Paenibacillus sp. F024
GTCATCTGTCCACTGGCCGGGCAGCAGGTCAAATACACCTCCCCCTCCCATATCACGCACCGGTGCAAATGAACCGGGGGGACAAAATTCTACCGTCGTTCCTAACGCATCTGCTGCGGCCAAACCAAACAAGCATCCCAGGTCTCGATCCAAACTCATCGCCGGCCTAGTCTTCATTCCATAGCTCCTCCTTCATCTATTCCGTCGGTCAACCCGTCCCTTAGCGGTTTGTCGTCTTCTTTTCATTCTTACGGCGCATCGATAGCGCGCTGGAAATCCGAAGAGAAATGCTTCTGCCAGCGCTGCTCC
>NZ_JBVASZ010000130.1:0-309 GCF_057814255.1 Paenibacillus sp. F024
AGGAAATGCTGCAAAGAAAGGATGAGGTTGTCATCCTTGTCGGGGCCTTCCACCAAATGGTCCGGCAAATGGAAGAGAGAAAACAAATTGAAATCCGGTTGGCACGCTTGGAAAGGCTGGCAGCGCTGGGCGAGCTTGCGGCAGGTATGGCCCATGAGATCCGGAATCCGCTGACGGGAATGAAAACGAGCGTGCAGGTGCTGCAAAATCGGATCACAGGCAATGAGCAAAACGATATACTGCTCCAAGGAATTCAATCGGAAATTGAACGGCTGAACAGGCTAACCGTTCAGCTGGTGCTTTTCGCCA
>NZ_JBVASZ010000131.1:0-307 GCF_057814255.1 Paenibacillus sp. F024
TGTGCTCGCCAAAGACAGTCTAACTAACCTTGGCTCGTGGGAGAAAACCGGCATAAATTTACTGATGGTGTTCGCAGTGGCGATTCCTGCAGCGCAATACCCTTTTCAACGCTGGTTACTGGATTCAGTCGTTGCTCCAACGCCTGTCTCCGCAGTGATGCATGCGGGTATAGTGAATGCCGGTGGAATACTACTGACTCGAGTCGCACCGCTATTTAGCGGCGATTTAGCCCAAATCTTTTTGATCGTTCTTTCGGGTTTTTCCGTCTTACTGGGAACAGGAATGATTTTGGTCGAGGTTGACTAT
>NZ_JBVASZ010000132.1:0-306 GCF_057814255.1 Paenibacillus sp. F024
GAATGAGACCAATTACCGGCCGGACGCTATGGTAAGCCGAATCGTACAAATGACCATAATCGATTGCCTATACGTACTTACGGTACTGCATAAAGGAAATCATGCGATTGAAGCCGTGAACCTTTCCCGCCTTGCGGTAGCCAAATTAAAAACTTGATGGAGGGGTACATCATGAAGATACTTACTTTTGGAGATGCGATGATCAGCGGTAAGCAGTTTACGGAGGCGGAACGCTTATTGGGGAACCACGACATCGTTACGACGGATTGGGAGTCTGATTGGGGGCGGCTGCAGAACAGACGGCTT
>NZ_JBVASZ010000133.1:0-306 GCF_057814255.1 Paenibacillus sp. F024
TTTTTTTTTTTTTTTTTTTTAATTTTAGAGAATTTATTTTGGTTTGTAATTTTTTAAATGTTAAGATTGTGGTATAGTTTTTAATATTTATTTAATTGTTTTTTTTTAATTATTTTTAATTTTTTATTTTTATAATTTATTATCCTTTTTTAATTTTGTAAATTGATTTAAATAAATTTATTTTTTTTTAATTTTTTTTATTTTTATATTTATTTTATGATATATTGTTTGATATATGTTTTGTTTGTTTTATTGTTTTTTTTAGTGATATTTTGATTTTTTTTGTTTTAGTGATTTATTTTTTGT
>NZ_JBVASZ010000134.1:0-305 GCF_057814255.1 Paenibacillus sp. F024
ATACAACGATGAACATGTGTCGATTCCCCGGTTTAAGCTCAACACGTTTGGGACGTTGAATGACGATTTCAAGATCCAGGCTGTGAGGTTCTCCAAGGTCAGCCGTGTGGGGTTCGGATTTGAATTGAACGACTTGTCGGTCCGAATGAATCACATGTATGATTCCATGATCATCCTTGATGAGGTGACCATTCATCCGAAGCTGGTGGTCAGCTCCGCGCATATTCAAGAGAACACCATTCACTACGGCGCGGAGCTTCATTCGATTACTGACCAAGATCTAAACAAGCTCCGCTATTATGTTG
>NZ_JBVASZ010000135.1:0-305 GCF_057814255.1 Paenibacillus sp. F024
TGAAAGGGCATGCAGGAACAGGTTTGCGGGATGAATCACCAAATTCATACCATATCCTGCACGTCTCCATATCGCCCCTAGCTATTTTCACTCCCATGTCTCAACTGGTCCAAGCACTTTCATTCCGTCGTCACATCTAACTAAGGGGTGGAGGTCGGTTTTTCTAACGGAACGGGTCCGAGCCCTTTTGCGTAACGTCTCCAGATACTCCGTGCTTCTTATCCATCCTGCGAATGCATGAGCTGGTGAGTAAACGCTGCTTAAGCTGCTTGTGGAAAGACTTTGGTTGAGTCATAAAACTCGCT
>NZ_JBVASZ010000136.1:0-305 GCF_057814255.1 Paenibacillus sp. F024
CATCTCCTATGATGATTGTGCGCAAAAAGAAAACGATTACCGGGAGTGTGACATGATGAAAAACAAATTCGTTTCGTATGTGGTATGGGCGGTTATTGCGCTCTTAGGGGCGGCAGGCTTTGCCAGGATTGCGCTTGCGAACGGCGAGAGCATCTCGGCGGCTTGGTTGATCATAGCCGCGATCTGTACCTATGCGTTTGGCTACCGGTTTTACAGCCTGTTTATCGCAAGGAAAATTTATGAATTAAACGACGATCGGGCGACCCCTGCTCACGTCCACAATGATGGCAAAGACTTCGTTCCAA
>NZ_JBVASZ010000137.1:0-304 GCF_057814255.1 Paenibacillus sp. F024
GTGACTTCGTTGTATTTTTTCCGGTAGTACTCTCCGAATTCTGCGTCGCGGTTCTTTACCAAGTTGGCAGCTTCAACCAGGTAATAACGCAGAAACCGGTTGCCGGATTTAATACGGGACGTTTCTTGGGCTTCAAACTTGCCAGACTGATTCTTTCGCCAAGTAAGCCCAGCGTACTTCGCCAGAGCGGCTTGATCGTCAAAGCGATGGATGTCACCGATTTCGGCGATAATACCAGCGCTGTAGATCGGGCCGATACCGGGGATCGTCTTCAGGACGTTTTCACCGGGTAAGCCGGCGATAA
>NZ_JBVASZ010000138.1:0-304 GCF_057814255.1 Paenibacillus sp. F024
CCGCAGGTTGTGTTGTTCTGCGTTCTCCGGTACTATTCGCCCCTCGGACTCCCTTCCTGCAGATGACTCACTTCGCTTATTAGCTTATAAAGCATCTTGCTACGAAAAAAAAAACTTCTCGTGCAGGAGAGGGTCTCCCCAGTTCACTGCATCCTCTTTCATGCCATGCCGATCCCCCACTGTCGCTCCAAGTTCATGACAGTTTCCATGGCCTTCGTCCACATTCGCGGGACTCGGCTTCCTCTTTTCCCTCTTGCGAGGCCTTTTTGACGACGCGGCAGGATTCACTTTATGTTACGGCCTG
>NZ_JBVASZ010000139.1:0-303 GCF_057814255.1 Paenibacillus sp. F024
TTACCTAAGTTTAATTGAAAAATTCTTAAAATGTGTTATGGAAATTGCGTTTACTAGGGTGCATGAATGGAATATTATTTAATTATATCAAATTATATCCATATTAAATTATAGTAGGTGAAATGATGAGGAACTCGATCGAGTTTGTCATACATGGTGCTTACGCGTTGTTCACGGATCCCTTAACTAAACTTGGTGGGGAAAAACTTTCCTATCAAGTGCCTACGTACCATGCTCTAAAGGGGATTGTTGAAAGCGTTTATTGGAAACCCACGATCATAATGATCGTCGATGCAGTACGGA
>NZ_JBVASZ010000140.1:0-300 GCF_057814255.1 Paenibacillus sp. F024
CGGAGGTATACATCCGCAAGAATATGCGGCGTGCTCCAGAAATCCTGCATTGCCAGTTTTAAGCGATACGCACGGCCCGTCTGCAGATTGCTGTCTTTCAGCCGCGCCAGCGTTACCTTCTGCTCCGCCTTTAAGTTCGACTCGTTCTTCAGCCAGATGTATTTTGTGTGTTTAAGCTCCGGTGCTTGCTATTGCTCCGCGATACGGACATCATCCACGGCTTCGTTCACAAGCTTCATGACGTGGAATTTATCGAAGGTGATCTCGGCTTTGGGGAAGTAATCTTCAATCCCCCGAATA
>NZ_JBVASZ010000141.1:0-300 GCF_057814255.1 Paenibacillus sp. F024
ACGGATGAAGGGACTCCGCAAGGCGTCCCCCTGAGTCCGCTCCTCGCAAACATTCTACTGGATGATCTGGACAAAGAATTAACGAAGCGTGGCCTGCGGTTCGTCCGTTATGCGGACGACTGCACCATCTTCGTAGCCAGCAAGCGCGCTGGTGAACGCGTATTGGAATCGGTGATTCGCTTTGTAGAAGGGAAGCTAAAACTGAAAGTGAATCGAGACAAGAGTGCGGTGGACCGACCATGGAACCGTAAGTGTCTCGGGTTCAGCTTTTTGTCGAACACGCAGGCGACCATACGGCTA
>NZ_JBVASZ010000142.1:0-300 GCF_057814255.1 Paenibacillus sp. F024
AAAGCCGGTGAAGCCCCCGACGGATAATTATTATAAACACGTCGTGGTGCAAGGGGATTCGCTCTGGAAACTGGGGAAGGCGTGGGGTGTACCACTGGCCGATATGATCGCGGCCAACCCGCAGCTCAAAAATCCGAATGTTTTGATGACCGGGGAGGTTATTTATATCCGGAATCTGATTACGGAGCGGTCCAAGATGACAGTTGGGGGGGCCTATGTGATAGCGGACACGTCCCAAATTGTTCCTGAAGCTCCGCTTCCGATGGAAGCGCCGCCGGTCTCCGAGCAGGCGGTAGAGCA
>NZ_JBVASZ010000143.1:0-295 GCF_057814255.1 Paenibacillus sp. F024
CGGGGTGGTTACGGTTCAGGGCGGCACGAGCGCGATTGCGGACGGAGTGACGATCCGAACGGCCAAATATATCGCCGGCAATTTCGTGCCGGTCGTAGGCAGGCTGTTCTCCGACGCATCGGACACGGTCATTGGGGCATCGCTTTTGGTTAAAAATGCGGTAGGGCTGTCGGGAGTCGTCATTATCATGGTCCTGTGCGCGTTTCCCGCGCTGAAAATGATTGCGCTCGCGTTTATCTATAATCTGTCTGCGGCGGTGATGCAACCGTTAGGCGATCATCCGATGATCGCATGT
>NZ_JBVASZ010000144.1:0-295 GCF_057814255.1 Paenibacillus sp. F024
CTCTTTTGCCACTGGCCCTGATTTGTATAAGGCATTGTCTTCCGGACAGCTGGATGTCGCATATGCCGGAATGCCCGCAGCCGTCAACTGGGCATCTCGCGGCGCACAGTTTAAAGTCATTGCCAAAGTGGACGACGGTAAATTCGGACTTTTGACCAAGGATGCTTCCGGGATTCATGAAGCCGCTGATTTGAAAGGGAAAAAGGTGGGTTCGCTGGTGAAGGGAAGCGGCGTCGATTATTTGATTCGCGGCGTTCTACTGCCGGAAGCGCAGTTAAACGAGCAATCGGCGACA
>NZ_JBVASZ010000145.1:0-294 GCF_057814255.1 Paenibacillus sp. F024
GGTTATCGGTGAACACGATCACTTTCGCTGCAGGATCCTCATCATTGATGCGGGTAAGGAAGTGAAATCCGTCAATGCCCGACAGGTTGAGATCGGTAACAACGACATCCGGCCTGTCTAGTCGAAAGAGATTTAGTCCCGTCTTACCGTCCTTTGCAGCCAGCACGCGGTATCCCTTCAGCTGAAGACGGAGCTGGAGGAACCGGCGTACATCCTCCTCGCCATCCACCAGCAGTACGGATTGAGTTTCATTGGATTGGTAGTGGTCATGGAAAATGACGACGTTCTGCGATG
>NZ_JBVASZ010000146.1:0-294 GCF_057814255.1 Paenibacillus sp. F024
ACCGTTTTCTCCGCGTCGGATTTGATGTATCAAGCCGACTTGATTAACTCGGATACCTTCGATACGTTCAGTTCATATATCTTTGCTGCGTTGTTTAACTTGATTTTGACTATTCCACTCAGCTACGGCGTGCGTTATCTGGAACGCAAGTACGCAGGGAATTAAAGGAGTGGAAGCGTAATGGATTTTATTGGTGCATTGTCCCCTGTTAATATACAATTTATGCTGCAAGGCTTTTGGATCAAGATTGAGGTAGCTCTCCTCTCGATCGCTATCAGTTTTGTCATCAGTGTT
>NZ_JBVASZ010000147.1:0-294 GCF_057814255.1 Paenibacillus sp. F024
ATCAACAGGCCCCCTGCCCGATCCGACCTCTCGTACACTGTTACGGTATGACCCGCCTTATTCAGCTGAGCGGCACAGGCGAGGCCCGAAGGCCCGGAGCCGACGACGGCGACCTTCTTGCTTGTACGTACAGCTGGAGGCTGCGGAACGACCCAGCCTTCAGCGAACCCTTTGTCGATGATCGATTTTTCACTGTTTTTAATCGTGACCGGCGATCCGTTCAAGCCTACCGTACAGGAGCCCTCACAGGGAGCCGGGCAGACACGACCGGTACATTCCGGGACGTTGTTCGTC
>NZ_JBVASZ010000148.1:0-293 GCF_057814255.1 Paenibacillus sp. F024
GTTCCGGCTGCTGGAAGGTCTTTACCCCAATCGCATCGATCTGGGCATCGGCCGTGCGCCGGGCGGGGAGCCTGTCGTTTCCAGCGCCTTAAGATACGGCCGTCCTCTGAAGCATGAGGAGCAGTATAAGGAAATGCTCAAGGATTTAGCCTGTTTTTTAACTGACCGGTGTGAAGAGGGACATCGGTACAAGGAACTGAGAGCGACCCCGGTCGTGGAGACCATGCCCGAATGCTGGCTTCTCGGATCCAGCGCCTTCAGCGGTAAGCTGGCTGCGGAGCTGGGAGGAGCGT
>NZ_JBVASZ010000149.1:0-293 GCF_057814255.1 Paenibacillus sp. F024
GTACTTCGACTTCCGCCCCTTCATTCTCCAAAAACAGTTGCAACTGATAGATGCCGTCTCCTTCTGTGGTCATGGCCCAAAATTCGCCGATGATGCTAACCTTGGGTTTCACCAGCGTTCGATCTACTTCAACGGACTGAAGTACCTTCCGGCATTTGATCAGCGCCGGCATCAGCATTTTCCTTCGGCTTAAGGCATCGTATAAATACTGCTTGCAGCGGGCCATTGCGATATCCGTCGAACCGGCTTGCACCTCATAGGGACGGATACGGTAAGACAAGGCGTTTAAAATG
>NZ_JBVASZ010000150.1:0-292 GCF_057814255.1 Paenibacillus sp. F024
CCCATTATAATTCCTGTAGAACGAATAATTTGATCTTTGCAAAAAAACGAGCGCCTCGGTACGATGGGGTTGCTCACGAGGTCATATCCTCAAAAAACCCATCATCCAGGAGGTCGCTCTACTATGCAGTTTAAGTTACAAGATAAGCAAAATCAACTCATTGAAAACATTTCCTCTTTGCATTTAGTCGTCGGAGTAGATATTGCTCAGGAGGCTCACGTAGCTCGCGCGGTCAGCTATCGGGGAATTGCGATCGGATCACCGCTGGAGTTTGGTAGCAACGAAGAAGGCT
>NZ_JBVASZ010000151.1:0-291 GCF_057814255.1 Paenibacillus sp. F024
CTCCGGCTTCCTTCAGATTCCGCCTCGCGACGGACACCCTTGCCCTTGGCTACGGTAGGCGCTCGCCAGCCCCCGTTCAGGACTTTCACCCTAAAGATGACGCCCATGCTGGGCGTACTACAAAAAACCATCGTCCGCAATGCGAACAATGGCTTTCCTTTATTCCCTGAAAACTGGATCGAAACAAATCATGCTGATCATTGTTTTGGATAAGCCCTCGACCGATTAGTATTCGTCAGCTCCACACGTTGCCGCGCTTCCACCCCGAACCTATCTACCTCGTCGTCTACA
>NZ_JBVASZ010000152.1:0-291 GCF_057814255.1 Paenibacillus sp. F024
AAATTCACCGCGGTATTTGGTGCCGGCCACGACAGAACCCATATCCAGCGTCATTACCCGCTTGTCGCGCAGCGTTTCCGGAATCTCGTTGGCTACAATTGTCTGGGCCAGCCCTTCAGCAATGGCCGTTTTACCAACCCCCGGCTCACCAATCAGAACCGGATTGTTCTTTGTTCTGCGGCTGAGCACCTGGATGACGCGCTCGATTTCTTTGCTTCGGCCGAGGACCGGATCGAGGTTGCCTTCTTTGGCATAGGCGGTCAAATCACGCGCCAGACCATCCAGGGTCGG
>NZ_JBVASZ010000153.1:0-291 GCF_057814255.1 Paenibacillus sp. F024
ACGATTTAAGCTTGTTTAACCCGGCACCGGTAACCTAATTGCATTGGTGAAGAACGTAACCATCCACACCGCTGATAGGCGGTGATTTTATATTTTTCCTTTAATTGAACATTTTTTCTAATTAAAATAAATATTGTAATCCATATACGTATGCGATATATTGCAGATAACACAAATCAATAAAAGGATGGTATGAATGCCTGTACCTCAAAATTTTTCTTCCCGTATTCGAATGTCAGCATACGTTCGTGGTTTTTCGCAAATTGATAGATGGATCATTGTTGGTTCCTT
>NZ_JBVASZ010000154.1:0-290 GCF_057814255.1 Paenibacillus sp. F024
ACCAAGGAACCGTGCGCGGATTCCACAGACCCCCGGCATATCATTATTCCTTTGGAGACGTCACCGTCTCCGGGTACATATCAAGTGACCTGGTATGCAGCTCCGCTCAATCCCGATGGCACAACGAACCAACGTGAATTCTTGGGGGTATTTTATTTTTCCGTAGGTGAAGTGACTTCCCTCATGTCGAACCAGGACATCACGTTACCTCCAACCTTCAAAAATCCATTAGGTGTTAAGCATGTAGCGCATGCACTCGCATTTCTTGGATTATTGACACTCGTTGGCGG
>NZ_JBVASZ010000155.1:0-290 GCF_057814255.1 Paenibacillus sp. F024
CAGTTACTCTGCTTCCGGCGCTTCTAACGATGTTGGGAGCTATCATCCGATCGGAAAAAAAGTCTGAATCCATTTCCGGGGAAATAAAGCTTTGGCATTATTTCTCCCGGTTTATTATGAAGAGGCCATTCCGGATGGCGTTCTTGGCCTCCTTTGTGCTCATCAGCTGCCTTATGCCTTTAACCCAACTGAAATTAGCCATTCCGGACGCCGCCTCCTTGCCTCAAGGCTATGATTCGCGTACGGCCGCCGAAACGCTTCAAGCCTACTTCGCCACTCCGTCAACATCT
>NZ_JBVASZ010000156.1:0-287 GCF_057814255.1 Paenibacillus sp. F024
CTATCACCTTCAAAATCTGGAAAATGTTTTAGAAAAATGTCGATGACAGCGTGACGCAATTCATCGCCCGCAAGGCCAATCAGTTTAATCGGATAATCCATAGGGAAAACCCAAAGATGTTCTTGAAGTTCACGAGATGGTGTACGGTCTAACATGGTAGTCCCCCTAATTTTAAACGCCTGCAATCATGCAGGCGTTTGGGTCTGTCTTGGCTACTTAAATGGAGACTGATGATCAAATTTCAAGTCTCCACATCAAGTATCAAATCTTAATCATTCTCAAGGAAT
>NZ_JBVASZ010000157.1:0-287 GCF_057814255.1 Paenibacillus sp. F024
GACGCAGATTGACACGCCAAAACCTGTAATGGACGGACGGTATACACTTTACGTCTCGCTGCTGAACGCTCCTGCGGGCAAATGGACGATACAAAACGCTAAAAAGGTGGATTTGCAAATTCATAAGCTAAACCCGCTGCCTGCAATCAAGGCGTCTGTATCGCCTGTTTCCGGCGCGGAAAACCGTATTCAAGTGACGTGGTCGATGGAGAATTCCGCGCCTGATGCGGAAGTGACGGTTATGCTTACGGACAGCGCCGATCAATTCATCGGAGACGTGATAGCAG
>NZ_JBVASZ010000158.1:0-286 GCF_057814255.1 Paenibacillus sp. F024
GAATTATAAGGATTCGACCGGACAGCCGGAGACCAACGTTTTTCATGTTGAGTTTCCCGCTGTCTTTTTTTTTTCAAAATTCGGTTTAAAGAGGAGAGGCTTATGAATACTTAACCAAGACAAATGCATTTGGGTGCTTTTCTTTATTATGTCGGTCATCATATTGCAGCGTGGAGACATCCGGTGGCCGGCTCCTCGCGAATCCTGGATCTGAATTTTTATAGAGAGGTTGCCCAAACAGCGGAATAGGGAAAGTTCGATATGATTTTCCTCGCCGACAATATCG
>NZ_JBVASZ010000159.1:0-284 GCF_057814255.1 Paenibacillus sp. F024
TAGCTCCATAACACCTGTGTGGATGCGGAGTCAATAAACTCCAGGCTGCCCTCCGCCCTTTACCAACCCAAGTATTCCATCTTCTACTCCCTCTCTGTGTCTGTGATATCCAAGAAAATGAAATCAGAGACAAACATTCTGGAAGAGGGAGTCGAAACTTTGCCCTGGAAAATGTTATGCAGTCAAAAGTGCACTGTTTAGACTCAACCACAAGTCCTGAGTTTTAAGAATGGCCCTACAACTTAAGAGATTCCATTACTCTGGGACCCTGAACATCACTTAAT
>NZ_JBVASZ010000160.1:0-284 GCF_057814255.1 Paenibacillus sp. F024
TGCCGTTCCGATGACGGAGGCCAAGCTGCAGGACATATTCATACGCGGCGCCGGCAGGTACACCGACTATGCAAGAGGAAACTCCATTACAAACTGCGTACCTTTGCCGATCTCGCTGGACACCTGAAGCTTGCCTCTCATGGACCGGATAATTCCAAAAACGACCATCATGCCAAGACCGGTTCCTTTTTCTTTCGTGGAAAAATAAGGCTCTCCCAAGCGCTGGATTTGTTCCGGAGTCATTCCGATGCGTACGGAAGCGCAAGACGGCTTTCCGATGCTTT
>NZ_JBVASZ010000161.1:0-284 GCF_057814255.1 Paenibacillus sp. F024
GCAGAAGAAGATCGCGAAGGCAGATGCAGCCGCACGCAACGCAGTGGAAGGCAAGATCGGTGAAGGCAAGCGCAGTTATGGGCTTGGCCGTATACGAGCGCGTCTTCAGAGGACGAGCGAGACCGTGATCGGGCTGCAACTGCTGGTCATGAACCTCGAAAAGAGACTCCGGGTTCTCTTTTTGCCTTTTTTGCAATGGCTCGGGTCGACCCTTGCATTCCGCTTGCCCGTGATTCCGTAAAATGTGACCCGTTCAGCAAGCCCTATGTAGAGGCCATGGGATG
>NZ_JBVASZ010000162.1:0-283 GCF_057814255.1 Paenibacillus sp. F024
TGAATACCACCTTCCGTTTTAGGAACAATCTGTTCTTTGTCACGCCAGATAATACCAATGTCCTTAATCTTATTCTCACAGAGACCAAGCATGAAGGACGCGCTATAGGTATAAGTCGTGTTTTTGGTTTTTACGCCACCACCCTTACCACCTTGCTTTTTCGTTGTTGTATGGGCTGTGGCTGTAAAACCACCATACCAGAACATATTTGCCGCAACACGATTTTTGCCATAAACCAAAGGCTGGCAAAGACCATAAGCGGATTGTTGAATTCGCATTGAAT
>NZ_JBVASZ010000163.1:0-283 GCF_057814255.1 Paenibacillus sp. F024
TGGACCTTTGTTGGCAAAGTAATGTCTCTGCTTTTGAATATGCTATCTAGGTTGGTCATAACTTTCCTTCCAAGGAGTAAGTGTCTTTTAATTTCATGGCTGCAGTCACCATCTGCAGTGATTTTGGAGCCCCCAAAAAATAAAGTCTGACACTGTTTCCACTGTTTCCCCATCTATTGGCCATGAAGCGATGGGACTGGAGGCCATGATCTTAGTTTTTTGAATCTGGAGTTTTAAGCCAGCTTTTTCACTCTCCTCATTAGTTTTGATCAAGAGGCTCTTT
>NZ_JBVASZ010000164.1:0-282 GCF_057814255.1 Paenibacillus sp. F024
GACCAAGAGGGTATGCCTATCCCGGGTCTCTACGCTGCCGGTTAGATGGTGGGCGGGCTATTCTATGAAAATTACCCCGGAGGATCCGGATTAATGTCAGGCGCAGTCTTCGGCAAGTCAGCCGGAGGCTCCGCGGGCCGCTATACCAAAGAGAAAGTGAAAGCCTCGGCAAATGAATAAAGGAAGATTCGCTTGAGCGGCGCCAGCGCCCTTGGTTCTCCAAAGAAGGAGAGCTCAAGGGCGTTTCACATGGATGGACGTGCCGGATAAAGCGTGCTACAC
>NZ_JBVASZ010000165.1:0-282 GCF_057814255.1 Paenibacillus sp. F024
ATATCCGCCCCCACGGTTCCCGGCAGCCCTTTATAGCTTTGCGCCGCCTGAAGAATGACCGAGCTGTCGAACCCATGCTCCGCTTGATGCTTCTCGGCGATCTGCCGCACCGTAAACCCTTCGGGAACCGTAAGGCGCAGCCCCGCTTCCTTGACCGTCTCTCCCCGGTTCAGCTGCCCGATAATTTCATCAGGCGAAAGCCCCGGTTTCATGTCATAGTCCCCGGCCTTAAAGCGGCCGCCCTCCTGCTTATATTTCAGATACAATGTAAAAATATCAGCA
>NZ_JBVASZ010000166.1:0-282 GCF_057814255.1 Paenibacillus sp. F024
GTGCTCGCAACGCAATGCTTGCAGCAAGCGACTCCGAAGACGCTGGACGTGCGCATCAACGGGAAGCTGAAGCAGGGCGTTACGGCAAAAGACTTGATTCTCGGCGTTATCGCTCAATATGGTACGGACTTTGCTACAGGTTATGTTATTGAATATACAGGCGAAGCGATCCGCGGCTTGTCCATGTAAGAGCGTATGACCGTCTGCAACATGTCCATCGAAGCGGGAGCAAGAGCGGGTCTGATCGCTCCGGACGAGACGACGTTTGAATACCTGCGCGGT
>NZ_JBVASZ010000167.1:0-281 GCF_057814255.1 Paenibacillus sp. F024
GAACTGAACCTGTTTAATGAGGCCGAAGTGCTGGCCACGCCCCAGGGGCAAGAACCTGAAATGGAGAAGGTCACCTACGAACGCCGCAAAACAAACGGCAAGCGCGAGGCGGATCTGTCCAAACTGCCGGTTGAAACGGTGACGTACACGCTGGAAGAAGGAGAGCAAATCTGCCAGTGCTGCGGCGGATCACTACATGAAATGAGTACGGAAACGCGCAGCGAAATCGGCATCGTGCCTCCGCAAGTGAAGGTCATTCGGCATGTGCGGCAGGTGTACGC
>NZ_JBVASZ010000168.1:0-280 GCF_057814255.1 Paenibacillus sp. F024
GTCACCAGGGAGTATTTAGCCTTGGCAGATGGTCCTGCCGGATTCCCACGAGGTTTCACGTGTCTCGCGGTACTCGGGATCCGTCTAGGGCTTTCGCAGCATTTCAGCTACAGGGCTGTTACCTTCTGTGGCCGGCCTTTCCAGACCGCTTCGCCTACGCTGCTCAACCCACATTGACGTCCCACAACCCCAGGGAGCAAGCCCCCTGGTTTGGGCTAATCCGCTTTCGCTCGCCGCTACTGACGGAATCACTTTTGTTTTCTTTTCCTGAGGGTACTTA
>NZ_JBVASZ010000169.1:0-280 GCF_057814255.1 Paenibacillus sp. F024
CTTGGCAGATGGTCCTGCCGGATTCCCACGAGGTTTCACGTGTCTCGCGGTACTCGGGATCCGTCTAGGGCTTTCGCAGCCTTTCAGCTACAGGGCTGTTACCTTCTGTGGCCGGCCTTTCCAGACCACTTCACCTACGCTGCTCAACCCACCTTGACGTCCCACAACCCCAGGGGGCAAGCCCCCTGGTTTGGGCTAATCCGCTTTCGCTCGCCGCTACTGACGGAATCACTTTTGTTTTCTTTTCCTGAGGGTACTTAGATGTTTCAGTTCCCCTCGT
>NZ_JBVASZ010000170.1:0-280 GCF_057814255.1 Paenibacillus sp. F024
ATCTTCTTTAGACAGATCGTAAAATTTATTTTCGAAGCTGATGTAACCAAAGGGGAGCGAGTGTAATGATTACACATGTAGTGATGTTTAAGCTGAAAGACCGGAGCCCGGAGTCCGTACAGGCGACTTACCATGTGCTCAAAAATATGGAGGGGAAAATTACGGTGCTTCGCCATATTGAAGTAGGTACCGACGTGCTTCATTTGGACCGTTCTTACGATATTGCGCTGATTACGAAGTTCGATTCGCTGGAAGACCTGCAAACCTACGATAATCATCC
>NZ_JBVASZ010000171.1:0-280 GCF_057814255.1 Paenibacillus sp. F024
CTCCGGTGTCATACCCCGGGCGGTGCAATCCCACAAAGGACACGAGCGTGATCAGCTCATCGATTCTATGCCATTTGGGCAAATACTGTCCCATATCCGCTCCAATAATGTAATAGAACTCATGCTCAGGATGCTGCGAACGGAGCATGAGTACGGTTTCTATGCTGTAGGATACGCCGCCTTTGCGCAGCTCAACCTCCGATGGCTTGAAGCTCGGATGGCCCTCCACGGCAAGGCATACCATCTGCCAGCGCTGCTCGGCAGATGCGCCGGGAGCCTG
>NZ_JBVASZ010000172.1:0-280 GCF_057814255.1 Paenibacillus sp. F024
GGGAGGGTTCGATGCCTGATGCTTGTAGAATGGCTTCCAGGCTGCTCTTCGTTTCCTTGGTGAAATATTTCGCGGCCAGATTGTAATATATCGTTTTGCGCCGCTGCACGAAGCTGGCTTGCACCACTTCAAAGAAAAATTCCTCATCATCCACATCGACCGGCGGCGTCTCCCTCACCTTCAACCGAATGACGGCGGAATCTACATTCGGCTGCGGGATAAAAACAGTGCGCGGGACGTTGGCTATGACTTCGGGGATACAGTAATACTGAACCGCAAT
>NZ_JBVASZ010000173.1:0-279 GCF_057814255.1 Paenibacillus sp. F024
TCGGCCTCACCGGCAGCGGCAAGACCACCCTCACCACGCTCCCGACGCGCCTGTACGACGTGACAGGCGGGCGCGTGACGCTCGATGGCGTCGACGTGCGCGACCTGACGCTCGTCGAGCTGCGTCAGCACATCGCGATGGCGTTCGAGGACGCCACGCTGTTCTCGGCCTCGGTGCGCGAGAACGTGCTGCTCGGCCGCGCCGAGCTCGACGTCCACAGCGAAGAGGGCGAGCGCGTGCTTCGCGAGGCACTCGACGTCGCGCAGGCCGGGTTCGTCG
>NZ_JBVASZ010000174.1:0-279 GCF_057814255.1 Paenibacillus sp. F024
CATTATGGAGCATACGAATCATATCAACAGCCTTGGATTTGCGATCTTTCTCGTCGGAACCCTGCTGAGCATCTGGTTTGCCATTTGGCTGTCGAAAAGCATTACGGAGCCGATCGAAAAAGCCGATTCCGTATAACAAATTCATGTGTATGTTCACAGCCCCTTTTTCTATGAAAACCCCAAACACTCCAAATTATACTCTGATGACATTGGAAATACCACTGCCAATTTTGAACGCTTGGAAAAGCCTGACGGACCAGGAAAGAGCCCGCGCAGAGG
>NZ_JBVASZ010000175.1:0-279 GCF_057814255.1 Paenibacillus sp. F024
GTGCTCGGCCGCGAGAATCTCGCCGGCGCCCTTGCGCTCGGCATGATCGTGATCGTCGGCGTCGTGATGGCGCTGTACTCGCTGATCCAGCGGCGGGCTGCAAGGTGGCAGTCATGAACAAGCTCGCCCCCTCTCGCGTGACGCGCTGGGTCATCGGCATCGTGATCGGCGCCTTCTTCGCGATCCCCCTGGTCTCGACGTTCCTGTACACGCTGCGCGGGAAGGACGGCGGGCTCTCGTTCGAGCGCTGGGCCGCACTGATCGACCCGGCGGCATCCG
>NZ_JBVASZ010000176.1:0-278 GCF_057814255.1 Paenibacillus sp. F024
ATCGTCAGCGGCCATCCCCCCTGTCCGGTCATCGCTTGACAAACGGACATGTACAGATTGTCCACATCGGGCCGTTCCTCCCGGTCCACCTTGATTGAAACAAATTCACGGGCTATTCCCAGCAGCAGATTGCCGGTCAGATCGGCCTGCATCCGTATGGGGTCAAAATTGCAGCGGGTCAAGCGGCGAAGTTTGAGCTGAAGGCCCATAGGAAAAAAGTGGTTGAGGCATACTTTGGAGAATTACCCGAAGAGGATGTACGTCATTTAAACCGCATT
>NZ_JBVASZ010000177.1:0-278 GCF_057814255.1 Paenibacillus sp. F024
TATTTTTATTAGCGTTCCACTTTGGTGAAAAAATACTCAAAATTTGAGACTGATCTAAACCATTAATATTTAAGATAATTTGGGTTTTTATATAGTTATTTGAGTTTATTGAATAAGTTAATAAATGTAGAGTTGTGGTAAGGTCAATTCTTTGTATGATAGATTCTATGTGTAGGCTTATTCATTTACGAATTATATTGCGGAATTAGGCTTTATCAGTAGATTTGTGCAATAAAGCTCTTTGTAATCAAAACGATGCAAAACTGTAGATAACAACT
>NZ_JBVASZ010000178.1:0-277 GCF_057814255.1 Paenibacillus sp. F024
TCACGGTACTGCTTCACTATCGGTCACCAGGGAGTATTTAGCCTTGGCAGATGGTCCTGCCGGATTCCCACGAGGTTTCACGTGTCTCGCGGTACTCGGGATCCGTCTAGGGCTTTCGCAGCATTTCGGCTACAGGGCTGTTACCTTCTTTGGCCGGCCTTTCCAGACCGCTTCACCTACGCTGCTCAACCCACATTGACGTCCCACAACCCCAGGGAGCAAGCCCCCTGGTTTGGGCTAATCCGCTTTCGCTCGCCGCTACTGACGGAATCACTTT
>NZ_JBVASZ010000179.1:0-275 GCF_057814255.1 Paenibacillus sp. F024
CGGTTCGAAGCCCGGACGTACAACAATGCGGGCGGATCCGACCTGTACCCATAATGGATCGTTCTCCGGCTCCGGTGACGTGACGGTCACGGCGCGGAAGGTTGCAGAGGCTGATGCCAGGTTCTGCTGTCTTTGGGCTTTGTACAACCAATATTTTAACTGATGCACCGTTACGTTCTGTTCGGCACACCACGCCTTTAACGTTTGCCCGCTTGCCCGATAGGCCGCGATACGTTTAACCCATAGTTCCTGCAGCGTCTCTTCCATCCGAATCC
>NZ_JBVASZ010000180.1:0-272 GCF_057814255.1 Paenibacillus sp. F024
AGTCCCAGTGTGGCCGATCACCCTCTCAGGTCGGCTACGCATCGTCGCCTTGGTGGGCTGTTACCCCGCCAACTAGCTAATGCGCCGCAGGCCCATCTGTAAGCCACAGGTTGCCCCGTGTTTCTTGGTCACTTCATGCGAAGATACCATCTATCCGGTCTTAGCTACCGTTTCCGGTAGTTATCCCGATCTTACAGGCAGGTTGCCTACGTGTTACTCACCCGTCCGCCGCTAACTTATCCCGAAGGATAAGTCCGCTCGACTTGCATGTA
>NZ_JBVASZ010000181.1:0-265 GCF_057814255.1 Paenibacillus sp. F024
CATGCAAGTCGAGCGGACTTATCCTTCGGGATAAGTTAGCGGCGGACGGGTGAGTAACACGTAGGCAACCTGCCTGTAAGATCGGGATAACTACCGGAAACGGTAGCTAAGACCGGATAGATGGTTTCTTCGCATGAAGAGATCAAGAAACACGGGGCAACCTGTGGCTTACAGATGGGCCTGCGGCGCATTAGCTAGTTGGCGGGGTAACGGCCCACCAAGGCGACGATGCGTAGCCGACCTGAGAGGGTGATCGGCCACACTG
>NZ_JBVASZ010000182.1:0-265 GCF_057814255.1 Paenibacillus sp. F024
CTGGAAGGCTTAACGGTCGTGTTCGGTATGGGTACGCGTGGTTCCCTTCCGCCATCATCACCAAACGAATTACTTATTCAAGGCGGCTTGTGCCCTGAAAACTGGATCGAAACTAAAGCTGCTGCTGCTGATCATATATTTTTTGGATAAGCCCTCGACCGATTAGTATTCGTCAGCTCCACACGTTGCCGCGCTTCCACCCCGAACCTATCTACCTCGTCGTCTACAAGGGGTCTTACATACTGGGAAATCTCATCTTGAGGGG
>NZ_JBVASZ010000183.1:0-261 GCF_057814255.1 Paenibacillus sp. F024
CCCGGATCAAAGCCTGCTTACGGCTCCCCGAGGCATTTCGTCGTTCGCCACGTCCTTCATCGGCTCCTGGTGCCTAGGCATCCTCCGTGTGCTCTTATTAGCTTAACCAATGCTTCGTTATATATTTTAAAAACCATATAACTCCACGTAATCAAGATCAAAAGATCTAAGGATGATTCAGCATTTATTGCTTTGTTTCGATATCCAGTTTTCAAGGAACAAACAGCTTGAAAGGCATTGCACCTTTCAAAACTGAACACG
>NZ_JBVASZ010000184.1:0-260 GCF_057814255.1 Paenibacillus sp. F024
CGTTGGTTAAGCTATAAAGAGCACACGGAGGATGCCTAGGCACCAGGAGCCGAAGAAGGACGTGGCGAACGACGAAATGCCTCGGGGAGCCGTAAGCAGGCTTTGATCCGGGGATGTCCGAATGGGGAAACCTGCGTATCGTAATAGATACGTACCATGCAGTGAATACATAGCTGCATCGGAGGCAGACGAGGGGAACTGAAACATCTAAGTACCCTCAGGAAAAGAAAACAAAAGTGATTCCGTCAGTAGCGGCGAGC
>NZ_JBVASZ010000185.1:0-256 GCF_057814255.1 Paenibacillus sp. F024
GCTGCGGCTTTTTTATCTTCTTGTCCGGTAATGCCGCCGCCTACGATAACAAGGTCAGGCTGGGCTTTGATCACTTCCGGCAATGTGCTGAGCTTGATGCCGCCGGCGATCGCCGTTTTTGCATTTTTGACCACACTTTTAATTTTCTTCAGGTCCTCAAACGAGTTTTGTCCGACGGCTTGAAGATCGTAGCCTGTGTGTACGCAAATGTAGTCTACGCCCATGGCGTCGAGCTCTTTCGCGCGTCCTTCGATAT
>NZ_JBVASZ010000187.1:0-255 GCF_057814255.1 Paenibacillus sp. F024
GAACGGTAAGACGTTCTGACCTGGGCACGCCCCAAGGGGGAGTGATTTCACCGCTGTTGGCGAACATTTACCTAAATTACTTCGATACGTTGTGGGAAAGACACGGGAAGGAAGTCGGAGAACTTACAAGGTATGCAGACGATTTCGTCGTGGTGTGCAAGACAAGGAAAGAGGCGCTTCATGCTTTTAAGCTTATCCAAGCGATTATGGAGCGACTGGAACTGACCGTACACCCGGAGAAGACGCGGATAGTGG
>NZ_JBVASZ010000188.1:0-255 GCF_057814255.1 Paenibacillus sp. F024
AACATCCTGGTTGTCTGCGCAACTCCACATCCTTTCCCACTTAACACACACTTGGGGACCTTAGCTGATGATCTGGGCTGTTTCCCTCTTGACAATGGATCTTAGCACTCACTGTCTGACTCCCGGGTTAACGTCTGTGGCATTCAGAGTTTGACTGGACTTGGTAACCCTTGGCGGGCCCCGCACCCAATCAGTGCTTTACCTCCACGACGCATCTCCCGAGGCTAGCCCTAAAGCTATTTCGGGGAGAACCAG
>NZ_JBVASZ010000189.1:0-255 GCF_057814255.1 Paenibacillus sp. F024
AACATCCTGGTTGTCTGCGCAACTCCACATCCTTTCCCACTTAACACACACTTGGGGACCTTAGCTGATGATCTGGGCTGTTTCCCTCTTGACAATGGATCTTAGCACTCACTGTCTGACTCCCGGGATAACGTCTGTGGCATTCAGAGTTTGACTGGACTTGGTAACCCTTGGCGGGCCCCGCACCCAATCAGTGCTTTACCTCCACGACGCATCTCCCGAGGCTAGCCCTAAAGCTATTTCGGGGAGAACCAG
>NZ_JBVASZ010000190.1:0-255 GCF_057814255.1 Paenibacillus sp. F024
ACTACATTCCGAAGAAAGATGGACGTAAACGACCGCTCGGCATCCCAACGGTAAGAGACCGCGTCGTTCAAATGGCAACCAAACTCATATTGGAGCCGATCTTTGAAGCCGACTTTCAGGAATGTTCTTTTGGTTTCCGGCCTAAGCGCGGGGCGAAGCAAGCGCTAGAGCGAATTCGTAAAGCCTGCAACCGCAAAGGTAATTGGGTGGTCGACGTCGACATCCAAGGGTACTTCGACAATATTAACCAAGAGA
>NZ_JBVASZ010000191.1:0-255 GCF_057814255.1 Paenibacillus sp. F024
TGCCTGCCGCTCCTTTGTTCGCTCGTACTCTCCGCCACGCTTCCTGTAGCACGTCCAATCGATAAACTTTGTCGTACAACGCATGAAATTTTCTGCTCTTGCTTGTCTTGGCAGCATGACCTAACTTTTCTTGGAGTTGTTGAACTTTTTCCTTTGGTGTCGTTAGCCTAATGGCATTCACTCACTCGTACCCCCTTGAAAAGTTTGAACAAAGCAGGGCGCCTTCCCTCCCGCAGGTTGTGTTGTTCTGCGTTC
>NZ_JBVASZ010000192.1:0-255 GCF_057814255.1 Paenibacillus sp. F024
GCCCAGACTCCTACGGGAGGCAGCAGTAGGGAATCTTCCGCAATGGACGCAAGTCTGACGGAGCAACGCCGCGTGAGTGATGAAGGTTTTCGGATCGTAAAGCTCTGTTGCCAAGGAAGAACGCCTTAGAGAGTAACTGCTCTGAGGGTGACGGTACTTGAGAAGAAAGCCCCGGCTAACTACGTGCCAGCAGCCGCGGTAATACGTAGGGGGCAAGCGTTGTCCGGAATTATTGGGCGTAAAGCGCGCGCAGGC
>NZ_JBVASZ010000193.1:0-255 GCF_057814255.1 Paenibacillus sp. F024
ATCCAGGCTGTATTTCTCAAGGAGCAATTCAGTGATGGCATGGCCGAAGGCGGAGCTCTCCACCTCCGCGGAGAACGCACTGCACTTGTAGAACAGGTGCTGGAGAAAGTACTGCTTCTCTCGTGTCGGGTTGTGGACGAGGTGAAACCGCATGCGGGTCAGTCTTTGAAGAGCGATGTACTGCTCTTGGGCGACAACGGTCATCGGCAGCCTTCCAAAACGCAGCCTGTCTGCAATAATCCAGGCATCGATGCG
>NZ_JBVASZ010000194.1:0-255 GCF_057814255.1 Paenibacillus sp. F024
TGGCAACCAAACTCATATTGGAGCCGATCTTTGAAGCCGACTTTCAGGAATGTTCCTTTGGTTTCCGGCCTAAGCGCGGGGCGAAGCAAGCGCTAGAGCGAATTCGTAAAGCCTGCAACCGCAAAGGCAATTGGGTGGTCGACGTCGACATCCAAGGGTACTTCGACAATATTAACCAAGAGAAGCTAATAAAGCTGGTGGAAATGCGAATCAGTGACAGACGTACTCTCAAGCTTATCCGGCAATGGCTCGAAG
>NZ_JBVASZ010000195.1:0-255 GCF_057814255.1 Paenibacillus sp. F024
TGTTCAGTTTTGAAAGGTGCAATGCCTTTCAAGCTGTTTGTTCCTTGAAAACTGGATATCGAAACAAAGCAATAAATGCTGAATCATCCTTAGATCTTTTGATCTTGATTACGTGGAGTTATATGTTCTTTGAAATGTATAACGAAGCATTGGTTAAGCTAATAAGAGCACACGGAGGATGCCTAGGCACCAGGAGCCGATGAAGGACGTGGCGAACGACGAAATGCCTCGGGGAGCCGTAAGCAGGCTTTGATC
>NZ_JBVASZ010000196.1:0-255 GCF_057814255.1 Paenibacillus sp. F024
TAAATATGACTTAGCACAAACAGGATCATGACCGCACTAGCGAAAATCCCGATCGAATAAACCCAGGCCAGGTCAATTCCCAATGCGGGAGAAGGGGCATCTAAATTCAGCATGACCAATTTGTACGCTCCCTCAAGCACTAAATAAAGAAGAAAAATGACAATAATGCTTCTTACAATAAATGCAGCCTTTTTTAATTTATAGGGCATTCGTTTGACGAAAACATCCATACCCAGGTGCTGATGATCTCTTAGC
>NZ_JBVASZ010000197.1:0-255 GCF_057814255.1 Paenibacillus sp. F024
TTTTTACACCGATTCTTATGCCGCTCATCACAGCTGCCCAAATCGATCCGGTATATTTTGGGATCGTCTTCATCTTAACGGGGGCATTGGGTCTGTTGACGCCGCCGGTTGGAACCGTATTGAATGTAGCTGGAGGCGTCGCGCGATTAAATATGGATGACATGATGAGGGGCGTATGGCCATTCTTACTTGCGGAAACGGTTATTCTTATTCTTTTGATTCTGTTCCCGGAATTGGTTACGGTTCCTGTGGAGT
>NZ_JBVASZ010000198.1:0-255 GCF_057814255.1 Paenibacillus sp. F024
GGAAGGTGCGGCTGGATCACCTCCTTTCTATGGAGTCCATGTCGTCTGCAGGGCGACGGACAAATCTGCAGCGAAGCTGCAACAGCACTCACTCGTGTTCAGTTTTGAAAGGTGCAATGCCTTTCAAACTGTTTGTTCCTTGAAAACTGGATATCGAAACAAAGCAATAAATGCTGAATCATCCTTAGATCTTTTGATCTTGATTACGTGGAGTTATATGTTTTTTGAAATGTATAACGAAGCATTGGTTAAGCT
>NZ_JBVASZ010000199.1:0-255 GCF_057814255.1 Paenibacillus sp. F024
ATGGTAAATTAACTAACCGTGACTCCGAAACGGATCAACTGAAAACAGCTTCTAGACGAAAGGATTCGTTCCTCCGCCAGGATAAAAAAAACAGTTGCCAAACGGTACGGAGATATGGTAGATTGGTCTTCCGGCCGCATGAGACAAAGCGGTTGGTTGAAATACTAAGCTTCAACATTGTCCTTTGAAAACTGAACATCGAGTGAGTGCGAAGTCTCATAAGAGATTTCGAAATGAAGTCAGTAACGAATTGAG
>NZ_JBVASZ010000200.1:0-255 GCF_057814255.1 Paenibacillus sp. F024
CAACTGTAAACCGATGTTGATTCCAGACCGATGTGAATCTCCGATGGCTTGATGCGGTCAGCGTGGGCAAGGATCTGATCCCGCAGGTGGCAGGCACCGTGGTAGTTGTTGAGCACCGTGAACGCTTAGAGGGTATCGCCGCCAGCATCCATGATGCACACCTTTAAATCTTGCGAACTCACGTCAATCCCGACAAACAACTTCACGTGGGATTCCTCCTTTCTTTATGGGATTCAGGGACTGGACCTTTCGGGA
>NZ_JBVASZ010000201.1:0-255 GCF_057814255.1 Paenibacillus sp. F024
CTCAATTCGTTACTGACTTCATTTCGAAATCTCTTATGAGACTTCGCACTCACTCGATGTTCAGTTTTCAAAGGACAATGTTGAAGCTTAGTATTTCAACCAACCGCTTTGTCTCATGCGGCCGGAAAACCAATCTACCATATCTCCGTACCGTTTGGCAACTGTTTTTTTTATCCTGGCGGAGGAACGAATCCTTTCGTCTAGAAGCTGTTTTCAGTTGATCCGTTTCGGAGTCACGGTTAGTTAATTTACCAT
>NZ_JBVASZ010000202.1:0-255 GCF_057814255.1 Paenibacillus sp. F024
TCACCTTTCCCTCACGGTACTGCTTCACTATCGGTCACCAGGGAGTATTTAGCCTTGGCAGATGGTCCTGCCGGATTCCCACGAGGTTTCACGTGTCTCGCGGTACTCGGGATCCGTCTAGGGTTTTTGCAGCCTTTCAGCTACAGGGCTGTTACCTTCTTTGGCCGGCCTTTCCAGACCGCTTCGCCTACGCTGCTCAACCCACCTTGACGTCCCACAACCCCAGGGAGCAAGCCCCCTGGTTTGGGCTAATCC
>NZ_JBVASZ010000203.1:0-255 GCF_057814255.1 Paenibacillus sp. F024
TGTTTTTGCCCGTGTTAATTCTGGGAGGGATGAAGGGCGGGATTTTCACTCCGACCGAAGCGGCGATCGTAGCGGCGGTATATGCCTTAATCGTTGGTATGCTCATCCATCGCGAGCTTAAGCTAAACGATTTTTTCCAAGGGTTAGTTGCTTCTGCCAAAATGACGAGCGTGGTCATGTTCTTAATCGCGTCATCGGCGGTAGCGTCCTGGATGATTACCATCGTAAACATTCCGGCGTCGATTACTGAATTTT
>NZ_JBVASZ010000205.1:0-254 GCF_057814255.1 Paenibacillus sp. F024
GCGAAAGGGCTGAGAAGTTTGCTTTCTCGTTATTTAGAGCTTTGTTAACCTTTTGGAACCGCCGTATGCGGACCCGCATGTACGGTGGTGTGAGAGGTCGGGGGCTAGGCGCCCCCTCCTACTCGATGTACGCCCAGCATGGGCGTCATCTTTAGGGTGAAAGTCCTGAACGGGGGCTGGCGAGCGCCTACCGTAGCCAAGGGCAAGGGTGTCCGTCGCGAGGCGGAATCTGAAGGAAGCCGGAGGCAAATGCA
>NZ_JBVASZ010000206.1:0-254 GCF_057814255.1 Paenibacillus sp. F024
GCGAAAGGGCTGAGAAGTTTGCTTTCTCGTTATTTAGAGCTTTGTTAACCTTTTGGAACCGCCGTATGCGGACCCGCATGTACGGTGGTGTGAGAGGTCGGGGGCTAGGCGCCCCCTCCTACTCGATCGCCCAGCATGGGCGTCATCTTTAGGGTGAAAGTCCTGAACGGGGGCTGGCGAGCGCCTACCGTAGCCAAGGGCAAGGGTGTCCGTCGCGAGGCGGAATCTGAAGGAAGCCGGAGGCAAATGCACGG
>NZ_JBVASZ010000207.1:0-254 GCF_057814255.1 Paenibacillus sp. F024
AGATTTATGCCGCATGCCCGGCGGCGCAAGGCGTTCCTTCACCATTTCCCGGATATGCTTCTCTGCTTTGGGGCAGAGCCACTGTTGGGTTGTGTAGTACACTTGGTTTTGTCCCGTTTCTGCTTTCTCTGTCACTGATTCGCATTTCCACCAGCTTCATTAGCTTCTCTTGGTTAATATTGTCGAAGTACCCTTGGATGTCGACGTCGACCACCCAATTACCTTTGCGGTTGCAGGCTTTACGAATTCGCTCT
>NZ_JBVASZ010000208.1:0-254 GCF_057814255.1 Paenibacillus sp. F024
CCGCGATACGTTTAACCCATAGTTCCTGCAGCGTCTCTTCCATCCGAATCCATCCTCTCATTGTATGATGGATTCATTGTGACAGGCTTTGCTTTATATGAACAGGTGTGTTCGGTTTGACGCTTACCTTTGTCGTACAACGCATGAAATTTTCTGCTCTTGCTTGTCTTGGCAGCATGACCTAACTTCTCTTGGAGTTGTTGAACTTTTTCCTTTGGTGTCGTTAGCCTAATGGCATTCACTCACTCGTACCC
>NZ_JBVASZ010000209.1:0-253 GCF_057814255.1 Paenibacillus sp. F024
ATCAAGTGGTCTGAATGTGTTATCTTGAATGCCACCAACAAGCGTAGAACTGACTTGCCTTTTCATTTTATTTCATATGAGGGGGTTTTTCGACTGCATTTTTATCGTAGCACTCCAGCATATAAACGTGAGCGTCAAATAGCCCCCACCTAGCAGTCAGATGGGAGCAAGTGTATGATGGATGAAGATTACGTGACGCGGCAAGAGTCCGGAAGTGACGGTGACCACGGCATAAAGGGTTCTAATGCCTGGG
>NZ_JBVASZ010000210.1:0-251 GCF_057814255.1 Paenibacillus sp. F024
TAGCCCAAACCAGGGGGCTTGCCCCCTGGGGTTGTGGGACGTCAATGTGGGTTGAGCAGCGTAGGTGAAGCGGTCTGGAAAGGCCGGCCAAAGAAGGTAACAGCCCTGTAGCTGAAAGGCTGCGAAAACCCTAGACGGATCCCGAGTACCGCGAGACACGTGAAACCTCGTGGGAATCCGGCAGGACCATCTGCCAAGGCTAAATACTCCCTGGTGACCGATAGTGAAGCAGTACCGTGAGGGAAAGGTGA
>NZ_JBVASZ010000211.1:0-251 GCF_057814255.1 Paenibacillus sp. F024
TTTGAAAGGTGCAATGCCTTTCAAGCTGTTTGTTCCTTGAAAACTGGATATCGAAACAAAGCAATAAATGCTGAATCATTTTCTAGATCTTTAAGATCTTAAACGAAGCGAAGACGAAAGTCGGAGCATTGGTTAAGCTAATAAGAGCACACGGAGGATGCCTAGGCACCAGGAGCCGATGAAGGACGTGGCGAACGACGAAATGCCTCGGGGAGCCGTAAGCAGGCTTTGATCCGGGGATGTCCGAATGG
>NZ_JBVASZ010000212.1:0-249 GCF_057814255.1 Paenibacillus sp. F024
CCCCTCAAGATGAGATTTCCCAGTATGTAAGACCCCTTGTAGACGACGAGGTAGATAGGTTCGGGGTGGAAGCGCGGCAACGTGTGGAGCTGACGAATACTAATCGGTCGAGGGCTTATCCAAAAAAATATATGATCAGCAGCAGCTTTGGTTTCGATCCAGTTTTCAGGGTGCAAGCCTTGAAGCTTACGACGCAGTTTTGCTAAAGCAAAACTCTTAGTTTGGTGATGATGGCGGAAGGGAACCACG
>NZ_JBVASZ010000213.1:0-249 GCF_057814255.1 Paenibacillus sp. F024
CCCCCTCAAGATGAGATTTCCCAATTAGTAAGACCCCTTGTAGACGACGAGGTAGATAGGTTCGGGGTGGAAGCGCGGCAACGTGTGGAGCTGACGAATACTAATCGGTCGAGGGCTTATCCAAAAAATATATGATCAGCAGCAGCTTTGGTTTCGATCCAGTTTTCAGGGTGCAAGCCTTGAAGCTTACGACGCAGTTTTGCTAAAGCAAAACTCTTAGTTTGGTGATGATGGCGGAAGGGAACCACG
>NZ_JBVASZ010000214.1:0-246 GCF_057814255.1 Paenibacillus sp. F024
AATAAAGCGTTCCCAATATTCAGTCAATAGATAATATTTTTACTTTTCGCTCAAATATACGAGGATCCCTTCCCGCCACACTCCTCATTACTAACCAGTCTAATTATGCCACCCCCAAATCCATGGGGGACACACTACGAACTAAACATGAAAAAGTCTGCTCCGGCGTAAGCTAGGCAGACTTTTCAAGCAAATTCATAATACTCCCTTTAATGGAATTGCTATAGAAAATTCCGTTGTACCCTC
>NZ_JBVASZ010000215.1:0-245 GCF_057814255.1 Paenibacillus sp. F024
CTAATCCGCTTTCGCTCGCCGCTACTGACGGAATCACTTTTGTTTTCTTTTCCTGAGGGTACTTAGATGTTTCAGTTCCCCTCGTCTGCCTCCGATGCAGCTATGTATTCACTGCATGGTACGTATCAATTACGATACGCGGGTTCCCCCATTCGGACATCCCCGGATCAAAGCCTGCTTACGGCTCCCCGAGGCATTTCGTCGTTCGCCACGTCCTTCATCGGCTCCTGGTGCCTAGGCATCCT
>NZ_JBVASZ010000216.1:0-243 GCF_057814255.1 Paenibacillus sp. F024
CCGGATCGTATGGTTCACCCGCTTCGTCAGGAGCCTCTAATTCATCGGACTCCTCGAAGGCTAACCGTCCAACCGGTTCGTCGAGTATACCTAAATCATCTGGATCGTCTGGATCGTCTGGATCGTCTGGATCGTCTGGATCGTCCGGATCGTCCGGATCGTCCGGATCGTCAAGTTCGTCGAGCTCCTCAGGCTCTTACGACTCGTCCAGCTCATCCGGATCGTCGAGTTCGAATGGCTCAT
>NZ_JBVASZ010000217.1:0-242 GCF_057814255.1 Paenibacillus sp. F024
CCTTCGCTTCCCGTTGTACCGGCCATTGTAGTACGTGTGTAGCCCAGGTCATAAGGGGCATGATGATTTGACGTCATCCCCACCTTCCTCCGGTTTGTCACCGGCAGTCAACTTAGAGTGCCCAACTTAATGCTGGCAACTAAGTTCAAGGGTTGCGCTCGTTGCGGGACTTAACCCAACATCTCACGACACGAGCTGACGACAACCATGCACCACCTGTCTCCTCTGTCCCGAAGGCCTGC
>NZ_JBVASZ010000218.1:0-242 GCF_057814255.1 Paenibacillus sp. F024
CGCCTTCCCTCCCGCAGGTTGTGTTGTTCTGCGTTCTCCGGTACTATTCGCCCCTCGGACTCCCTTCCTGCAGATGACTCACTTCGCTTATTAGCTTATAAAGCATCTTGCTACGAAAAAAAAAAAACTTCTCGTGCAGGGGAGGGTCTCCCCAGTTCACTGCATCCTCTTTCATGCCATGCCGATCCCCATACGCCGGAGGATTCTTCACTGTCGCTCCAAGTTCATGACAGTTTCCATGG
>NZ_JBVASZ010000219.1:0-241 GCF_057814255.1 Paenibacillus sp. F024
CCTTCCCTCCCGCAGGTTGTGTTGTTCTGCGTTCTCCGGTACTATTCGCCCCTCGGACTCCCTTCCTGCAGATGACTCACTTCGCTTATTAGCTTATAAAGCATCTTGCTACGAAAAAAAAAAAAAAACTTCTCGTGCAGGGGAGGGTCTCCCCAGTTCACTGCATCCTCTTTCATGCCATGCCGATCCCCATACGCCGGAGGATTCTTCACTGTCGCTCCAAGTTCATGACAGTTTCCAT
>NZ_JBVASZ010000220.1:0-240 GCF_057814255.1 Paenibacillus sp. F024
CCTTCCCTCCCGCAGGTTGTGTTGTTCTGCGTTCTCCGGTACTATTCGCCCCTCGGACTCCCTTCCTGCAGATGACTCACTTCGCTTATTAGCTTATAAAGCATCTTGCTACGAAAAAAAAAAAAAACTTCTCGTGCAGGGGAGGGTCTCCCCAGTTCACTGCATCCTCTTTCATGCCATGCCGATCCCCATACGCCGGAGGATTCTTCACTGTCGCTCCAAGTTCATGACAGTTTCCAT
>NZ_JBVASZ010000221.1:0-235 GCF_057814255.1 Paenibacillus sp. F024
CTTGGCAGATGGTCCTGCCGGATTCCCACGAGGTTTCACGTGTCTCGCGGTACTCGGGATCCGTCTAGGGCTTTCGCAGCCTTTCAGCTACAGGGCTGTTACCTTCTGTGGCCGGCCTTTCCAGACCGCTTCACCTACGCTGCTCAACCCACATTGACGTCCCACAACCCCAGGGAGCAAGCCCCCTGGTTTGGGCTAATCCGCTTTCGCTCGCCGCTACTGACGGAATCACTTT
>NZ_JBVASZ010000222.1:0-233 GCF_057814255.1 Paenibacillus sp. F024
CTTAACGGTCGTGTTCGGTATGGGTACGCGTGGTTCCCTTCCGCCATCATCACCAAACTAAGAGTTTTGCTTTAGCAAAACTGCATCGTAAGCTTCAAGGCTTGCACCCTGAAAACTGGATCGAAACAAATCATGCTGATCATTGTTTTGGATAAGCCCTCGACCGATTAGTATTCGTCAGCTCCACACGTTGCCGCGCTTCCACCCCGAACCTATCTACCTCGTCGTCTACA
>NZ_JBVASZ010000223.1:0-233 GCF_057814255.1 Paenibacillus sp. F024
CTTAACGGTCGTGTTCGGTATGGGTACGCGTGGTTCCCTTCCGCCATCATCACCAAACTAAGAGTTTTGCTTTAGCAAAACTGCATCGTAAGCTTCAAGGCTTGCACCCTGAAAACTGGATCGAAACCAAAGCTGCTGCTGATCATATATTTTTGGATAAGCCCTCGACCGATTAGTATTCGTCAGCTCCACACGTTGCCGCGCTTCCACCCCGAACCTATCTACCTCGTCGT
>NZ_JBVASZ010000224.1:0-231 GCF_057814255.1 Paenibacillus sp. F024
GGCCATGGAAACTGTCATGAACTTGGAGCGACAGTGAAGAATCCTCCGGCGTATGGGGATCGGCATGGCATGAAAGAGGATGCAGTGAACTGGGGAGACCCTCCCCTGCACGAGAAGTTTTTTTTTTCGTAGCAAGATGCTTTATAAGCTAATAAGCGAAGTGAGTCATCTGCAGGAAGGGAGTCCGAGGGGCGAATAGTACCGGAGAACGCAGAACAACACAACCTGCGG
>NZ_JBVASZ010000225.1:0-230 GCF_057814255.1 Paenibacillus sp. F024
TTATCCTTCGGGATAAGTTAGCGGCGGACGGGTGAGTAACACGTAGGCAACCTGCCTGTAAGATCGGGATAACTACCGGAAACGGTAGCTAAGACCGGATAGATGGTTTTCTCGCATGAGAAGATCAAGAAACACGGGGCAACCTGTGGCTTACAGATGGGCCTGCGGCGCATTAGCTAGTTGGCGGGGTAACGGCCCACCAAGGCGACGATGCGTAGCCGACCTGAGAG
>NZ_JBVASZ010000226.1:0-230 GCF_057814255.1 Paenibacillus sp. F024
TTTTGGATAAGCCCTCGACCGATTAGTATTCGTCAGCTCCACACGTTGCCGCGCTTCCACCCCGAACCTATCTACCTCGTCGTCTACAAGGGGTCTTACTAATTGGGAAATCTCATCTTGAGGGGGGCTTCACGCTTAGATGCTTTCAGCGCTTATCCCGTCCGTACTTGGCTATCCAGCCGTGCTCCTGGCGGAACAACTGGTACACCAGCGGTACGTCCATCCCGGTC
>NZ_JBVASZ010000227.1:0-216 GCF_057814255.1 Paenibacillus sp. F024
TCTTGGAGTTGTTGAACTTTTTCCTTTGGTGTCGTTAGCCTAATGGCATTCACTCACTCGTACCCCCTTGAAAAGTTTGAACAAAGCAGGGCGCCTTCCCTCCCGCAGGTTGTGTTGTTCTGCGTTCTCCGGTACTATTCGCCCCTCGGACTCCCTTCCTGCAGATGACTCACTTCGCTTATTAGCTTATAAAGCATCTTGCTACGAAAAAAAAAA
>NZ_JBVASZ010000228.1:0-210 GCF_057814255.1 Paenibacillus sp. F024
GGAAGGTGCGGCTGGATCACCTCCTTTCTATGGAGTCCATGTCGTCTGCAGGGCGACGGACAAATCTGCAGCGAAGCTGCAACAGCACTCACTCGTGTTCAGTTTTGAAAGGTGCAATGCCTTTCAAGCTGTTTGTTCCTTGAAAACTGGATATCGAAACAAAGCAATAAATGCTGAATCATTTTCTAGATCTTTAAGATCTTAAACGAA
>NZ_JBVASZ010000229.1:0-209 GCF_057814255.1 Paenibacillus sp. F024
GAAAGCGGATTAGCCCAAACCAGGGGGCTTGCCCCCTGGGGTTGTGGGACGTCAATGTGGGTTGAGCAGCGTAGGTGAAGCGGTCTGGAAAGGCCGGCCAAAGAAGGTAACAGCCCTGTAGCTGAAATGCTGCGAAAGCCCTAGACGGATCCCGAGTACCGCGAGACACGTGAAACCTCGTGGGAATCCGGCAGGACCATCTGCCAAGG
>NZ_JBVASZ010000230.1:0-206 GCF_057814255.1 Paenibacillus sp. F024
GTAGATAGGTTCGGGGTGGAAGCGCGGCAACGTGTGGAGCTGACGAATACTAATCGGTCGAGGGCTTATCCAAAAATATATGATCAGCAGCAGCTTTGGTTTCGATCCAGTTTTCAGGGCGCAAGCCTTGAAGCTTACGATGCAGTTTTGCTAAAGCAAAACTCTTAGTTTGGTGATGATGGCGGAAGGGAACCACGCGTACCCAT
>NZ_JBVASZ010000231.1:0-200 GCF_057814255.1 Paenibacillus sp. F024
AGAGCGAATTCGTAAAGCCTGCAACCGCAAAGGTAATTGGGTGGTCGACGTCGACATCCAAGGGTACTTCGACAATATTAACCAAGAGAAGCTAATGAAGCTGGTGGAAATGCGAATCAGTGACAGACGTACTCTCAAGCTTATCCGGCAATGGCTCGAAGCCGGAGTAATGGAGGAAGGAACGGTAAGACGTTCTGACC